>JANQET010000406.1 GCA_028278265.1 Myxococcota bacterium
GGTTCGATTGGATTCCCCTGGCCTTTTTCTGTGTCGCGCTGATTCAGGTGTTCGGCCTGCTGCTCTCCCGCCTCTCCTTTACCGGCCGCCGGGTCGCGGTCGTGCTGATGGGCCTGTACCTGGTCTGGCACAGCGTACAGACATTTGTACAATGCACCTACTGGCAAAGTGAAGAGACCTACTGGAACGCCTGTTTGAGACACTTTCCCGATTCGGTGACCTGTGCGGCCAAGCTGGGCCGCCGGCTCAGCAACACCGACCCGCAAAAGTCGATCGAGGCCTACCGCAAGGTGGACCGTTTGTACAACGAGCGGACGCTGAAACGCCGTCCGGTCTCCGGCTACATGATGGCCCGAGCATATCGCAAGCTGGGGGACAACCCCCGGGCGCTGTTCTACTACCAACAGGCCCTGCTGCGGGATCGGCTCTCCCCGAGTTGGCGCGGGGTATCCCGCAAGTTCGTCAAGGCCCATGAAAAAGCGTCGAAAAACAAGAAAAAAGATACCACCGAGCCCCCATCGAAGAGACCCCCATCACAAGATCTTTCGCCAGCGCAGGATCATTCGCCGCCGCAGGATTCTGCGCCTTTACAGAGGTCCTCGCCATGAACTCGTCTCGGCCTAACAGGGATGCTCACCGGCGCATGATCACAGAGTTCAACGATTGGCTGGGGATGGCCCGCTCCAGAACCGCTGCGGCCCACCGGCTGCTCAACACTGCGGGCATGCCCCCGGGTGAGGCGGTCTACGCCCTGCGCGACGGATGGCAGGCAGTGGCTGCCGCGATGGGCCTGCTCGCCGGGCGGGACGAGAAGCCCGCCGATGACCGGAGTTCGGTTTCCGAATCTTCCCCTCCACTCCTGGTTCACTCCCCACCCGCGGCACTCGAGGCGCTCGAAACGGCCTATCGCCAGTACCGCACCGGGGGAGCCGTCGAACTCGATCGCCGACAGGCCCGCCGACTCCTCAAGGACCTCCACGCCGCAGTCGACTCGCTCGAGTACTGGCAACACAGCCATCGGTTGTGGGGGGGGCACCGCCATCCCCGGGTGCAGCAGCGCCTCACCTGGTTCGCTTTTGGTGCCCTGGCGCTGATTATCACTGTGATCGCCGGCGTTTTGCTCGTCGATTGGCTCACTGAAAGAGAGGGTCTTAGGGGTACCTACTTTTCAAATCGGGATTTCACCGGTAAAAGATTGGAGCGTATCGACCCCAATATCGATTTCGCCTGGAAAGCCGGTGCACCGTTGCAGCACTGGCCGGTCAACAATTTCTCGATTCGATGGACCGGCTGCTTGATCGTGGATAAAAACCGGTCAATGGTTTTGGCCGCTGGAGCGGATGACGGGATTTTGGTATACGTCGACGATCAATTGGTCGTCGACAACGGAGGCACCCATGCCTTTCGCATTAAAAAAGCAACTGAACCGCTCAAACGGGGCTTGCGCCGCATTCGCGTGGAGTACACCGAGCACAGACTTCAGGCCCGAGTGCTCCTCGGTTGGTCGAAAAAAGACGCCAAACCCGTCCCCATTCCCCCTGACCGCTTCATTCCGCCGGGCCAGGAGCGCGATGGGTACACGTGCCCCTAGCACCGAATAATCATTTAAGGAGTATTGAACATGACGACTCGTGCATTTACAGAGCAGGTCAAGGTCGGACTCGCGGCCGGTGCCATGCTGGCTGTGGTGATCGGGTTTGTGCTGGCTCGGCTGAAAGCGCGGGCCCGCCAGGATGAGGCCGCACGGGAGTACATGACCCGGACGCCGATCATCAAAATCGGCCGCTTGTCTCTCAATGCGAGTCAAACCCTGTGGGTGGCGTTGCTGCTGTTCGCCCTGTTCGGCACTATCAACTACAACCGCTACAACACCAACCTGATCGTCGATGGCTACGACGAATATGATCTGCTGCACTATTACGTCAATGCCAAATACTACGACGAGCTCGGGTCGTTCAACCTGCTGCCGGCGCTGATCATCGCCGATCACGAGGTGGGTGAGTACTGTCCGGGCAAGGCGCCGATCTATCTCTTTCAGGACGAGAACGACTACCAACGTCGCCCGATCCGCCACGCCCTGGCCCGCGAGAAAGAGGTCAAGTCCCGCTTCTCGGAAAAGCGGTGGAAGGAGTTTGTCGCCGATGCGATATACATTCAACGGGTCTCCAAACGGCTGATCTGTCCGCTGTACCGCCAGTTGCTCCAGGATCACGGCTTCAACGGCACACCGGTGTGGGTGCTGATCGCCCGCCCCATCGCCTCGGTGGTCCCGGTGGAGTGGATCAAGGCCTGCACGCTCATTGATCTGGTTTGGATTCTGGTGATGCTCGGCGCGGTGGCCTGGGCCTTCGGCGCCGAGACCTTTCTGTTTGCCTGGATCTTCATCGTGGTCAGCTACTCCTTCCGCTGGCCCACGATCACCTGGGCCTTTTTGCGCTACGACTGGTTCGCCACGATGGTGCTCGGCATCTGCATGGTCAAAAAGGAAAAGCACATCGCCGGCGGTGCGTTTTTCGCCTACGCCACCCTGATGCGGTACTTTCCCGGTTTGTGGCTCTTTGGCATCGTGGCCAAGGGGGTTCACGCGGTGTTCACTCGCCGCGACATACCGCTCAAGCGCATCTGGCAGCGGGTGCCGACCAAGTACTACAAGATGGCCCTGGGCTTTCTCGTCACGGTGGTGATCCTGGTCGGGGCATCCATCGCCAGGGATGGCCTGGCAGCGCATGAACGCAGCCTGAAGAACATGATCGCCCATGTGGAACCCCACAACCTCTCCTCGATGCGCCAGGGATTGGTGATCGCTCTCTCCTATCGCGGTGAAACCGATCAGAAGCTGATCTCCGACGAAAAGCGACTGTTCGTCGAGAAAGCGGAATCCACGGTGCGCGTAATTGGATTGGTGGCGATGCTCGTGCTGGGCCTGTTCATGTCCCGGCTCAAAGATTGGGAGGTGCTCGGCTTGGGGGTTATTCCTTATTTTTGGCTGACCACCTCATCGTACTACTATTATTCGATGCGCATGACGGCGATAGTGATTCACGCCGCCGATCTGTCCAAAACGCGAAACGTCGTCGCCCTGCTCATCCTGTTCGGCATCGAACTGTTTTGCCACGCGTCTCAATACCTCAACGCCGGCAATCGCTACTTCCTGATCAGCGTGATGGGAATTCTGCTGACCCTCTACACCATCACGATGATGGTTTTCTTGGGCGTCAAGTGGTTCAACGAGCGCCGCGGCGATCCGATCAACGCCGGTGACGGTACGGACAAGGAGCAGTCATGAACATCTCCTTCGTAGAGTTGGTCAAAATCGGACTCGCCGCGAGCGCGGTGATCGCCGTTGCCGGGGTCTTCATCTTTCGCAAGTTGGAACGCCACGAAGCGACCGCCCCCCTGCTGGAGAAATCCGATTTTTTGCGAATCGGCAAGTTCAGTTGGTCGGCCAAGCAGATCTTTCTCGCCGCGCTGTTATTCTTCGCGGTGATGTCCGCGGGCAACTACTTCAGGTTTTCCCTGCCCACCATTTTCGACAAATACGATGAATACGACATTTTACACTATTATATCAACGCCAAGTATTCCGACGAGCTGGGCTACGACAACCTCTATCCGGCGCTGATCATCGCCGACGCGCAGACCGTCAATCGGTTCGAGGGGCGAATCACCAAGTACCGCCACGCGGCCAATCACGAGTATCGTCAGCGGTCCCAAGCACTTGAAATGACCGATGAAATCCGCGCCAAATTTTCGAAGAAGCGGTGGCAGGAATTTGTCTCGGACTACGTCTACATTCAACCGAAAATCGCCACATCGAAGTGGAAGACCATTTTGCAGGACCGGGGGTACAACGCCACTCCGATTTGGAACATGATGGGGCGGGCCCTGGGCAACATGGTGGATATCGACGACCTCAAGCTGCTCTGCCTCGTCGATCTGGTGCTGTTCATCGCCATGCTGGCCGCGATCTATTGGGCTTTCGGTCCCTACGCGCTGGCCTTCGCCCTGATCTTTTTGGGGGTCAGCTACTCCTTTCGCTGGCCGGTGGTGGGGTGGTCGGTCTTTCGCTACGATTGGCTCGCGGCCCTTATCGCCGGCACCGCGTTCATGAAGAAGGAGCGCTACAAGACCGCCGGATTCATGTTCGGCTATGCCACCTGCATGCGCATCTTTCCCGCCGTGTTCATGTTCGGCCTCATCGCCAAGGGGATCCACGGCGTGATTGCCCACCGCTCTGTTCCCTGGAGCAAACCGATCGAACGGATTCGCCGCGGTGTGCCGCAGCACTACTGGATCATGGCCGGGGTGATGCTCCTGACCATCGCGGTCGGCACCGGTGCGGCGATGGCAACGGACGGGGCCAGTTCTTTCTCCAGACATTTCAGCGATATGGCGGTTCATCTGAAACCGGAAAACCTCTCCTCCCAACGGTGTGGTCTGGGCACTGCGCTCGTCTTCGACAACACCCACGGCACGAAAAAGGGCTACATCCCCAAGGAGAAAAAGCTCGAAGTGGGGGAGAAGGTGGGCCTCAAGTACGCCATCGCCTTTGCATTGCTGATCCTCTTGGGCATCGGCGCGACGCGCTTGAAAGATCACGAGGCGGTGCTCTTCGGATTCATTCCGTTCTTCCTGCTCAGCATCGCCTCGTACTACTACTATGTGATGCGGATGAGTGTGATTGTGGCCCATGCCCACCGCATTCACAAACCGATGCACGCCCTGGGACTGGCGCTGTTGCTGATGATCGAACTCGTCACCTGGGTGGCCGAACTAACCGAACGATCCCGGTACTTTGCCATCGGCTGGATGGGCTGGACCTTGACCCTCTACATCCTGGTGATGATCGGCATCCTCTTCACCGACTGGTGGCTCGCACGAAAAGCGGACCAGTCGGCATAATCCGCGGCAATCCGCCCAAATCCGTCCCAATCCGTCAACGATTGGTATCGCTATAATCGATATTTCTCATCGGTAAACGATAAACCTCCTGTCAGCTGGCGCGCTCGATTACCGCACCGCTTCGGCGGGGTTCGAGAGCACTCGGCGGACACGCATCCCGGCCCTCTCTCCCGTGGCTACCAGCCCCTGCACCGAGGCAGCGGTCATCCCGGCGAGCACGGGATACTCATCCGCGAGCCGGTCATAGTCGCCGTCATCGAGGATTGAGCGACGCTGAAGCAGGCGGATCACTCGATGGGCGGTCGTCTCCACGATTTGCCGAACATCGTCCTCCGTGAGCTCTGGGGCCCGAATGAAGACCGGGATGTCTTCGCCTTCGCCAGCGGTGTACACCCCGTCGAGCTGCAAAACATGAAAATGAGGATTGCTGTTTAAGCTGGAGCCAAAACGCTGGGCGAACGTAACCGAACCGTAGCGGATGTTTTCATGGCCGGCTTCCTTGACCTTCCTGTAGTACCATCCCCTGACGACCCGCAGGAACACCGCGAGCAAATCGGAGAGCAGCTTGCCGTCGTAGGACAACCGGTATCTGATCTCGATGGGGAGGCTGATCACCCATTGCCTCACCGGAGCGTTCGTCGGAAAGACGTTGTCCACCAACCGCGCGGCAGTGTCGGCCATGCGCCTGCCTGTACGATTTAATGAAAATCACGTCAGTGACATCAGCGCGCTTAGCGGTTTGGACAACTTGAACTATTTACGGATGCAATACAACCAAATCAGCGACATCTCACCATTAGTCGATAACACTGGGATCGGCATTGGAGATAATGTAAGCATTCGCTATAATCCCATCGACTGCGACGACGCGAGTGTGCGGCAGCAGATTCAGGCCCTGATTGATCGGGGAGCAACAGTCTATCATGATTGCCCCTAGTAGATGCCAAGTACGTCGGCTACGCGGAGCCGATCATCGCGAGAGCCCACAACAGGTGCCACCGTCAGCCCCCCAATAAATCGGTCTTTGATTCAAATGTAACCTCGAAATGTATCCGAGGCGATCACTATTCCTCAATGTAACGTAACATCCGCCGAACTCTTCTATTTTTTGTATTCTGAGACCGATTGCCATCGACAAAGAGAAACTTTACTAAGGGGACTGGTCAGCCGCCGATAAGTGCTCGAAAAATCAATGGCACGAGTAGTTCGGAGCCGTCACGACGAGCGTAGAGGCGGGTTCGATCATCCCACCCGAAATGGTCATCAAATAGGCCAGTTGACCGGGCCAAAACCTTGGCACGGAAATTTCAGTTGCAGCAAGTGCCGGTACACACCGGCAGGAAAACCACCCGGGCAAACGCCCATAGGATTGGGAGCGAAATAATGCACTTGAGAAGAAACGTTTTGGGATTGTTGCTATTTGCCGGCATGCTGGGCCTCTGCTCGTATGAAGAGTACTATGAGGAAAATCTCGAGCCGTATGAGGAAGAACAAGCAATCGGCAAGAATCGCGTAGGCGTCTCAGGCTACTACACATTAGCAGTATCGAGTACTCCGTACGGTGACGCGGATGATTGGGCCGATATAACGTGGACAACGGAGACGAGCTATACCCATTGGAGAGGTGGCAAGTACGGGCTCAAAATTCTCGATAGCGGACCCAACAGATTTTTGCATGCACCGGGTGGGGATTGGAGCAAGGCATTTGCCTCGAATCGAATTGATTACAAATCAGATTCTGGCGAGTGGTACTCCGCTCGGTTCGGATTTCACAATAATTTTGTTCACGAGCACTACTTCGACGGCTCCGCCCACATCAGCGACCGCATCCATTTTATAAGTAGTTACGGCAGTAAGATTTGTGTCCGCTTGAAACACAAATTCATTCACGAAAGTGACTACATTAATGCTGTGTGATTCCTGTTTTAGCTAGGGTTTTTCCCATCGAACAATTGTGAGTTGGTTGTTTGCTACATCGGTGTTCACATATGCCCAAACCACATCTCCACTATTCATCCATGCGAATTCATCGTGAACTGGGAAGCGCTCGGGAATTGATTGAGGCCATCTTACGAAGTTGCCGTTGCCGTCGATTATCGCGACATAATGCTTGGTTGATGTAGCAAATACAGTGTCCCATGCAACGAGGAATAGCCCTTTGCTATCACTGCCTATTCGTTGTATGTGCGGTACGATTTCCGGCTCGGGAGTTTTTGTGAGAAATATGGGAGCCGCGTTAAAGCCATAATAATACTGGCATCCAACTGGTTGATTGTAATCAAAACAAGGGGGCATTCTCATGAATATGAATTCCGATGGAGCACTATTGTCTCTAAAGTACCAACAATGGGGCGGGTTTTCCATGTATGGGTTTCTGTTGGAACGCTCGGACCACCTGCTTCCGCGCATTTGATCATCAATATGGCTGGTCATGCTCATTGCAAAACCATCCTCGAAGGGAACTAACCCGCCAGTGTCGTTGGGACTATCCTGACCATATTCAAATGGTATGGCCCAAATGGTGCTGTGGCCGCCACCTCTGGAAACGCGAAGGGATCCACCGGAATATGCCTCGGCCCTACAAACCCTGGAGAACATTCCTATTGAGGGATTGTATGCTGCGCGTTCTTCTAGGCTGTGGCCGCATCCATTTCCACCCGGGGCATTTGATGAGCCAACTCCGCTTTGAGAATACAAATAGTTCAAATCGTCAGTATCAGCCACCAGCCATGAGTTTGCAGCATCGTGACCACCGTCGTTTATCTTTGAGAAAACCAGGAACACACCACCTTTATACGCAGTGCTTCCACCATCGGTCGAGCTGAGACCCACTGGGTTTTTTCCAAATACCATCCGCCCTTCAAAGCCAGAATTGGTCTGACCAATACATCTTCTAATTACCTTTCCATCGTCACTGATACTACTCGAATGGCTAGTTCCATCAGATGCGCATTCAATAACCGGAGGTGAGTTCAAAACTCCATTTGATTCGGGAGGGCTGTTAGGGCTTCTCAAAACCACCACATCTCCCCTCGATCCTTCGGATAGAAACCTACGAACGTACACCGCCACATGCTCAATGTCGTTAATGGCCAAGCCATTGCATTCATTTGCGTCTGGAACAATAACGTCATATTCGAGGGTGGCTAGGTCGTTACCGATTTTCGCAAGATGAACTTTTGTGTCATCATCGTTCCAACATAACATTAGTGAATCGTCTGAATTAGGTACAATATAATTAGGTCCTGGATCTCTCCACCAGTAGGGTTGACCTACGTTCTTGGGAAGTACTACCTGCGTTGTAGTTGTAGGAGGATCCTCCATTTTAGGATCCTCAACGCCTTCGAAAGGAGGGGCTCTTCTACCGGAGAATTCGTTAACCAATATTGCGACTTCCAAACTTGGTTTCGATTGTTGATTGCTACTGTTGTTAGCGGTTACTCGATATCTATGCGTTTCACCACTCGATACACTGCTGTCGGTATATTTAAAGACGTCGGCGTCAACAACAACGATCGCGATATTGTTTCTATTTATTTCATAGGATTTTATGTTGTCGCTAGGAGATGGCAGCCAATGTAGTTCGACTGTTTTCGGATCTGATTGTCGCACCCAAATTTTAATAGGTGGAGCGAGAGGGTCATCGTATGATTCCATCCCCTCTGGATTTTCAAGGCTTGGACACCAACTATCAGGATGCTCGAATTTCTCGCAATCAGGTGAGCACATACCGTCACAAGCTACTGTGTCGCCATCGTCGCATAGCTCGTTTGATTCTCGTATATTATTACCGCAAATAGAAGCTGATGGGTCGCCGCAACCAGATGTGTCGAATAGACAATCATCTGTGCAAGCCAATATACCTTCTGAAAAACCCAGGTCAGCACAGGTATATCCGTTTAAACTATCACCATCGCACTCTTCGAACACGTTTGCATAGCCATCGCCACATACCTCTGGGGACTCGGTATCCGAATCCGAATCAGTATCAGCATCAATATCAATGTCACTGTCGCCACCGCCACTGCCGTTATTACCATCGGAGCAATTAAACGATGTGATCGATAATGCCAGTCCAGCGATCAGGGTAATGAAGATCGTTTTGAAGTACGTCATGCCTACACCTCCGATGAAAATTGTAGTTCTGCGAATAAGTGCCGTCAACTATCGAATGTGAGTTTACGTTCTCTTACGTTCTATTTGATCGAATCAAATCAGCAATTATCATGGGATTGTAAAATCATAGCTATTGCAGCATAGTTCAGAAGGTGAATGGCTTGTTAAAAATACATATGGTCATCTTCAGTATTTCATATGAAAACAAACCGCTATTTGTGTTGTTCAATGGAGGACCGGGTTCGAGAACTGCTATTTTGCTCGCGTTGTGAAAGGGGAGAGAAGATCTACACAACCTAAAAATAAGCGACTTTTGGTCTAGACAATGGGGTCCACTTTAAATCTGTAACTTTTCGTCATATTCTCGGGCCCACAGCCCCCCGGGGTGCCAGCATTGGTTCTGACTGAGCGCTGGATTTACAGACTCGCCGCCGGCGGTTTCGCCGCTTCGCCACCTTTCTCGCCACCCCAGAATGCTGGAAGCCATGAATAAACCTAAGGATTACGTGATGTTCCAATTGGCGCGAAAGCTGGCCCACATATTGCCGGTATTGCCAGGGCTATGCTTGTCGCCCCACAGTATGAAGCGTTTTCCTACCAGCGCCGGATACCCGAGCAGGAGCTGCTGCACCAGATCTTGCTCGAACACCTGGAGACGTTTCTCGACCGCGCTCGCACGCTCAAAGACGAAGATGTCAAACAAATAGTAGAAACCACGGCCCATTCAACGCTTCAAATCGGGGCAAACTGCTTGACGGTTGGTCTCAAGAGGCCTTTTATTTCACCTATGTCTGAGTATTTCATGCTATAATGCCAATGGGGTAGTGACTAAAGAACACCAGAGTTTTCTTAACTACGGCGGGTTTCGGCGCCTGCCAAGTGCAGAAACACTTTATGGTGAAAACGAAGGAGAGTATCGATGAAAGCGTTACTAAAGTACTCCTTATATATTATCTACACCGGCGCCATAACAGCCAGTGTGTTCTTCTTGTCCCGTGACTGGGATTTTCGAACACAAAATATCGATGAAGAGAAAGTCGACCCCATACGACCCACTCTAGTGTCCCTCGAGCACGAAGAAGAAGACGAGTATGACCCCGAGAAGAACCGTGCTTGGACAGCGGAAGAGGCAAGAGAACACCAACAGGCATTGAGGCGCAAACTCGCGTTAACCCCTCCCAAAAGTAAAGATGCCGATCCGGTGGAGAGATACGCTGATGACACCTTAGTGGGAGTCTGGAAATCCAGGGGGCCCAGAAATATGCCGGGTTGCTGGCAGTTTGCCGAGATGCTGGACGGAACAGATGTCATCTACGGTGTTACTTGTGGTCACTATGGCGGCCTTCATTTCATATATAAGGGTTCCCTCGCAGGAGATGATTTCACTCTCATCAATCGCCACTATCCCAACCGCTTTCGCCATTTACTTGCGTTCGAATTCGATGGGGAAACTCGGCTTGTTGCCACCGTAGAAAACGGCCCGGTGGCCTATAGCGATGGTGACGGCACAGATTGGATTCCCTCCACAGGATTGCCCGACGAGATACACGGAACTGCGGTAAACAGACAAGACAGCAATCGGGTATATGCAGTGGATGGTACAAAGGTGTATGTATCTGACGACGGAGGACAGTCATTTACTACACTTCAAACATTTAGCTCCAGCAAGCAGAGTCGTGTTTACTCGCCTAGGTACGATAGTCAACCGGGGTCGTCCAATGTTTACATGGTGCGCGCTGGGGAATTTTTGAAGCTCAATAGTGCCGGTACCAGCTTTAACTCAGTTGGTTCATTTCCCTGGCCCGGTGACAACAAGGGATGCGCCATCGCCGGAGATACCCGAAAGTTCTACGTGACAGTGGATTCAAAGTATTTCTCTTCCAGCAATCAAGGGGCCGGTTGGACACAGAAATATCCAGAGGGGGGATACTACAGTTCTGTCGGGGAGATGTCAGCGGGAGTATCAATGGAATATCTGGCCGTGCATCCGGAGAACCCCGAGATTGTTACCGGCGGCTACACCCACCCCGTCTATTCCAGCAACGGGTTGACCAGCACTGCGCATGATTATGACAACTGGGGATTTTATCAAGTCATTGGCGACCCAGAAACCCGGCACCGCATCCGCTATCATCCGGACTTCCAAGCATCCCATTTCTTTTACGATGCAAACGATGATTTGCTGACGATACGATGCTCTGACGGCGGATTGTTCAAGTCTTACAGAGAGTGGATTGATTACGCCTTTGACGATTATCCCTCCGATACCTATTACAACATCACGCTCTACGGCGTTCCTTCCCGAGAAACCTATCGCGCCGGACTGATGACGGGCCACAAAAACCCGGACCACATGGTTGTAGGTACTCAGGACCAAGGTGTGCAAACCACCACCAATACCGGGGTGCAATCTCTGAATGTGCGGCAAGGTCCATATGGAGATGGTAGCACGGCAATAACCGCAGACGGAGTCACTGGATGGTCATTCGATTCCAGCAAAGTCTATTATCCATTCCCTCTGTACACAGGAGATGACTTTAAAGGCCAAGAAAACCTCAATAGTGACAACTTTACTGAGTTTTCCGGCGAAGGGTATTGGCCCTACGGGGTAGTCGACGAAAAGGCACCGGGGCAGAGAGTATGGGTGCTGGCTCAAAATCTTCAACGGGCAGAGTGGAACGGTTCCAGTCTCACCGGCAAAGAAACCAACTTTGCAGCCGGTGGCTACGTATCTGCTCTGGCGCAATCTATTACTTCGGATAAAATATGGGCGCTCGAAGCCGGAACCGTCTATCGATCGACCGATCGAGGTGACAATTGGAACAGTGGCACCCAGACGCCCCTCGGTACCACCAATGGAATTTGGTCAGAGAATAACAAAGGTGGCGGCTGGTGTTCTCCGGTCAACGAAAATCTTATTCTATTTGCATCACCATCGAACAACAGTGTCGTCTCAGTTTTTTCTAAAGACGGTGGATCTTCATGGCAGGATGTTTCGGGAGTCTACCCCAACGCCAGTACGAACTGCATGAAGGGCACTCCAGACGGTAAGTTTGTTTTTGCGTCTACCAAGTATGGTCCCTATGTGTTTGCGGTGGAGTTGGAGCAGTGGTTTGATCTATCCGCGGGCATGGGTCCCGCCTTCTACGGTCAACATTGCGAATACATAGAGTCCATCAACGTGATGAGATTCTCCACTTGGGGCCTGGGGATTTGGGACTTTGCCATCGGCTCGGACACCGATATAGACTCGGACACAGATTCAGACACTGACACAGATTCGGATTCGGATTCAGACTCGGACTCAGATTCGGACTCAGATTCGGACTCAGATTCAGACTCGGACTCAGACTCGGATTCAGATTCGGATTCAGATTCGGACTCAGATTCGGACTCAGATTCAGACTCGGACTCAGACTCGGATTCAGATTCGGACTCAGATTCAGACTCGGACTCAGACTCGGATTCGGATTCAGACTCGGACTCAGATTCGGACTCAGATTTGGACGACGACGATCCGGAGGAGGAACTAATTCCCAGCGAAGAGAATTCATGTGGATGCCGGACGGTGGGACAGCCCGCAGACGTTTCGGTTCTAGTTTCAACTTTTTTCGCACTCTTCTAAGCGGGTAATTGGGGACAGTGTTTTTTCAGTTCGAATGTCTTTCCAAACACTGCAACAACCAGGTTCGCTGCGACGACGGGGGAAATTGCTGCAACGAAGTGAATACAAGCCATTGTGATCTGTTCGTGTGCAATACAGATGTGTATCAACGTGTCGAGGATTGCGGCACAGCGGTTGAGCAGAATCAATTTTGCATTGCAGACTATCACTGCGAAGCCGGAGATTGTGTCCCAGACCTCGACAACGGCAGTTTCTGTGATGAGCCCAGCGATTGCGCATCCGACAATTGCAACAACGACACCTGTTGTCCCGCGGGCGGCACCTGTTGCACGGGACCAGAAGTCTGTGCTCAGGAACAGCCTATTTGCGGAGCGGAGTTTCAATGTGTGGATTGTAATGTGGAAGACCTGTGCGAGAATCAATACCGATTGACTCCAATCTGCGATACTTCTTCGGGTAGATGTGTCGAATGCCTTACCAATGAGCATTGTTTATTGGAAATGGATACCGACAGCGAGACAGATATTGATACAGATACGGAGCTTCCTTTACCCTTCAAATCACCGTTGGGGGCTTGCACACCTGATCATGTATGCACTTGTTGGGTGGATCACGATACATGGCAGTGTACTACTTCTGCTGATTGCGATAGTGGATATCTCTGTGCGCAAGATTTTATCGGAGGATTTCACGCAACTTGTTTGAGGAGCTGCTCAACGGCGCAAACACCTTTTAACGGTGTCGCATGCGAAGAAAGAGATATAGCCGAGCCTGGCTCGCGACTCGTCTGGGTACCGGTAACCACATGCTACGCGTTCAATCGATTTGGTATCGATTCCTCGGCGGGTGAAGAGATTTGCAGCGTGGACGGTCCGGATGGTTTGGAAGACGGTTTTGGACACATGTTCGATGGACAAAATTGCTGCACCTACTCCTGCAATAGCGAGCTAGACACAGACGATGACAATTGGTCCCGAGTGCAAGATCTGTGGAAGCGGTTCCAAGCTCTACGTGCCCTAGCCCCTGATTACCTAACCTTATAAATTGTACTTCTGCTGATAAGCTTTCTTGATAGCGGCGATCATTCGTTCGTGGCCGAACGTATCGTCTTCGTAGGCGTCGATCAGTATTCCCGTATTGAGATCGATCACACCGGCCCACAGGGACACGGCTCCCGAACTGGATGCCGGCAGGTAGTCGGCGTAGTCATTGCGAGCGTAGTACCCCACTTCAAAGTAGGGATTGAAGTAACCGTAACATTCGGTCGCCGGGCCGAGTTGACCACTGTCGTGGTACATCCCCAAAAAAGCGCTCTCATAATCGTTCATCACGTCTAGCAGGTCTGATGAATTAACTAATTCATCCAGCCAGACAGCACAGTTCGCTCACGCCTCGTTGCCCACAATGTAGAGCACTGATTGAAAGTCATCGCAGAATACATCTTCTAAATTAAAGATGGTCTCGTCTAGCTCACTGCCGTCAATTTGGCCGTCGTGGTTGCGATCATATATGCCGTCGAACTGCCAGTTGGGCGCGGACTGGCCAATTTCGAGGGTACCGTCCTCCCCCCAAATTGCCGTTGGCTCGCAATCCGTGTCCCCATCGCTGTCGCTGTCTGTATCAGCGTCTGAATCGCTATCGGCATCACTGTCCGTATCTGAGTCCGTATCTGAGTCCGAATCAGCGTCTGCGTCGGTATCCCCGTCTGCGTCCGCATCCGCGTCACCGTCGGCATCTGAATCTGAATCGCTATCGGCGTCGGTGTCGGCATCCCCATCTGCGTCCCCGTCCGCATCGCTATCGGCATCTGTATCCGCATCCCCATCTGCGTCTGTATCAGCGTCGCCGTCACCATCGCCGTCAGCATCTCCGTCCGTTGATGAGTCATCATCGTCCGCTGGGTCGTCCGGTGAACCTTCCCCTTCTCCGCTACAGGCATTGATCACCGCTAACCAGGGGACCGCCAGCGCTATCAACAGCACCGCGATTGTGTTTAGCCATCTTCGTACATTCAGCACATTCACCTCCGGACCGTTTTCAACCTCAAATAAACGAGTCTTTGTTTGGAAGACACATTATAACCGCATACTTAGTCAATGAAGTGTATTTTTTTGATTTTTAGGTGGAAAATTCTCAAATCAGTTCGATGAAGTTTCAATCAGCCTGTTCGATTTCGTTCTGGTGGATCGAACGCCTACGATGAGATTCTTTCGGAGGATCCGTTAGAAGCTAGGGTTGATTGAGGACGCAGCGGAGTACCCGACCGAGCTCGCCCAACCGATAGGGCTTGGCCAAGACCCCGCAAAAGCCCTGGGAGCGATATTCTGACATGACCGGATCGTTGCTATAGCCACTGGAAACGATCGCCTTGATCTGCGGGTCGATCTCTTGAAGTTTTAAGACTGCTTGCTGTCCGCCCATTCCGCCGGGCACGGTTGAATATAGATAGAATAAAGGGCCTCTTGAGACCAACTGTCAAGCAGTTTGGGTCTTGATTGGATAGAATTTTCCATCTTCTATATTAAAGCCCCCCGTATTGATGGAAAATGTTTGAAAACTTTTTATGTTACCACCGTTTTTAATGTGCGTCTATATTTTTTTGACTTTTATTGACAACACAAGGGTTAGTTGATATCTTTTATAAGAGGGAGTGAACGCGGTTTTAATGATTAATAAATTGACAATTTTAGAAAAGCGCGATGAAGTAGCCTTACACTTTAACAAGAATTCTGCCGCCTATGCTCGAATTTCTAAATACAGCTCAAGAATACTTGAAAGAGCTTGGTGCATTCCAAGGATCGCTGGTACTATTCTTTTTTGTTGCACATTATGCGATATGGAGAATGTATAGAGGAAGGCTTAGAGATCGCCAAAAAGAGATCAACAGAATGGCAGAACACTGCAAAGACGTGAGAAAAGACAATTTAAGCTTAAGAAAACAGCTTTTTGAATATAACAAGTTGATGCTGAACGAGACTGTTAAACAAAAACGAACAAACAAGAAACAGAGGAGAAAATGACATATTTTTTATTGATTCCTGTTTCGGTGTTTCTTTTTTACCAGTTCTCTAGACTTCGGTCTTTAGCGAAGCACGACAAAATACTGTTCCCGATTTGTCAGATCCGTAGAGACATCATGTCTTTTTTTATGAAGAACGGCGTTGAAATTTCTGAGGTAAATTATCGCGAAGCGTTAGATTTATTAAAGGCGGTGGATATAACGATCCACTATTACAATCCATTAAAGACGAATTTCTTCAACCTTCGCCGGTTTCAAGAACACGTTACTAAAACTCGCGAAGGTAAAAAAATAATAAACAAGCTGTCAAAGAATGAAGAGATTCGTGATCTTCAAGGGCGGTTTGGCAATGCGATTATCAAGGGATTTTTGGCTTATACGCCGTTCGTTCGCTCCGAATTTTGTTTAAAAACAATTTTGTTTTTAATCACCCGTATTGCGAATAAAAACATAGAAGAAATCGATCGTTCGGTTGAACAGGCTCGCCAACTCCGCAAGGAGTACTTAATTTCCAACAAGGTTGCTTGTTGAGTACTCATTGATCCAGCAGACCTTGCTTCAATTTTAACTGCCCTTCAATAAAATATGGCTAACATGTTGATATTATTGGTTTTTTCTTGATATCTGAATTGGAATATCGGCTGGATCGCCTTACAGATAAAGCACTATCAGTGTTTCTTCCATCGTTTGAGTTTAGTTTTTAGCAACAATCCAACTATCCAACTTGGTTATTTTTTTCTACCTCGCTTCTTCCTTTTCTTCTTTTTCTGTTCAAGACTAACGCTCGGGAGTTGAACTTTGACTTTTTGAATTGAAAAGCCCTTCCTCGGCACGATTAGCTTCAAATCCGCCACCGCGGAGATCAACGGTAGTTCAAACGCCGTCATGCTCTTCTTTCTGATTCCGGGTTGAAGTTGTGTGAACATGTCTTTTTTACCGCTCATCGCGAGCGCCGTGGTGGCCGCAGAGGACGGGCTGTATTCGATGAACCGAGCATCTATGATTTTAAAATCGTCCGTGATCACCGTGTCTGTTGCTCCCTGAAGATTCTCAATTTCAAAATGGATCACGTAAAACACACCGTTTTCACCCGCTCGTTCTCCATAAAATCGATTTCCGATGTAACGTGTAACGGTCACGTCGAGAATTCGATACGCGAAACCGCCAAGTTTGAAACGCTCGCCGATAGAGTAGATCTTTTCCGCTCTTTTCTTGGCGACTTTCTTCTCCTTTTTCTCTTTCTTCGGTTTTGGTTTGCTCGGCACGATCGGCGGTCTGGAGAGTGATGAACCTTCTGAGTTTATGCCTGTTTCTCGTTGTTTCGTACCAGATCCACCTGCCCCGGCACTCGTGATGATCAGACTCAGCACTAGCCACCCAAACGCGAGGCCTTTAACCACCTTTGAATAACCTTTTCGCAGAGTGAACCAAGCGAACACCAGGGGAATGAAGACAATACCGACGCCGAGACCGAGGCTGACCTTTCGTTTCTCCGTCATGACTTTCCTCCTGCCCAACAAAAAAGGCGAGTGAGCCGCCGAGAGCTAAACCCACCCGCCTTTCCGTGAACAGAGGTAGTCACTCCCCTGCTGTAACGGCGCGGTTGTGCTCTCGGCTAGTTTTTAAAGGGCCAGGTGTTTTCGGCTTTAGAACGGCTGGGTGACTAGTCCGGCCTGGCGCGGAAACGATTGACCTTTTACGGTTATCGGTGTCTCGCTGTTTGTTGTCAAGGTCTTTTGTTTAATCCATTGTTATTTGACACTGTTTAATAGAAATTATTGTTTAATTTTAGCATATTATACGATATAACATTGTTTATATTGACAGTATACAACAGAAATGTTAGATATCCGCATGAGGAACCGCAATGGACAATAGCGAAAAATATGACTACGAGCAGTCCGGGAAACAACTGGTTGAACGACTTCGGGAAATCAAAAAAGAAATCAAAAGGTTAAAGCGCGAACAAAAATGGATCAACAATCTGCTCGTTAATAAAGATTCGGAGATGCAAAAAGCGGGTCCTAGGTCGGTAAATGATGGTGTCACTAGGAAAACTTCTAGCAAAATTGCAGAGATCGCTAAGCAGGTCCTTCTTAAGCATCCGAATGATTGGTTCGGTTCAGCGCATCTGGCCGATAAAGCGGTTGAGATGGGACTATGGGATGATCACCCAGCAACCTACCAGTCAGTAATGTCACAGACACTCAAGCGATTGATCGGACGAACTGATTGGTTATTCACCAAATCGGGTTCGGGTCGTAGCATGCTTTACAAGTTAGATTTCGATTCCGAAGCTGTAAAAGAGAAACACCGAGAAATTATGCGAAAGGAGGAAAATGAGTAGGTCGAAAGCAAAAGCACAAATGCCCTGAGTGTTGCATCACCCAAGGCACTTGAAAATCGGCGGGTACATTTTGGGCACCCATACAGATGCTCAAAATGTACCGCAGATGTCGCCGTAAATCAACATAATTCCCTCGAAAAAGCACCTGTACGAGAGAAGAAAGGGTAGGACTATGCTGAAGCGGTTCAAGAGGGCACGGGTGCGTCTGAGGCTTCGTGTCCGAAAAAACGGCGTCATCGTAGAAATCGAATGGATAACGGTAGCTTACGGCGATTCCCTCCCCAGGTACCCGTGAGCTTTCCCCCGGTGGAGAGGGCCACTGGGGTTTCTCTTCCTACATACAACTTTTACAATATATCGGAGATATGCGAATGCCAAAGCGATTACCATTTGAGAAAAAAGTATCAGTGATCCACGCCCTCGTGGAGGGATGTTCAGTCAGATCCACAGAACGCCTCATGGGCGTGAACTTCGAGACGGTCCTTCGTCTTCTGGTAAGGGTTGGTGAAGCCTGTGAACGGTTTCTCTATCGAACCATGTTTGACCTCAACATCGATGACCTCCAAGTGGATGAGGTCTGGACGTTTTGTGGAAAAAAACAAGGCCACCTCACGAAGGAAGAAAAAAAGTTTAGATCAGACCTCGGCTCTCAAATATGTTTTTACAGCCATCGATAGGAGAACAAAGCTCGTGCCGCTGTACAGGATTGGCAAACGAAACGCGGAGATCGCGACGGAGTTTATGAAAGAGTTGAGGATGCGCGTCAAGACCCCGGTTCCCCAGTTGACCACGGACGGCTGGCACATCTTCCGAGACGCCGTGGAAAAGGCATTCGGGTGCGATGTGCACTATCAGGTTCAGATCAAGGACTACTATGGTCCGGCAGCGGGCCACCAACACCGTTACTCGCCTCCAAAAGTGAAGATCGTTCATAAAGAAACAGTCAGTGGATCCCCCGTCAACGCCTCCACGGCCCACGTGGAACAACAGAATTTAACCTTGAGAATGCGTCAACGGCGATTCACTCGACTCACCAACGGTTACTCGAAGAAGTTGCGAAACCTGAAAGCGGCCGTAGCTCTACATTACGGGGACTATAACTTCTGTCGTGTACATGAGAGCCTCGGGGTAACACCCGCGATGGAGGCAGGGATCGCGGATCGTTTGTGGACGTTGAATGAGTTTTGCGAAGAACTCGGCCTTTAATTCATAAGTTGTAAAATTCTATAAGACCGACACCGCAGTTTGTTCGGCTTCACTGGATCATTTTCAGGCTGATTCGCGCTTAACCCAGGGTCTTGGAGTACTTGATGCCGACATCGGTGAGTCAGAATCCGGTCAAGTAGCGAGCGTTGTCCTGGAAGAGTCATTTGACGCCTGATCCTCTGCCGGTCAGCTTGTGTAAACGACGGCATTTGTATTGATATTTCGTTAACTTACACGATGCAGACGAGACCGCTGAAAAGATCGACCGCTGCTCATCGAGAGCGCACCCCAGCCCGAGGCCTCGTTTGGTTGGGCCGATTTGGGGCATTTTTTTGGGGGCCTAATAATCCATTTCTGTCTGGGGCGGCGCCCGCGCCGGGGCAAGCGTCGGGATCTGTGCAGATTGGCCGGTCCCTTCCAGATAGTGACGAACCGAGGAGGGATCGGTGACCGCGGCTACGAACTTCATCTTGCCGCCGCAATGTGGGCATTTCATGTCGATCTGGAAAATTCGGGCGAGCAGGGCACTCCATGAAAGTCTGTACGTGCGGGACGCGGTTCCCTCGTTGTCATCAGCGGCGGCGTCGTCATTCGAAGTCCGACCGGCGGGGACAATCTTATCGCGGTCCCGGGCATGTGGCGCTAAAACCCCATGATATCTCACGATATTTTGTCGAGGCGGGGGCACTAAGGCCGAGCACGGATTACTCATCCGCGAGCCGGTCATAGTCGCCGTCATCGAGGATTGAGCGACGCTGAAGCAGGCGGATCACTCGATGGGCGGTCGTCTCCACGATTTGCCGCTATATCGCCTTACGAGGTGAGGTGTGTCGTTGATGCGGTTTAAAATCCTGTCTGCTTGGTTCGATGACCTGGACCCTACGGACCCGATGCGGCCCGCGGTCATTGTCCATGTCTTCGGTAGCGATTCCCATCGTTACTATGAAGCAATCGTCCGCCAGTATGCACTCGGGCTCGGTCCGCTGCCAAAGGGCAGCACCGAGGTACTGCGGCGCTCCCTTCATGACACCTGGTTTGTAGACACTGCGGCTTGCGCAGAAGAGGCATTGGCTTTCGTAAAGCGCAACTGCTATCACGCCATTATCGTCGATGATGAGCTCCACGACAAAAGCGGCATCTGGCTGCTGAGCAAGCTAAAAAACCTCTCTCCATTAACCCGGCGCTGTATGCACGCCACAACCGCACCCCGGGAGCTGGATCTGCATTTGGCAGACGGGGTCATTCAACATTTCTGGATGAAACCGGTCTCCCCTCGGGAAATCTCAACCACCCTTATCCCTTCTCGGGGGAGCAAGTAGAACAAAAAAGTAGACGCCCCACTTTCACCATTGGACGGCCATTCTAATTTTGCTATAATTTTGTAATGTTTTTTCGTCTGCCTGCGAGCTTACCTTTTTCCATTCTACTTCTTTGCATCATCTCCTGCGGCCGGATTGAATTCGAAAATCTCGATTTCTCGGATGGTGGTGGCACCGGGGATGCTGATACAAACAGCGACGCCGATGTAGACACCGACACTGATACGGATACGGATGGGGACACAGATAGTGATGCCGACACAGATAGCGACAGCGATACGGACACAGATGTGGACACGGACACAGATTCAGACACAGATACGGACACAGATTCAGACACAGACACAGATAGCGACGGAGACACAGACATCGATACCTGTCCCGATGGTTTTATCTGGAGCGGTACTATCTGCACCGAGGTAAACAACTGTGGGGAGATCCAAGAGCTAAACAGCAATCTTCCCAGTGGCGACTATTCCATCATTCCCCCCACTGCGCCGCCGCTTCCCGAGGCGGGTTGCACCTATCACACCTACAACCACCACGCCTACTATTACTGCGATACCCCCACAGAGTGGGCAACCGCTCGGGACAACTGCCGCCAGGTGGGAATGGAACTGGTCCGGATAAACGATGGCGATGAGAATATTTTTGTCCACAGCACCATCACGGCGGACTGCTGGTTAGGGGGCAACGACATTGAGAGCGATACCAACTGGTATTGGGTAAACGGCCACAATAGCGCCACTCCATTTTGGCAGGGGTGGGCAGATGGCAATGCGGTGGATGGGTTGTACGAGAATTGGGCGCCAACAGAACCCAACGATGGGGCAGAAGATGAAGATTGTGCCGAGATGATCAGCGGAAGCTCCCAATGGAATGATCGCCCCTGCACCGGATACGATAGACCCTACATGTGCGAGTCCGCGTTTACCCCAAGAGCGCCCAGTGGCGATTGCCACCATTGGATATACAACCAACACCACTACTATTTCTGTCGCATTGGTCTCTCCTGGGCAGAGGCGCGGGACGCCTGCCGAGGGGTGGGAATGAATCTGCTGCGCATCGACGACTCTGACGAAAACAGCTTTGTCACCAGTCATCTGGAAGTGAGCACCTGGCACAGCGCCAATGATCTGGCAGTGGAGGGGGCATGGCGATTTGCGCAAAACGGCAACCGGGAAGGAGATCAGTTCTGGAGCGGTGGCAGCATCGGCAACGGCGGTTCAGCCGTCGATGGGCACTACAGCAACTGGAATACCAATGAGCCCAATGACCCCGGGAACAATGAGAACTGCGGCATGATAGCGGCCACAGGCACCTGGAACGATGGGCTCTGCACCGATCCGCTTGACTATGTGTGCGAGCAAACCTACTTTGCTATCCCCGCTGCGATTCCGGCTGGCAGCTGCGCCCACATTCCATTTGAAGAGAAAAACTACTTCGCCTGCGTGGATAAAATGGCCTGGATCGATTCTCGGGACAACTGCCGGGCCGCGCAAATGGAGCTGGTGCGCATCGACAACCCGACAGAAAACGCCTTGATAAAAGGCCTCATCGAGTGGCACACCTGGATGGCGGCCAACGATCTCTCTGTGGAAGGGGAATGGCGATATGCTGATAACGGCACCAACGACGGCGATCAATTCTGGAGCGGTGGCTCCGTGGGTAGTGGCGGCGTGCCCGTGGGCGGACTCTTCAGCGACTGGTATGTGGATGAACCCAACAATTTGGGCACCGCGGAGCACTGCGCCACCATGCAATTCGCCACCCATCAATGGAACGACGACTACTGCACCAATTATGAGAACAACCGGGTTTGCGAAGCAGCCAATCCCACCCAAACGGTCACCTGTACGTTCTAGCCGCGGAGTCTACCGTAACGCAGAAAGCGTAAAGCCAAAGACTGAGAGATGCTCGGTCTGGGCATCATTCCCTATTTCTGGCTGACCACATCGTGGCCTTTGCATAATCCGCGGCAATCCGCCCAAATCCGCCCAAATCCGTCCCAATCCGTCCCAATCCGTCAATGATTATGTCGCAATAATCGATATTTCTCATCGGTAAACGATAAACCTCCGGTCAGTCGGCGCGCTCGATCCCCCCTTGATCAGCTAACCATTAGGATTATCTCACTTTTTCAGATAATCTCTTTTTTAGAGAAATATATTGCGTTTTTCTTCAAAAGGAATGATATATGGAAATATATTTGATGCTGTGCTAGTTAATTAACCGTTATAGGCACGTAAGAAAAAGGACAGGAATAAAGAAAATAGTCGAGAAGATAGCGATGGACAACATTATCTCAAATGAGGCGCTGGAAAGGCTCGATAATCGAGCTGAACGCGTTCGACAATTGATGACGTCCAGCACGCAAGCTCAAATCACCCAACTCTGGAAACAACTCGATTTCTCACTGATTTATCACGATTGTGCGCTGGAAGGGCAAGTGGTCAGCTCGGATGAGCTCAATGCGGCGTTCAACGAACGGACGGTGACCGATGCGTCCTCGCTGCAGCTTTACAACGCGCTCCG
This sequence comes from Myxococcota bacterium, assembly GCA_028278265.1. GTDB lineage: Bacteria > Myxococcota_A > Polyangia > JAAYKL01 > JAAYKL01 > JANQET01. The sequence continues at coordinate 23,070 of JANQET010000406.1, forward strand.
ATCGCAGCGACGGGCCGTTGATCTGGTTCGGGAGATGGCCGCTCAAGAACAACTCGTTTTTTCGATCGATTTATTCAAGCAGTTTCACCACCTCTACGTTCCCTCCGCATCGAACCCGGAAAAAATCAAACACGGCCACTATCGCAAAGAGATTCCCCTACACCGCTCCTATTTTCACGAGATATCCGAGCCCGCGAGAATCTCCGGCAACATGCGCCAGCTGATCGCTTGGCTCAACGACCCCGAAGAAGCGTTGGCCCTGCACCCCCTCAAGTGGGTGGCCAAGTTTCACTACCGCTTCATGCGCATTTTTCCCTTTGCTGAAACGTCGGGCAAAATCGCCCGGGCGACGATGAACATGGTGCTCATTCGCACCGGCTACCTGCCGGCGATCATCCACGCCACCGAGCGGCAGCGCTACTACGAGTGCATTCGTCAACCCCTGCCCGAGCTCACCCGGTTGCTGGCGGAATCGGCCAACTCGTCCCTCGACGCGGCAGAGAAATTCCTGCGCAGACGGGCCAAGGCGTCATAGGGAAACGAACAGGGCGCCGGCGTTCCGGTCTGCTAGAGTCTTCGCAAAAACTCCGGACGAATAAAGGGAGAATCCGGCTTGGCCAGGGCGGTGTCGATCTGTTCGAGCAACCGTGCTTTGTCGGCTTGGAGCTCCCCGGCGAGGGCCAAGTAGTTCGACGCGTGATTGGAGCGGAAGGTGATGCCGTCGGCGTGCATGTTTTCGATCAGGACGCGACATTCGGCGAGCGATTCGGCCGCATCCAGAGGCCGCCAATCCGGATCGCCGAAGACCTCCTCGAAGCTCGGTTCTCTCGGTTCGATCATCAGGGTCAGTGCAGAAGCGTACTTGGGGGTGATCCGGTCGAGAACCTGCGCGGTGGCCACAGCGTGCTCCTGTGAGAGACGGGGACCGCCCAGCCCCAAAATGCAGGTGATCGACAAATCGATACCCGCCTCGGTCGGCTTGCGGCAGAGCTCAATGATTTCACGGGAGTCGACCCCCTTGTGAATCCGGCGCAGCACTTCGTCGTGTCCCGATTCCAGCCCCACGTAGAGCATGGTCAGCCCGGCCTCGCGCAGCCCCTTGAGCTCCTCGACACTCTTCTTTTTGAAATTCTGCGGGCAGGCATACATGGTCACCCGCTTGAGCCCGGTCAGCTCTGCATACAGTTTTTCCAAAATGGCCAGCAGTTTATTGGAGGACAAGACGAGGGCATCCCCGTCGGCGAGAAACACCCGGTCGACCGACGGAATCTCCCGGCCGGCCCATTCGATTTCGGTAAACAACTCCTCCTTGGGGCGCACGCGAAACGGCTTCTGCTGATAACTGACACAAAACGCACAGCGATTGTGCGAACACCCCCAAGTGGCTTGAAAGATGAGTGAATGGGCCTCGGACGGTGGTCGGTAGAGCGGCTCTCGATAGCGGATCACGGTTCCTCGTTCCTCGGCGCTTCGCTACTTGCGCATCACTGCGGCAAGTGCCTGCAATGCCCCGTCGATGGTCTCATCCTTGACGCAGTAGGCGATGCGAAAATACCCGGGTTGGCCGAATCCGGTGCCCGGCACCACCAATACCCGCTTTGCTTTGAGGGTCTCGATGAAGGCCATGTCATCACCGCCGGGCGCTTTGGGAAAGAGGTAGAACGCCCCACCGGGATAGGGGGTCTGATAGCCCAGCTCGGTCAAAGCGCTGTAAATTCGGTCTCTCTTTTTGCGGTACCAGTCCAGATCGATCACATCATCCTGCAAGGAGGCCACCACCCGCTGCATCAGCGCCGGTGCGTTGACAAATCCCAAACAGCGGTTTGCAAACGCCATCCCGGCAAACACCCGCTGCCACCCCTGACACCGGGGGGAGATCAGCAAAAATCCGATGCGCTCCCCGGGGATGCCCAAATCTTTGGAGTGGCTCGACGCGAAGAGGGTATTTTCATAGGCCTTGAGGGAGCTCGTGCAGAGGTCCATATCGTAAACCAGTTTTCGATAGGGCGCGTCATCCAGCAAAAAAATCGGGGCTTCCCGGCCGGCAGAGTGTCGCCGCAGCACGTCTCCCACCTCGTCGAGGGTTTGCTGAGGATAGACCACTCCACTGGGATTGTTGGGATTGTTGATCAGCACCACCTTGGTCTTATCGGTGATCGCCGCTTCAATCGCTTGGGGATCGAGATCGAAATCCGCCTTGGTGTCCACGAAGACCACCTTGCCCCCGTGATTTTCGGCGTAGAACTGGTATTCGACAAAGTAGGGTCGGGAGACGATCACCTCATCGCCTGGGTTGAGCAGCACTTTCAGCGCCACATTGATCGCCCCTGCCGCGCCGACGGTCATCACCACCTGATCCTTGCTGCAACCATCGAGCCCCGCGTCGCGACCGACCGATTGGGCGACCGCTTCCCGGGTTTCCTCATACCCGGCATTCGCCATATATTTGTGCGCGCCGGGAACGTTGCCACCCGCCGCATGTTCCAACGCCGTTTTGAACTTTTGAATCGGCTCCAGATCCGGATTGCCGATGGTCAGGTCATATACCGGCTCGGCGCTCTCCTTGCTCAGTCGCTGGCCCTCTTCGAACAGGTTTCGGATCCAGGATCCCCGCTTGAGATACTCGCTTAGCTGTTTGGAAATAGGCATCTTCTCACCTCACTTGTGGCTCAGCTAGTGCATCGGTCGCGCCGGCCGAATTTTCACCGATCTACTGAACAGACGAGGTCAATCCGCGCCGGGCGGTCCGTGGAGCGCTTCTCTGAGCGTTTCGGGTAACCGAGTCGGTCGACCATTGGGATTGACCACGGCGTGACGGGTGTACCCCCGAACCAGCTCTTTTCCCCCACAGCAGATCACGTACTCGAAGCGGACTTGCGCACGCCCCACATCGGCGACCTTTGTCTTGATTTCCAACAGATCGTCGTACCGGGCGGGTTTGAGATACTCCGCATGGGCCTCGACGACCGGAAGGCTCAGGCCGCTCTTCTCGACCTGGGAATAGGGCATATTGCGAATGCGCATGTAGTGTGCGCGGCCGGTTTCGAACCAGCGAAGATAGGTGGCGTGGTAGACCATACCCATGCCGTCCGTGTCCGCATAGAGCACGCGGGCCTGACATTGCGCTGTTTGGTGTTCCCCCGAATTGGCCGTTTCCCCGGTGAATGGCGCACAGGTAGCAGTTCTCATGTTCGGTCGAATACCACTTGCGCGCTTGTACGGCAAGAAATACTTGGGATGACTAGAATTTTGTAGCGCTGGTGAAATTAAACTCGCTCGCCTTGATCACCGGAACATAGGACATGCCCCAGTTGGAGACCAGCTGCGGCCTGCCCACCGCGGTGACCCGGCTCAGCAGGCCGACCGCGCTGTCGTTGAAGCGAAGATTCTTGACCGGGCCCTTGATCGCTCCGTCTTCCACGAGAAAGGTGCCGTCCCGGGTGGTTCCGGTGTAGAGGTCGCGCATCCGGTCAACGGAACGAATGTACCAAAACCGGGTGATCAGCAGTCCCCGTTTGGTCGATTTGATCATCTCCTCGGTGGTGGTGGTTCCCCCGGCGATGATGATGTTGGGGGGATAGCCGGTGAACGTCCGGCCCTGCTTCTTGGCCCAAAACCGGGAGTACATCAGGTTTTTCACCACGCCGTCGCGAATCCAATCCAGGCGCTGGAGCGGCATGCCTTCATCGTTGAAGGGACGGGCCGGACAGGCTGCTTCGTGGGGATCGCTGTACAGGTGGATCAGCGGCGCGGCGATCTGGGCGCCATTTTTGCCGCTCATGAAGGTCCGTCCCTCGTCGCTGGCCTTGGCGTCCAGTTGGTTCCAAATGAACGACGAAATCAGACTTCCCACGGCCGACGGCTCCAAAATGACCTCGTACCGGCCCGGCTCGAGATCCTGCGGAGCCCGTCCGTTGAGCGCTTTGTCCACCCCCCGCTGGGCAATGGACTCGATGTCGAGGGCCGACACATCGCGGGAGACGCCCTGGGCCCATCCCACGCTGTCGTCGGAGGTCGCCGAGAAGGTCAGCTCGGCCGAGGTGTTTCGACCGTAGACGAAATGTCCTGCCGAGTTGCCCATCGCCCTCAACCAACCACCGGTTTCGAACGCGCCGGCACCGGTCAGTCCTTTTTTATCCGCCAGAGTGACGGCTCGGGCGATCGCCGCCGCGCGATCGGTCGGGGTAGCGGTGGCGGTACCTTCGGACCAGGCGTCGGTCTCCTCTATCTCGGCGGGTTCCACCGGGGGCATGTACTCCGGATCAGGGGGGGTCAGCCGGGCGATATCCTCGGCTTGCTTGACGCAGGCGGCGATGGCATCGGGTTTGAGCACATTGGTCGACGACTGGCCCGAGCTGGCACCGAACGTGGCTTCGACAGACAAGGTCAGGTCTCCGCGCACCACGTTTTGATTGATCTCACTGTTGGCATATCGCGTGGCGCCGGACTGGAATCCGCTGACATTCACCACGGTGTTGTCCGCGATGGACGCCTTGAGCGCCCGATCGATCAACGACTGAATGGTCTCTTTTTTCCAATTGTTCATCATTATACTCCGCCTCACACCGCGCGTCGCACAGTGATGTTCTTGAATCTGGCCGGAACGCATTTGTGCGAAATCTGGCTGCTCTGCATCGGATCCCCCTTGCCACAGTAAAACGTGCCGTAGGGCTGCCAGGCCCGTTCGTCGCACAGGGCGTCGCAGGAGCCCCAGAAATTGGGGGTAATCGCCGAGTAGGTGACATCGCGGAGCATGCGCAGCTTTTTACCGTTCTTGATTTCGAAAAAGGCGTCGCCGCCGAATTGGAAGTTGAGCCGTTTGTTGTCGATGCTGAACGATCCCGACCCGTCGATCAGGATGCCCCGCTTGGTGTCGGCGATGATGTCATCGAGGGTGGCTCGCTGCTCGCCGGGCATCAGGCAGATGTTGGCCATGCGCAGGATCGGAATCGACCGCCAGGAATCGGCGCGGCAGGAGCCGTGACTGGTCTTGTGGTTCATCGCGTGCACCACTTCCCGATTGCTGGAGTAGCCCACCAGCGTTCCTTGGCGAATGATATCCCAATCCTGACACCTGACCCCATCGTCATCGTAGCCCACCGACGCGAGCAATCCCGGCGGGGTGTTGAGCGCCTTGATATTGACCTTTTTCGAGCCGTACTCGAGCTTGCCCAACTGGTCGATGGTGGCGAAACTGCCCCCGGACAAGCTTTCTTCCATTCCGAGCACCCGATCCAGCTCGGTGGCGTGGCCGATGGACTCGTGAATGGTCAACCACAAATGGCTGGGCAGGAGGATCAAATCGTACGGTCCGTCCGGCGAGGGGGTAGCCGTCAGCATCTCGACCGCCTCCCGGGCCACCCGCTTTGCGTGATCCGGGAACGCGGCCCCTTTGACGAGCTCGTAGCCGCCGGCATACGGGGGCGGGCTGTAGCCCCGGGATTTGGCGTCACCCTTTTCCACCGCGGTCGCGCGAATGCCCGATTGCACCCGCAACATATCGGTCTCGATCAGCGAGCCGTCACTGTTGGCGATGGTTCTCAGCTCGTTGGAAAAATGCATGTAGGAGCGGGCTTTGCGCACCTTGCCCACCCGGAGCATCTTGTCATTGACCGCCAGCAACAGGGCCACTTTTTCGTCACAGGACACCTCGAACGGATCGCTCAATCGGGGCGAGGAAAACTGGTCCTGATGGGGGGGTTCGTCAGCCAGTGTAATCGGCGGACCTTTGCGCACGGTGGCGCTGGCTTTGCCCACTTCGACCGCAGTGGCCGCCGCCGCTTCCACACCCTCGGGGGACAGATCCGCAGTGGCGGCAAATCCCCAGGAGCCGTTGGCGATGACGCGAATGCCAATCCCCTGACTCAAGCTGTCAGAGATACCGCTGACCCGTCGGTCTTCGGTCGAAACGTACTGGTCGCGCTCGATCATCACCCGGGCGTCGGCAAAGGTGGCCCCCAGACGCTGGGCCACGGCCACAGCGCTCTGTGCGAGATCGCGAATCGCCGATGGGGGCAAGGCCAACTGATCGGCAGTCCGACCCATCAGGGTGCCGGAAGCCCCTGTTTGGAGTCCCGGACCACAACCGGTCGAAAGCGCCCCTGGCACACCGGCCGAGACCGCGGCAAGGCCCATCGCCTTGAGCGCCTCACGTCGACTGAACGCACCAAACGGACGGTGCTTGATCTTCTTGCTCATCTTCAAACTCCTTATTATCCGCGCTTTTTAAGGAACCCACTTGTCACAAATTGGCCTAAACTCTACCGCCTAAACAACAACGCGACAAGGCATCTTCGCTCCATCGATCCTGGCGACCACCCGCACCGGTGAGGAGTCGGCGTCCAATTTGAGGGGGAAGGCGAAGAGCTCGACCCGATCCCGGTTGACCAACTCCGCCAGACCACAGAGGTTCTCCAGGATGCAGATGCCCGCCTCGAAGAATTTCCGATGCGCGGGGTAGGGCGGTTTGTCCGGCGAGGGTGAATCCACGCCGATGATCTTGATCTGCCGCTCGACCAAGTAGTCGACCAAGCCCTCATCGATCACCGGATAGTCGGTAAAGTACCGCTCGGATCCCCAATAGCGATCGAAACCGGTGCGAAACAAGACGATATCCCCGGCGGATATGCGCTGTTCCATTTGTGTGGTCCGGACGATGGGATCCGCCTTCGAGCCGTCGAACACCACGGCGTTGCCCGCGAATCGATCAATCGGGAAATCGGCTACGAATCCGGGCCGAGGCAAAAAATGCAACGGCGTGTCCAGATGGGTCCCGCTGTGAACATTCATCGACACCTGATAATTCGAATAGTTGTCGACGTCGATGTGGCGGTATTGTTCCACAGTCACAGCAGATTCACCGGGAAACACCGGCGTTCGGGAATTCAACCGTTGGGTCAAATCAACCCACGAGCTGTCGCTTTTCATCAGACGATCCTTTTTTTATTCACCACCGCAACGCCTACCCGGAGCGCTGATCGATCGGCACGAACTTCTTGTCGAAGCCGCCGGTGTAATTGGAGGTGGGCCGAATCAGCCGGTTGTCTCTGAATTGTTCGATCACGTGAGCGGTCCAGCCGGCGGTGCGGGCCACGGAAAAGATGCAGGTAAAGAACGATTTGGGGATGCCCAGGGCTTTTTGGGTGAGGGCTGAATAGAAATCCACATTCGGGCGCATCCGGGTCAGGGCGAGCACTTTTTGCTCGACCTTTTGGGCCAAATCGGGGAGGTGGGGCTGGCCCTCCTTTTCGTGCAGTCTCCCCACATGTTCTCGCAACAATGCGCTGCGGGGATCCTCGGTTCGATACACCCGGTGACCAAACCCGGAGACGCGAGTCTGGCCCGAGCCCATGCCTGCGATGTACGGGGTCAATTGCTGACCGAAGTCGATGTTTTCCAGCATCTCGAGCACGCGGAGATTGGCGCCGCCGTGAAGGGGTCCTTTGAGACAGGCCAGCCCCGCCGAAATTGCCGAATGCATGCCGGCCAAGCTGCTCACCGTCACCCGCGCGGCAAAGGTCGAGGCGGTCAGACCGTGATCCGCCAGAAGCACCAGCAACGTATCAAACGCCCGTCGTTCGGTCTCGTCGGGCATCCGGCCGTGCAGCATGTACAAAAAATTTTCAGCCAAGCCCTTGCGTCGGTCCGGCGACAGAATCGGCTGACCCGAATGGATGCGGTGCAGGGTCGCCACGATGGTGGCCACCTGGGCGAGAATGCGGATCGCCTTGCGCATGTTGGCGTCCTCGGTGTTGACGCCCCCGTCCGGGTCGAACATGCCCATCGCCGAGACTGCGGTGCGCAGCACGACCATCGGATTGGCGCTCGGCGGTGTGACGCGCAACAGGTCGTGAACCTGACCGGGGAGCCTCATTTCGTTGATCAATCTCGACCTGAGCTCCTCGAGGGTCTCCTTTCCCGGGAGCGCCCCGTACCACAGCAGGTAAATCACCTCTTCGAACGACACATTTCCCGCCAGCTCGTCGACATTGTATCCGCGAAAAACGAGCCGTCCGTTTTGGCCGTCCACAAAGCAAATCTGGGTATCGGCGGCGACGACCCCCCGGAGGCCCCGGGTCGTCTCCCCCTTGGTGCCGTATGGTTCACTCATAAAAGCAACTCCTATCTCCACCTTCCGACAATTGTCGATATTGTAATGAGAATGTACCTGTTATCATATTGCAGCGCATAGTAGCAGAAAATGCGCACAAACGCAGCGGCCGATCGTCGCGTAGGATGTGGACAGCAATCGGATGGCCCGAAGCCGCGGCGAAGGCAATTTTGACCACGCCGATACGACGTACCGCCCCGTTCTTCATCGGTTGTCGGTGTATGGCCACGATGATATACTCCCACCATCAATTCACCGGGAAGGGCCGCGATGTATATCACCTCTTTGACACTAGAAAATTTTAGAACCTTCAAAGTAGCTGAAATCGAGTTTGTTCATCCCGATCGGGAGTGGAGTGATAACTGCAACATTCCCAAACCGCGGTACCCCAACATCAACCTACTGTTGGGTGACAACGGCTCGGGCAAAACATCCCTGTTAAAAGCGGTGGCCCTCTCAGCGCTGGGCCCGTCCATCGAGGATTCCGGCATTTTGCCCTATCGACTCATTCGTCGTTCCGCGACCTTCGACGCCAAAACCGATACCACCATCGCCCGAATCGAAGCGCGGTTCACGCCGCACGACCAAGATAGTGTCCCGTCGGACATCCGGCAGATCGAATCGGCGATTAAAATTTCGAGGCGGGGAGATACGGAGCGTATGCGCTGGGATCATCCCGACGACAAGACGTGGCACCCGGTTTTCAGCTCAGATTCCGATGCGTTCTTTTTTGTGGGCTATGGTGCGACGCGGCGCGTCGAGAAGGGCGAAAACGTGGACATGGGCAGCCGAAGACAATCGGTGACCACACGCGCTCTGCGCGTCAGGAGCATCTTCGAGGAAGCCTATTCGCTCGTCCCGTTTACCGCCTGGCTACCCCGACTCGAAACCGAAAATCCAGGGCGTCACAAACAGGCCGTCGACCTCATCAGCAAGCTCCTCGGCGATGAGGCGATAGCGTTCACCGGCGAGCGGGAGCAGGGAGAATACGTCTTCGATCAACAGGGAATCAAGATCCCCTACCCAGCACTCTCGGACGGATATCGCGCGTTTCTGGGTTGGATAGGCGACCTACTCTACCATGTGTGCGACACCTGCCCCAGCGGCAAAAAGCTCGTCGACAATCAAGGCATTGTGATGGTGGACGAAATCGATTTGCACTTGCACCCGCGATGGCAATTGAAGGTGCTGGGCTTGCTTTCGCAGACCCTGCCGAATATTCAATTCATTTTGACGTCCCATAGCCCGCTTCTCGTCGGCTCTTTGGAGTGGATGAACATCGTTGTGATGGACAGCCAAAACGAGTCGAATCAGGCCGTGCGCATCAAAGAGGCGATCCGCGGACTGGACGCGGATCAGATTCTGCTAACCGAATTCTTTAAACTGGCCTCGACTCGCACCGGCGAAAAACGGGAGCAGTTGGCCCGTCTTACAGAGGCCGCACGTAAAGGTGATGCGGAGTCCGCACTGGAGTTGCTGCGCGAAATGAGCCGGGGTTTGGAGGAATAGGGTGATCCGATATCCCATATCACAGGCTGATCTGGAGCAGCGGATCGAGGATTTCAAGCCGGGCTGGAAAGCGCGGGCCGACGCGAGAACCACCACCTTCCGCAGCGAACACAAATACAGCGAGAAGAGCTCGATCTGGAGTGAGGTCAAGCCGGTCTACATGACCCTGCAAGGTGAGAGCAAGTGCGCCTATTGTGAGCGTAAAATGGAGTCCGTCGCGTCGGGCAAGGGCGAGCAGGACGTCGAGCACTTCCGCCCCAAAGGCAACATCAGCCCGTGGGTGCCGCCCGACAGCATCGATACCAACGCGATACGGATCACCCAAGTGCCGGCAGACGCCACAGGCTACTACCTGCTCCCCTACCACCTGTTCAACTACGCTGCCTCCTGCAAACCGTGCAACTCAAAGTACAAAGGTGACCGCTTTCCCATCGCCGGCAGGTATGATCAAGCCGGAGACGATCCGGACGCCCTGAGTGCCGAACAGCCCTATCTGATCTATCCGATTGGCGACATTGACGCAGATCCCGAAGACCTGATCAGCTTCAACGGCGTTTCCCCCTATGCCAGCGGGAGTGGAGCGCGCGCGATACATCGGGGATTGGTGACGATCGCCTTCTTCGGGCTCGATGACTTTGACCAGCGGAAAAATCTCTTGCTGGAGCGCGCCCGCGTCATCACGTTGCTCTACGACAAACTGGTTGCGAGTGACAGCGGTGATGCCGAAACTGCACAGCGGGCCGGGCAGTTCATCGCCGCACTGACCAACCCCAAGGCGCCGCACACCAATTGTGCGCGAAGCTTCCTGAGGCTGTACCGGGCCGACAGGAACGAGGCCAAAGCGTTCAACGCCGCGGCGGAACAACTGCTCATCTCCAGTTCCTGACGGCTCTCAAGTTATACTGGCGGTTGTTCTACTGACTACAATCGTAACTTTTGGAATAGCAGGCAGCATCGACACCACAGCACTTCTCGGTTTTCCCGTTGCAACAGGTGAAGTGACTCGAGGTGCCGCACTTTATCTCGTGACAGTCGCAGACGTCGTTGTTGGGAAAGATTCGCGCCGGCCCGGTCGAGGTCAGCTTGACGGTTTTTTGGGCACCGTTCAGGCTAAATGAACCGGATTGTTCGTACGATCCCGCAGCGAGTCGCAAAATACTCCCGTTCCAGGCGCCGTGTCCGCTCCATTTGTCGTAGAGGGTGTACCCTATCGGATCGCAACCGTGGTTTCCGTCACTGTTCGGGTTCACGTCAATCACGCTGGTGTAGTGCTTGAACCAGATCGAATTGTCCAGACCATTGTTGTTGAGCAAAATGGCGTGCAGCTCGCCCTTATGCTGCCCGTATGCTTTGTCGGTGATGTCAGTGTAGTCCAGCCCCTCTGGTTCTTGATTGAATTCGGTCTCGTACTTGAACGGGTGTTGGCTGTTCGATGATCGCTTCATCAACCACCAGCTCCCCGATCCGGTGCGAAAAACATTGATTGTCCCTTCGTTTTCCAAGACGTAGAAATACTCACCGTCAGCGGAAAAATCGCCCCCCTGGAGCCAGTTCCCATCGTCTACCCAAAACGGGTCGCCATTGGCCTCGAGCAGATTGTGTTCCCAATGACCGAGCAGCTGAAGATTGACCGGAGCCCCGGCGTTCTGCACATCTGGCCACGATATTCGATACCGATGCACTGTGTTGTGTTGATCATCTTTCGAAGAATAGATGAACCCATCGTTATCTACTGCGACCCACGGTGTCTTGCCCCCCTGGAAGTAATTCACCGATACCTGCGCCATGTGTTTCAGGTCGGAGGCTCGAAAAAAGGCCAACAGGGCGCTGTTGCTGCACCCCTCGATCGGGATCACCAAATACGTTTCGCCGTTGAATCGAAATTCGTCCAAATCGCCGAAATGGTCGCAGCCCCATTGCTCCAGCAGAGGATAACTGTGATCTTGCAGCCGTCTCGTCGGATTGCACCAATTGTCATTTTCATCGTCCAAGCTGCAGGTCAGCGGCACTCGCCAGAGCATATTGGTGCGGCCCAGAGGACTGCGCACATGGGTGTTCGTGAAGAACCAGTGCGCCCCATCGCTCGCCACGCCCTGAAGCCGATAATAGTACCACCCGGCCTCTTCGTCGTTCAGCGCGTTGCCCAAATAGTTGAACGATGCCTGAAACCCCTCGGAGACCGGACTCGTCCCCACCCTCGGGCTCACCGTAACCGACGCCTCTTGCGCCAACGCCAAATGCTGGTCTGTTCCGTCATCCCCATCGAGAATGTCAGGTAACGGGCGCGCCAGAGCCTGTGCCGGAGAGGATGCAGTTTGGCGATGTCCAGTTGCCATCGCCGGATTCTCAACCAACCGGGAATTGGATTGAGCAACCGGCGCTTCATAAAGTGCCGAGCCGCTCTCCCACTCCCTGGTCTCGCAGGCCAGTATACAACCGACCAGTAGCAATAACCCCCATGGCCTCAATCCCTCGCCAGTTCCAACCATCCACTCGAAATCAAGCCGCTTCATTTCATCCATGTCGCACTCCTGTACCGGTTCGCGCGTTCGCTAAGCCCCTATGTCGCAAGAGCCGTACCAAACACATTCGTCAACCTACCAAGGTCGTATCCCTTCGTAATATTTTCTTTATTCAGTAAAGTTCGGATGGAATGACATCTTCTGGGAGTGTAACCACTCACCCCTCGCAGACTTGCTCATCAGTGCCGGAAACCCCGTGTTTACAGGTCTCAACGCCGATGCGGTCTGTTACCTGAGCAGAGGTTCCAGTTACGTCTCATCAGACGACGGCAAAAGGGTTACAATATCGATTGAGCGGCGATCTGAAACCCACATCTCAAGGGAGCAACCCGATGAACCATCGAACCATTGTCCTGCTGTCGCTGGCACTGCTCTTGGCGTGTACCGACGACACTTCGGTTGAGTGGCAGGCCGCCTATGATCTCAACCACGAGCTGTTCGTGTTCGACGCCCACTGTGATTCGGCGTTAAACATCGTCGACCATGGGGCAGACCTGGGACAGCTGTTGGAGATGGGGCATGTGGATCTTCCCCGGATGATCTCGGGGGGGTTGAATGCCCAGGTGTTCGCCGCCTGGACCGCTCCTGATTACTGGCCCGATCACGCGACAGAGCGGGCCCGGGAGCTGCTCACCGGGGTGCGGCGGTTCGTCGACAGCTACCCCCAGCAGATCGGTATCGCCCTTAGCGGAACGGAGGCGGAACAGCTCTTTGGGGCCGGCAAAATCGCCGTCTTCTTGGGTATCGAAGGGGGGCACGCCATCGAGGACAGCCTCGAGACCCTGCGCCAATTCCACGGTGAAGGGGTACGCATCATGACGTTGACCTGGATGACCAACACCAATTGGGCCGATGCCTCTGGGGACACACCAGTGCACGGAGGACTGACCGAATTCGGGGTCCAGGTGGTCCGGGAGATGAATCGCCTGGGCATGGTGGTGGACATTTCCCACGTTTCGGACGACACGTTTTACGACACCTTAAAAGTGAGCAGCAAGCCTGTGGTCGCATCCCATTCCTGCGTCCGGTCCCTGCACGACCACCACCGCAACATGACCGATGAGATGCTCCGCGCCCTGGCCCAGAACGGCGGTGTGATCGGCCTCAACTTCTTTCCGGATTACCTGGCGCCCCGCGGCGCGCCGGTCACCGTCGAGACCCTCGTCGACCACATCGATCACGCGGTCCGGGTGGCCGGCATTGACCACGTGGGGCTGGGCTCGGATTTCGACGGAGTGCCCGCCCTGCCCCTGGGTATCGAAGACGTCTCCGATCTGCCCGCGATCACCGAGGTGCTGATGGCTCGAAGCTACACCCGCGACGATATCGAAAAGATTTTGGGGGGCAATCTCCTCCGGGTTTTTAAAGCCGCATTGGACAATTAGATCACGAGTCTGAGAAAAGATGGCACCATCACCTGCTGGGGTGACAATCGGGATGGACAATGCGACCCACCTGCCGTTAAGTAGTTCAATCAGTTTTTTATTGTCCAAAAGGAAATCGCCCATGATGGTATTGACTCTACCGAGAAACAGGTTGCTTCCCACCATCACAATTTCTGCTTTCGCCGCCCTTCTTGCTGCAGCTTGCCAGTCCGGTCCGATTGAGCTCGCTCGGGAGGTTGACCATCCGGGAGACGTACTGTCGATGGGGGAGCGGAGTGAGCCTGTTAACCGTATCACTCGTACGCGGCTCGAGAAGTTGCTGCCCCGGCTGATGCGGGAGGCCGGGCTCGACATGTGGTTGGTGATCAACCGGGAGTACAACGAGGACCCGAGCTACTTGACCTTGGTCTCGGCGCCTTCGTTCTCGGCGGGGCGGTTGACTATACTGCTGTTTTTTGATCGGGGGGCCGAGCAGGGGGTGGAGCGGATCAATGTCGGCCGCAACAGCTTTGCCGGACTCTACGAATCGGGCTGGCAGGGCAATCGTCCCGAAGCGCAGTGGCAACGCCTGGCCGAGCTGGTCGAGGAGCGGAATCCCGAGCGCATCGGAATCAATGTCAGCCGCAACTGGGCCTTTGCCGACGGGCTCAGCGTATCACTCAAGGCGCAGCTCGAAGAGGCCCTCGGCCCGACCTTGGCCGGTCGGCTCACCAGCGCCGAGCAGTTGGTCATCCGCTGGTTGGAGACCCGAACGGCAGAAGAGCTGGCGATCTATCCCGACATCGTCGCGCTGGCCCGCGAGGTGATCGCGGAGGCCTTTTCGGACCGGGTCATCACTCCCGGGAAAACGACCACCGACGACGTGGCCAACTATATCGCCCAGCGCTTTGCCGATCTCAATTTACAGGTCTGGTTCTACCCCTGGGTCAGCGTGCAACACCCCGCCACCACCTGTGCCGCCGACACCCCGTTTTGCGGCGGCGACGGTCAGATCAATTCGGGGGATCTGCTGCACACGGATGTGGGCATCTGCTATCTCCGGCTGTGCACCGACACCCAGGAGATGGGGTACATCCTCCGCGGGGACGAGTCAGTAGTGCCGGCCGATCTCCGCGCGGCGCTGGCCAAGGGCAACCGGTGGCAGGATCTGCTCACCGACGAATTTCAAACCGGCCGTTCGGGCAACGAGATCCTCCTCGCCGGACAGGAGGCGATGGCGGCGGCCGGCATTTCCGGCAGCATCTATTCACACCCGTTGGGCATGTTCGGTCACGGCCCGGGCCCGCTGATCGGACTGTGGGATCGACAAGAGCCGATTCCCGGTCGCGGTGACTGGAGGCTCTACCCCAATACCGCCTATGCCATCGAGGGCAACATCAAGGTGGCCGTCCCGAGTTGGAGCGAGCAACTGGCCCAAATCAAGCTCGAGCAAAGCGCGATCTTCGACGGCGAACGGGTGCAATACCTGGCCGGCAGGCAAACCGAATGGCATGTGATCAGGGGAACAAGATAGGCGGGCCTACCGCCTTCTACGGCCAGGTCGAGCACGGCTCTTGCGCGCTCGACCCGGTCGGGTGACTTTTTTATACCCGCTGGGCAGGAAGGTGACGATTTTGGCGTAGCGGGGCTGCTCGCCGATGCGGGATTCATCGACCCAAAGGGTCTTTTTCTCCCGCACATCGAGATGGATAAAGGCGGAGTTGGGATAGTACCCCACCCCCACGTTGGCGAACTGCCGCACAAAGCGATAGACCTTGCGCCGCCCCACCCCACGCACGCGAAAATCCAACGCCCGGCCCAGGGCGTGGGTCGATTCGTTCCCGCCTCCCCGCTTCCACCGCTTGCGCCTCTTTTTCTTGAACCGCTTGACCTTGCGATAGCCGGAGATGATTTCGATCGTGTGTCCGCTGAACTGATCGGCCACCAGCTGGATCAGCCGAACCAGTCGTTCGTCGAGCAGCACCGGCGGCTCGGTGATCCCGTCGCGACCGGCAAAGGTGCTGAGAATTCGCAGGGCATCCTCGTCGACTTCGTCTTGTTGGTTCATCAGCGACAGGGTGACCTGCTGGTTGTTGCGCAGGCGAACAAAGTGGATCGGGCGATGGGCGTGCACGTGCGCCGGAATTTGTCGCAGTTGACTGACCCCGGGAATGACGATGCGCTGGTTGGGCTGAACCGGTCTCTTCACCGACAGTTGATTGGCCCGGGCGATTCTTCGGGCCAGCATCTTGTACGCTTTGGCGATGCTCCACAACGTCTGTCCCGGTTTGACCACGTGCATCACCCCCTTTTTGGTCAACCAACCGCTGGAGACCCGGGCGGTCAGAATTTGAGGATGAAACACCGGATGGTGGTACCGGTCCTCGAGCGGGATGACCACCGTTCGTCCGGGATAGAGCTGGGGGTACTCGACCAGATTGTTGGCCCGGGTCAATGCGGGAATCGAGACATCAAAGCTATCGGAGATCGAATAAAGGGTGTCCCCCTTTTTAATGGTGTAGAGGCGATTGGGACGATCACTGAGAAACGCCGGTATATTGAGTTGTTGACCGATGATCAACGGAGTTGACCTCTTCATGTTGTTGACCGCCAGGAGATCCCGTACCGAGACGCCGTAGAAATCGGCGACCTTCTTAACGGTGAGATTTTTTTCAACGACGATCTTCTTCCAGCGGGCCGTGTGTCCGATCACCGGAAGGGTGACCAGAACCGTTGCGACAATCAGGAACGCCACTCCCCCCGGACGGCTTTTGGGTGCCCCCGGCTGGTTTTCCATCTTGTTCATGTAGTCCATAACTAAACCCTCTCTTCCTTCAGGCAGAAGGGAAGGGGGCAATTCTCTTGCCAAAAAAATAATAGTGAGTGATTTCGGTCAGTTGCGCTAAATTACGTAAATACTGGACTCTTTTGACCCAAAAAAACGGCTGTGCCGCACACCGACGGAATGTGCCGCACACCGATTGAATCGTACAAGACTACATTCACCTACATTTGAGAATTTCGGCAATTTTGACCGCTAGAGCCGCCTTGCGAAACGGCTTTTGAATGAACCCGTTTGCCCCCTCCTCCAGTGTCTCCTGGGCCTCGCCGTCGATACTGAACCCCGAGCTGACCAGGGCGACGATATCGGGATTGATCGCTTTCATATTGAGGTAGGTAGCCTTGCCGGTCATTTCGGGCATCACCATGTCCAGGATCACCAGATCGACCTTGGCCCAATGCTGCTCGTAGAAGGCCAGGGCTTCAACGCCGTTTTCACAACTCTGGACCGTGTACCCCAAATTGAGCAGCATCAGCGACGCCACATCGAGCACCATGCGCTCATCGTCCACCAACAAAATGTGTCCCTTCGAGGAAGAGACGGAATCTACGACAGTCACATCCGGGGGCTGGGACTCGATCACACTCTGATAGGGCAGGTACAGCTTCATCGAGGTACCCACCCCCACCTCGCTGTAGACATCGATGGCCCCACCGTGGTTTTTGATCGTGCCGTAAACCGCGGCCAGGCCCATTCCCGATCCCTTGCCCTGGGGCCGGGTGGTGAAAAAGGGTTCAAAAATACGCCGGATAATCTGTTCGTCCATTCCCTCGCCGTTGTCATCGACACAGATTCGCAGATACAGTCCCGGCACGAGCTCGAACGGACTTTGAGTGCAGAACTCAGGGTCCAGGTCGACCAGCTCCGTGGAGACGATTATCTCCCCTCCGTCCGGCATGGCATCCCGGGCATTGAGCGCCAGGTTCATCAGCACATTTTTCAACTGTGAGGGATCGCCGGTGGTAAACGGCTTGGGCGCACCGAGAATCTGCTTCACCGTGATGCGCTTGTCGATCGCGTGTTGGAGAATACCGACCACCTCGGCGATAACCCGGTGAATGTCCACCCGAATCGAGAGGTATTTTCCCTTGTGGGCAAAGGCCAGCAACTGGGAAGTGAGATCGGCGGCGCGCCGAGTGGCGAGCAGAATGTTGTCGGCGAATTGGGTGAGAACCCTGTCATCACCGAGCTTCTCTCTCAATAGATCCGCGTAGCCGACGATGCCGGCCAACTGATTGTTGAAATCGTGGGCGATACCGCCGGCCAACTGCCCGATGGCCTGCATTTTTTCGCTCTGGTGGAGGCGCTCTTCCAGCTCCCGACGCTCGGTGATATCCTGAATCGTGCCGAACATTGTCCGCAGCATCCCGTCCCCATCGGTCTCCAGATAACCCAAACCGTGCAACCAACGTATCTCTCCGTCGTTCTGCCGGACGATGCGGTATTCCTTGTCAAAGGGTTGCCGTTCCGCGACGACATCGCTCTTGAAGTGCTTTTCCACCGCTTTGCGGTCGAGGCTATGGACAATTCTGATCCATCGCGCA
This sequence comes from Myxococcota bacterium, assembly GCA_028278265.1. Lineage (GTDB taxonomy): Bacteria > Myxococcota_A > Polyangia > JAAYKL01 > JAAYKL01 > JANQET01. Next base: position 40,961 of record JANQET010000406.1, read on the forward strand.
AACGTCCGCTCAAAGGTGTTGTCAATGCCGAAAATCTCGTCGAGCACCTCCGAGCTGGTCCACAACCCTGTGGTAAAATCCAAGACGTAGTGACCAATCCGAGACACCCGCTGGGACATCTTGAGCCGATCTTCGCTCTCTCGCTCGGCTGCCCGAGCTTCGGTGATCTTGGTGATATCGGAAAACACAGTGGCGAATTTTCCCGGACGGGGGGAGACCACCAGGATCTTGAACTGCTTTTTCATCGGACCCCAGTAGGACTCGAACGATGCGGGTTCGCGGGTGTACGCCACACGCGCAAAGATATCGAGAAAGGGCGCCTCGCCGGTAGTGTACAGCTCAGAGGCCAGCGCGCCGACCGCCTCCTGTTTGGGAATCTCGGTGATGCGCACATAAGCGGGGTTGACGTCAATGATGCGATAGTCCACCGCCTGACCGGACTCATCATAGACCATCTCGTGGAGGCAAATCCCTTCACTCACGTGCTCGAAGAGCGTTTCCAAGTCCTCGATGCGTTCACTTCCGGGCAACTTCATCGAATCCTCCTTGGGCAACAAGGGCGATTCCCCATCGTATCACTCCCTGGCATCGCTACAATGCACAATTCGGTAAATACGGCAATGAGAATGAAGCTGCGGTGACGAATCAGTACGGCTGTTGACCCATGTAGTTTCCGCCGGGGGCGTAGTCACAAACGACATACCAGGCGTTGTTGACGTTCAGACCTTCGAGTGTATCGCATCGGATGATACCACATCCCACGCGTTTGGTGTCGCGCCAGACGATTTGGGTGTAGTGACCACACATCTCCCCTTCGTCACAGCTGTTATCGTCATAGTGGTAATAGGTGTACTCTGAGAACCAGCTGCCCACCACCGCGTCGGCCGATGGGGCGCTCCCGCCCCAGCTGGCATAGATATTCTCTCCCACGTAGACATTCTCGCCGCCGGCAGCGGCGTACTGCTCGGTGCGAGCGTCGTTGTGTCCCCAGACGCACAATTCGGCGTAATTTTGAGCGACCCCGGCCAAAATGGCATCCCAAGTGAAATCGTCCAATGGCGGAGACGCGACCGGCTGTCCCGACACCTCGCCGGCGTTGATCTGCTGCCGCCGCTCATTGTGGGCTGCTGTCCAGCCCTCGATATCCCCGTCGGCGTCGCTGTCCCCATCCGTATCTGCATCCGAATCCGCGTCCGTGTCCCCGTCTGTATCCCCGTCCCCATCCCCGTCGGTATCCCCATCCCCGTCCGCATCCCCGGACGAATCGTCATCCGAGCCATCCCCGTCACCGCTATCACACCCCGCCAGGCAGCTCCCAATCCCCCAGATCAACAGTATCACCCAAACCGCACCGCACTTGCCCATCACTCAAGCTCCTTTTCCAAGATTTCGCGATAAGTATACCCGATTTCGCCGAACAAAGTAGCCAGGGGGAATCACGGTTACCGGGGGCGGGCAGCGCCGGTGCGACATCTGTTCCAATACTCGAGCGCGTTCACCGCCGAAGCCCGGCATCGAGCCTGCCGCTGGGAGATCTTTTCAGCCTTTGCTTCTGCGATACAGGATTCCTTCATCGCCTGATCGCTCTCCTTTTTGCGCAATTCCACCAGACGCCGGCACATCTGCTCGATCTCTTCGTCAGTGGCTTGCGGGCTACATGCCAAGGCCAGCGCCGCCAACATTCCAATCGCCCACCATCCAATCGGACTCAACGAGCCGCTCCGGCGCTTGCCGTCTGAATGGCGCAAAATTCTACCCTTGATGAGGGGAGTCAGTGAAAAGCAGCCCATCTATCGACCCTACCCCGAGCTGTTCGAAACGGCAAATCGGCCGTTGATCCCCCTGCACATCGTCGATAGCCGTTGCTGCCATCGTCAATTCCGTTACCGGCGATTTCATCGGGATTTCCCGACGGGTCATCCCTTGTCGTTGACTCCACCGCGGGCGTGACTACATTGGGCCCGAGATTGAGGTGAGTCGATGATAGGTTTTTTTGATCCGCTCTATTTTGTTTTTCTGGCGCCCGGACTGCTGCTGGCCGGATGGGCCGCGATCAAGGTCAAGGGAAACTTCAACCGCTACAGCCGCGTTCGAGCAGCGAGCGGCATGACCGGCGCCCAGGTGGCCCGGGAGATATTGCGCAGGAACAACATCCACGGGGTTGCGGTGGAGCAATCCGAGGGCATGCTGACCGATCACTACGATCCCCGAACCCGGGTGGTGCGGCTGTCGCCCAAGGTCTACGGCCAACCCTCGGTGGCCTCGGTGGCGATTGCAGCCCACGAAGTGGGGCACGCCATCCAACACGCGACCAACTACGCACCGTTGGGACTGCGATCTGCCGCGGTACCACTGGCCAGTGTCGGATCGTGGGCCCCCTGGATCCTGATGGTGCTCGGGGCGTGGTTCGGCATGGTGGGGCTGATCTACCTGGGCATTGTCCTCTTTTGCGGGGTTATCGCCTTCCAGTTGATCACCTTGCCGGTGGAGTTCAACGCCTCGACCCGCGCCCGGGCCCAGCTCCAGGAGCTCGGCCTGGTCTCTGCCGGGGACGCGGAGGGGGTGCGCCGGGTGCTGTCTGCCGCGGCGATGACCTACGTGGCCGCCGCAGTAACCGCCATTTTAACCCTGCTGTACTACCTGTTTCGTCTGGGCATCATCGGCGGCGGTAGCGACGACTGACAACCGCCGCTATTGGCCGGGAGGTGGGGATTCGATCTCCACCAGCAGTCGCCTCGCCTTGGCCGACACCCCGCTGCCGCTGTGTTTGGCGACGACTTGCTGGAGAATGATGACCGCTTTGTTTTTCCTACCGAGCACCAACAGGGACTCGCCGAGCCGAACCATCGCCTCGGCCTCCATCGGTTTTTCGACGTTACTGGTTCGAAGATACGCCCTGAAGAAGGTGACCGCTTCGGAGTGCCGAGCGAGCCTTTCCTGGAGGATCACCCCACAGCGGAACCGGGCCATGTTCGCCTCCCCAGGGGAGGCCAAGTCGATCAACCGGCGGTAAGACGAGATCGCGGCCTGCCATTTTCGCGACTTGCGCTGGCAGCTGGCCAGCAACCGCCAGGCTTCTCTGTTCTTGGGATACGCCTCCAGAAACGGCCCGAGCGCTCGCTCGGCACGTGCATATTCCCCTTGGAAGATCCATTCTCGCCACAGATTCAATTGGTCGTCTGCAGCGCCCTTGGGGGGTAAAGGCTCTGGTGGCGTCGACCCATCGACCGGTTCTGACTTGGACCGCGCGGGCTTGCGCTGCTTTTTCTTTTCCGGACCTGTACCCCGGTGTTTGGGGATCACCTCGGAGCGCTCCGACTCGTCCGGCGCTTCGGTGTACAATAACCCCCCCAGCTCCCGCCGGATCTCTTCGCCGATGCGATGACGCTTCGCCTCGCCGCCTGTAGAACCGATGAGCGCCTCGCCCTTCTTCAACATCCATCTTTGATCGCCGGCTCCGGTCACCTCCACGATGCCCTTTGCCACGGCCACCCGCACGGCGCCATCCGAATGACGGGCCACCAAAAAACGGGTACCGACCACAGCAACTTCGAACGGTCCCGCGCGCACAATGAATCGGCTCTGACGCGGCCTGTGTTCAATCGAGCACGCCAGGGTGCCCTGTTCGAGCTCGAGTACGGTTTTTGTCGGTTCGGCGTCGACGATTCGCAGTTTGCCGCCAGAACCGAGCGCAATTAGGTTTCGGTCAAAAGTAATCATAAGTCTTCCGTCATTCGGTGCATCGAGCGAGCGAGCGGGTTGGGGACGCCAGCGTTCTGTCGTCGTCCCCTCCCGCGAAACCCATTGCACGGTCACCGGGATAGAGGGGGTTATCTGTTTGGCGTGTTCTCGTGGGGATGACCCACCCGATAGCTCGGCGGTTCGCTCCCAGCCCTCAAAGAACAGACCCATGGCAAGGAGCAGCACCAGACCGGCAGCAGCGCTGAATGCCACCTTCGTCGTTAGCTGTCGGGGTTTTTGACGCTCGTCGCCCTGCCGGATCAACCAGTTGGCGACCAGCGCGTCGTCGGGATTGCTGTTCATCTCAATAACCTGACCCATCTCGCGGAGTTCGACGGCCAGGTGTCGCCAATCGGAGACCGCGCGCGCACAGCGGGGGCATTCTCCGAGATGATTCTCCAGCTCAATCGAGGGAATCGAGCGGAATTCGGCGTCCAGGTACCGCTCCCATTTGGCACAGTGCTTCATCGCTCCCCCTCTCTTTCGCCACGCTCAGACAGCTGGGTCGCCCGCAACAGCGTTTTTCGCGCGCGGTGCATTCGGGTGCGCACCGCCCGATGGCTGATCTTGAGAATCTGAGCGGCTTCCTCACCGGAGAACCCCTCGACCGCACAGAGCATCAGCACCTCCCGCTGGTTTCGCGGTAGGCGCTCCACCAGTTGGGCCAAGGTTTCTCTCAGCTCAGCCGTTCTGGCCGGTGAGCCCTCGGTCCGCAGCGCTATCCCCACCGGCTGATCACTCTGTTGGCGCAACAGCTGACGGTGCAACCAGGTGTCCCGGCGCCAGTGCCGCGCGACCCGTACGGCAATACCGAACAACCAGGGGCGAAACTTGGCGTCACTGCGGAAACGGGCCGCGGTCCGACCCAGGGTGAGAAAAGTCTCTTGAACCAACTCGTCGCACTCTGCAGCGGAGATTTCCGGCGCAAAGCGGCCGATGGTCACCCGAACCGTACCGGCATGGCGTCGGTAGAGCTCGCCCAAACCGGCATTTTTACCGCGGCTCAGATCGAGCAGCAGCTCCTCGTCGCTGCGTTTGCCGTTGGATGTTGCCAGTAGTTCGGTCACGGTCCACTCGATCCCGTTATCACTCGATATTAATCGGCTTGATCCCCACCCCGGCCAGGTAGCCGTAGGATTGATAGGCCGACACGCCCACCACCGAAACACCGACCGGCTCGTCGGCGCTGAGAATCTGCACACCGTCCTGACACCCCGTGGGTTCAGTAGGATGATCGATGTATACCCGCGCGACCTCCCAGTTGGTCGTACCCACCGCTTCGAAAAAGCTGGCAGGCAGCTCGCCACGGCACTCCAGGTGCACTGATGTCCCTTTTTCCCGGACAACGATGATGTGGTCCCACTCATAGTCGAAAACATGATCGGTGGTGAAAACGTATTCCTTGAGGAACTGACCGGCGGGCGGTGCGAACAGCATGTAGGGGTCCCCGTACTCGTGGGTATTGTCAATCCCGGCGCAAGCACCGGTTTGGCGCGCGCTGGTCATCAGCTGGTACGCCAAAAACGCCGCCTCCGGTTTCAACGGATCGGATGGCGCATCGAGCACAGCCGAGGCAAAGTGGTCACCAGAGCTGAGAAATTGGACCATCTCGCCGCGCACGGCAAAATGATGGCTCGCCCCGATCGGTTCCGGCGCCGGTGGATCAAAGCTGATAGTCATGTTGGCATCTCCGGCGATGATACGCCACAGGGTCAAGTCTTCCTCATAGGTACAATCCAATCGGGGTGCGTGTCTGGCCAGCACGGCGCTCGAGCCCCAGGCCTCGAGGGGGAGCAATTGGTCCTCCACATGGTCACAGCAGCAGAACTCGTCTGTTTGAGGCTGCCCCCCGTTGATGGGTGCATTGGCACAGGGGTTGCCCACGAACACGGCAATGGGCTTGTTCGCTTTTATGATCGTTCCCGATAGCCCATCCGGGGAAAACAACTCTGAGGCAATGGTGAGCACGTCAGCCCGATCGAGCACAAAGGGGATAGTCGTGCTGCCCGCATCGTAGGGCCCGATGCCCCCGTAGTTCGGGACTTCAGCAGTGACTTCGAACGATACGGTCGTCCCATCCTCAATGGCGGCGACGGTGATTTGGGACCGTTGGCCGACCGCCCAGGTCGCTGCCACATAATGGCCGCCGAGTCGGGGGGTGGGAAACAGCAACGACGCATCGTTGGAATGGGCGTTCGTGCCGTAAGGCTGCCATTGATAGGCCACGATGGGGATATTCGAGGTGATGCGGAACGCCCCTTTTTTGCGCAGCCCCTGGGCGAGGACGGCACGGGGTTTGTCCAGACAAGAAACCCCCGCCAATTGCAGTTCTTCGTTGCAGGTGAGGTTTATTACTTCCAGCGTTTGTGGCGCCAGAGAGGTGGTGTACAGTCGCTCCTGATCACCGCCGATCACCGCGACATTGGCCGGTTCGGACGCGCTCGGGTTGGACACTACAACAGCGAAAATTCCATCCCAATTATCTGCTTCGGACTCCATCTCCACGGCGTAGAAGTCACAGCCCTTTGCTGTCAGCTCTCCTCCTTGCTCGTCACACGGTCCGTATAATGGGTCGATTGGTGTATCGGTATCTATTTCGCTATCCGTGTCAGCGGCCCCACTGGTATCCGAGTCGGTCTCAGGTTCAAAGGTGTGGAGTTGTCGACGGTGTTCTTCACACCCGACAACGAGGCATGCCGCAACAAAAACGCACCACCATTCCTTCGGTACCTTGCTGCGGGATTGGACGGTGTTCAACCGGCTCATTTGACACCCCCGAATTCATGGGCCCCCATATCGGCATAATCGGGTGTGCCGGCGCCGGTATTGGCGGTTTGGGGATCGTCGAATCGGAGGTTGCCCTCAATGTCCTCATCTGGGGCTTTCTCCCCGTCAGCGGCGTCGATACACGGCGATGTCGGTTGCAGCTCGAAGTCTCCAGTCCCTGGGTCGACAAATAGCGGATCCGCGTCGATATTGCCGTCGCCTTCGTGCCCCCCCTCGAACACGCTGTACCCAACGGAAACGGTGAGCTCGGTCAACTCTCCCGTGTTGCCCCCGATCAGTTCTCCGCTGTTGTGCCACTGAATACTGTTCCAAATCTCGACCAACTCCACACCGGGGTTGTCACCGGAGTGTACCAAGCTCCCGCTCGGGGCGTCATTGGCGTGCAAAACAGTGTGATTGAACTTAACGGCATATACGGAGGCATCGCCGCCCAAATGCAAGGCGCCGCCGGCAATTTCCGCTGAATTGTTTGCGAAGATGCTATTGACCAGCACTAGGGTGCTCACCTCTGTCTGTATATCGATCGCTCCCCCCACTCCGGCGGTGTTTGAGAAAAACCGGTTATTCGTCCAGACCATCGAGCTGTACCCACCATCCGACAGGTAGATGGCGCCACCGCCCCACAAATTTGCCAAGGATTTATCAATCACATCATTTCTAATGAACCAGTTGTTGTGAACGGTTATCGCGGTAGAGGCAGTGATAGAGACAGCTCCTGCTTGATGATGGGCTCGATTTTCTTGAAATTTTGAATTCGATATGACTAAGGACTTCGCAGCCACAACCTCCAGCGCACCACCAGCTCCGGCAACATTGTTCGAGAACGTACAGCCTTCCACAACCAGACCGGCCCCATCACTGCAGTGCCCTCCGTGAAAGTAAACCCCCGCGCCGGAAGTTTGTCCGGTGCCCACGCTGTGGGGATCAATCGAGGTCTGATGGTCGAAAATCGAGCTGTTGCGGATCGCCGTTGCACACCCCTCGACGTAAATACCGGCCCCGGCCGTCTGGTATGCTTGTACATCGCCGTCGGCGCGGCCCCCGGCAATGGTCAGACCATCCATGGTCACCTTGTCCCCCGAGACCGTCACCACGTGATAGACCTGCTCTATCTGATTCGGATCGTTCGGGTCATGCCCATCGATGATCACCGGGTGGTTCTCGATGTCGCGCTGCTCGAGAGCCGTTTCACTGCCGTCGAACCCCCCGTAGAGTTCGACAAAGGACCATACTCTCAACGTGTCTTCGCGGGATGACACCCATACGGGATACGACCCCCGGGCGATCCAGACCTGACAGTTTTGAATACTCGGACATTCGGTCACCGCGCAGTGGGCCGCGTCGACCCCCTGCTGCAGTGTGGTAAACGCCTCAGCCCAGTTGAGCCCATTCCCCGAGGAATTCGCTGTTGCGTCGACATAGCGCACACAGGGGCTTTGGCAATCGATCTCATTGGAACAGTCCGGTCCCCCGTCCGGGTCGGTGTCCGTATCCGAGTCCGAGTCCGCGTCCGTATCCCCATCTGCATCCGAATCTGTGTCAGCATCTGCATCGCCGCCGGGATTGTCCTCCACGTGCACATCTTCGGTGCACCCCCAACAGCACAGCAAAACGACCGTCACCCATTTCTTCATTGGCGTACTCCTACCTCTTCAATTTTCCGGCCCGCTCACCCATACATGCCTCAAGGGGCGACAAATGTTACCGAGGCCCACTCAAAATCGAAATTGCAGACCGGTCGCCAACTGCCAATCCAAAACAGGTGTGGAAAAGATCAGGCTATTATCGGAATCGCGGAGATAGTTCCGCTGCTTTCCGTGCACGCCCAACGAGGGCATCAGCACAATCGAGGCCCGTTCGGCCAGCCACAGGTGAAGCGAAACTCCTGCCGCGCCCCTTAGATCCCACCAGGAGAAGGTCTGGTTTTCCTGGGCGTCCACATCGATCCACGTCGCCGAGCGGATACCCCCTACCGTCAGAAACGGCCCGATGCCGATGTGCCCGAAACGCCAGCTGTAACCGACCCCTACTTCGCCGCCGACGGCCCACCCCCCGATACTCCCCTTTCTCTTCACCGAAATGGGGACACGACTGACTGCGAACGAGACGCGCAGGTGGGTGGCCCCACTCAGCCAGATCTCTCCGGTCAGACCGCAGCCCAAACGCCACGAAGGTCCGCTGTGTTTGGCGATACCACCGCCGGTGGTCAATAGGGTCCCCGCGCTCAACCGAAAGTGATCGGCTACTTGATCATCAACGCTTTGTTTGTCCCCGATGAGAGCGTTCTCTTCCACGGGTATCACCGGATCGCTTTCCCGCTTCGGACCGAGCAAATACGCCTGACCGAGTAGCTCCTGCAGGGCCAGGGCCAACTCGGACTCAGCGGCCGGGCCGGATGACGCTTCGACGACCCGCAGAAACGCCCGCCCGGTGGCCAGGGTTACCAGGTATAGGGTCAGCGATGCATCACCGGCCGGTTCGAGCCAGACCGCTGCTTCGGCGCTGTGCTGATTGATCACCGGTCTGAGCCAGGCGATTCTTTCGTTAATGGATGAAGAGATGAACGCAACGGGCGCGCGAACGGAGCTGACCGTCACCTGCTCGAGAGCCAATCTCACTTCGGCGAGACACCGATCTTCGCGCCGAAGCTGGCCCGCCTCCTGTGCGACGGTGAGGAACAACACCATTGGATCTGGTGGAGGATCAATCCCCCGAGCTTCGGCTGCGTCGATTCCACCCAGGGGAATGAACAGGATCAACACCGTCGCCCCTATGAATCGCCGCCATTGGGCCGCTTGATCTTGATCTCGATTAAACTTACAGGCCTTCACATCCGTTGATAAATCCGTTGCCGTACAATTCCCAAAGCCATGACAGCGACGGAAAGGGGCGAGTGAGCTCTAGAAAAGACGAACTGCACTCTTCAGTGAATTCAATCACCACTTTCGTTTTATTCACTGCGTTGAGTTTATCGCCCTCGGTGGAGGTAACGGTGAGCTCCAGGCCGTCCCATTCGTAGGTCGAGGTGGTCACTTGGTTCTGGCTTTCGGACTCGCATTTGGTGATCGTGCCGGTATCACCGGCGTATTCACAAGTGGTGATTGTCGTTAACGGTGTCGTGCTGTCCACGAAGTATTCGCAGCTGGTCAGCTTGGCCAAACGGCTCAGGGAATCGTACTCATATTCCTCGTAGCCCTCGGTCGGCACCCAATCGCCATCCACGTAGGCAAGCGCTTCTGCGCGTTCCAAGCGGCCTTTATCGTCATACTTGTACACCCATGCCATGCTGGCGCTCGGATCATCAGCCACAAAATCCTGGTACTGGGTGAGGCGCCCCCCGGCTCCATACTCGAATCGAAGGTCCAGCACAGTGGTCAGCTCCCCACCGATGTCGTATTCCCACTGTTCCTGTGAAATCCGCACCTGGTCGTCGAAGCTGTACAGCCGTTGGCGGGCCGACCCGTCCTGCACCCAATCGAGGCTCTTGAGCAACCCGTCGTTATCGTATTTGTACGTCCGGTCAGATTCGAAAATGACTTGACCGTTCTCCCACAGCTTGAGAACAAAAGCGGTTCGCTCTCCCTCGTCATCGTATTCATAAAGCAGCTCCTGTGAGAGCTCCCACTGCTCGTTGTCAGCCGCCTGGGGTATATATTGGGTCCACGATTTCATACCAAAGTCGAGCAACGGCGCCCCGTCGTCGCAATCGAACGGCCCATCGTCACCGTCTGAGTCTGAATCAGAATCTGAGTCCGAGTCTGAGTCAGAATCCGAGTCTGAGTCTGAATCCGAGTCTGAGTCTGAGTCTGAGTCCGAGTCCGAGTCTGAGTCTGAGTCTGAGTCAGAATCCGAATCCGCGTCCCCGTCGCTATCCCCGTCGCTATCCCCGTCGCTGTCACCGCCGCTGTTGTCGTCATCATCGTCGCTGGGGTCATTCGTAGCGCAACCCCACACAACTCCACACAACAAGAGACTGTAAACTAACGTACGAATCATCATTACATCCTCCTTGTGTCCGGTCTATTAACGATTGACCGGTACACTCATGACAAAAAAATATACAGTTCAGTGGTACGAGACGGTGCGTTCCTTCCACACCTATCGGATAAGGACGAAAGTCACGAACATTTGGGGAAAAGAATCGACCAGGGTTATGAATCGAAATTTGATTAGGGAGTGCCTGGCGCGAAATGGAGCGATGGGTTATTTTTGCGGTGATGATCGCTATTTCACTACAATCCGGCAGCAACGGTAACTGCATCTATCTCGAATCCCAGGGCCGTGGGGTGCTGATCGACGCCGGCATCAGCGGCATCCAGGCCGAGCGCCGCCTAGCCCATCACGGGCGCGACATTCGCGATGTCGAGGCGGTGATCATCTCCCACGATCACGCGGACCACGTCCGGTCGGCCGGCATCTTCAACCGCAAGTATGGGCTACCGGTCTACATGACCCACCACACGTTTCTCTCCGCTTCGACGGCAGGGGGATTGGGACGCATCGGTGCCCTTCACTACTTCTCCGCCGGGGACAGGCTCACCTTTGAAACCCTCTCACTGGAGACCGTTCCCACCGCCCACGACGGTGTCGACGGTGCCGCCTTTGTCGCGACCGACGGCTCCTGTCGTCTGGGGGTGCTCACCGACTTGGGGCACCCCTTTGCCGGACTGGTGGAGCTGGTACAATCGCTGGACGGGGTAATTCTCGAGAGCAACTACGATCCACAGATGCTCGAACGGGGCCCCTATCCCCGCTTCCTCAAAAACCGCATCTCAGGTCCCGGGGGCCATCTCTCCAACGATGAGGCCGCGGCGGTTCTCCTACGGGCCAAACAGGGGCTGCGCTGGGCCTGTTTGGCGCACCTGTCCGAGATGAACAACACGCCGGACTGCGCGCTCCACACCCACCGACGGATTCTGGGCGGCGAGCTCCCCCTGCACGTGGCCAGCCGGTACAAAGTGGGCGCGGCGCTCGAGCTATAATCGGCGGGCTCGATCAGCTCCTCAACAGCTCGGTCCAAAAACGGATGATTTGCCAATAACTGACAATGGCGTGGGTGGTGGTCTGATCCTGGCCCAGCTCCACATGCCGGATCAGGTCACTGATCACCACGGTGGCGTCGGTTGCTTTCGACGCCCACTCGTGTAGCGCCGCCGTTTCCGACGGGGGAATGACATTGTCCACGCTGCCGTGCAGGAGAAACACCGGACAGCTGGGCGGCTCCCCCTGCACCGGTGAGAGAATCGCCGGCGGATGATAGTTGCGGACAAACGGTTCGAGCAGGGCCCCCAACGCTTCGGTGTTCCGTTCCAAGCACTGCTCGATGATCCGCTTTGCCGATGGTCCCAGTTGGTCGAGTTGGGCCTTGATCCCCGCGTGATCCTCTCGAAGATAATCGAACAACGCTTCCCTCAACTCTATCTCGTCGTCCGGCGATACCAATTGATCGACAAACCGAAGCGCGATCACCGCCTGACCGTAGACGTGGGGCGGCAGCTTACTGCCCCCCGGCAAATCACCGGTCACCAAGTAGGTCATCGTTCGTTTCAGATCGGCGTGCCCACCAAAAGAAAACACAAATCGAACCCGGTCTCGCAGCTCAAGTGAAGCCGCGGCGCTGAGACCGAGCCCGCCGGAAAAACTGATCCCCAAAATCCCGATGCGGTGGTCGTCGGCCGCCCCGGTCAATCCCGAATCGTTCAAGGCCCAGAGGGCGGCCTGTTTTATATCTTCCACCGCCATCGGGTTGATATCGTAGTGCTTCAGATGTGCTATCTCGGGGGTGACCACCGCGTGTCCGAGACCAGCCAGTATCCTGGCAAACCGAACCAATCGAACCTCGTCATACCCCTCCCGATGAACCCCGTGGATCACCAACAGCACCGAATGGTATCCCTCTCGGGGAAGGTACATCCGGATCGGGATGCGCCTTTTGGGGAGTTCAACGACACTTTTGACGATATGAAACGGATGGCCAGCTCTCGCCACAGCTTCGTCGGCACTCCTCATGCGCAACAAAAATGAGGCGCCGGGAACAACGAGGCGATAAAAGACACCCCCGGCGATTGACGCCAACAAGAGCACTGCGATGAACCATCGATGTTGTAAGAATGATCCAAATCTCATGGCACGACCTGGATTGGGTCATCTATCATCTAACAGGGATTGTCAATCGCGACGCCAGGAGATGTCAGTATTACTGAAACCCGTCGAGATAATCCTGCTGCCAGACGGCGGTATCCATTGAGGTGATCAAGCCGGTTTTGTACACGGCTCGCTCGAGCTGGTGCAGGCGATCGGTCAGGCTGCCGGTGATCCCCACCGACATTCGGATCAATCCCGAGGACAAGCCCATCTCTTCTTGGGCCGCTGCCGGAATTTCCGATGAGGTGGTCGATCCTGAACAGGACATCAGGGTGTCGTAGTACCCCAACGAAACGGCCATTAGGCCAAACTGTTCGTCGTTTTGTAGTGCGGCGATCAACTGTTGGGCCTTCTCGTTGGTTTTGCAGTCGATCGCCACCACGCCGCCGAATCCGTAGCCGTGGTTGAACATGCGCTTGACCAGGGCGTGTTGGGGATGGGAGGGCAGCCCGGGATAGGCGACCCGTATCCCCATCTCCTCCAACCGTCGGGCCACGGCCATCGCCCGGCGGCCGTGTTCGCGCATGCGCACCGGCAGGTGGGGCAGTCGTTGGATGATGTCATAGGCTACCCGGGGATCCATTGTCGGACCGAAGAGCATCACCCGGCCGTGGTGCAGGTCCATCAGCTCATCGATAAAACTCTGCGGCCCGCAGATCACCCCGCCTAGGATATCGCAGGCCCCGTTGATGTGCTTGGTCAGCGAGTGGATCACGATGTCAGCGCCGTGGTGCGCCGGGGTCACCAGGGTCGGGGCAAAGGTGTTGTCGATGACCAACGGAAGGTGGTGGTCGTGGGCCACAGCGGCCAACTGTTGAATATCGACCAGACTCAAGGTGGGATTGCCCATGGTTTCGGCAAAAATCAATTTTGTCCGCGGGGTGATTTGTTCGAGAAATCCCGCTGCATCGGCGTGGTGCACAAAACTGGTGGAGATTCCCATTTGGGGAAACACCTCGCTGAGCAGGGCATGGGTACCACCGTACACCGTATTCGAGGAGACGATGTGATCCCCGCTTTGACACAATTGCAGCAGCGTGCAGGTAATCGCCGCCATACCGCTGGCCGTACACAGGCCCGCCTCCATCCCCTCCAGACCGGCCAATTGGCGACCCAGCACCGATACGGTCGGGTTGTAATGACGACTGTACAAATAGCATCCGCCGTTGTCCGGCCCCCGCTCCCCCTCAAAGATCAGGGGCATTGTCTCCGGCTCCATCACCGTAAATGTCGTGGAGCGTGAGATAGATGGCACCACGCCGCCGTGTTCCCCAAATTCGCGTCTGACGTTGCACAACAATTGCTCGGGATCGTCTCTTCTCATCATTCCTCCTATCGTTTCGATAAAAGTCGAGTTAGGACCAGTGTCACTGCCCTGTCATGGCTCGGTGTTACGTACAAAAAGACAACATCGGTTTATTTTTGCTAAACTGTAGGGACCACGTTTGCAATTGGACAAAAAGAAAGGCCAACGGGCAGATAGACAGCAGAATCATGAATGGGCAAAGGGGACAGAGGGAAATGGGGCTGGCCCATGGCCGGTGGCGCGGGCCGGTGTTCGCACTCGTCTGCTGGTTGGTGGGGTCGTTTGCGCTTTCAGGGACGGCCCAACGGAATCCGGTATCGAGCAGCCCTGTCTATCCCGGAAAATCCATCGGCGATTTCTACGATCGATTGGCCGGCGACTTGAAACAGGGTAAGCCACTGGTGGTTACGGTGTACGTGGCGCTTTGCGACAACGCGTCCCAGGGAATCGTTCGGACGAAGAATCCGCGCATTTGTCAGGGAGATCATCCGGAGCGCAATCTCTACTGGGCCTCGAGCGGCGGCCTGATGGGTCATCTGCGCACGCAGCCCTGGAAGCGGGTCCTCTACCGACCCTCGGCAACCGACAAAATAGCCATCACAGGTGTATGGACCCGACGTTTTCGCCCGGGCGGTGCGCTGGCCAAGCGGGGGGTAAGCGGTAGATTTCCGGTCTATGTGGTTGGGCTGGGGTATCGGGGAACCGAAATCCATGGGGCGATGGTGGACTACCTAAAGGCGGTTTCAGGGGATCGACCGGAGATCATTGACATCGATGGGCAGACGACCATCCAATTCGGCGGTGGCGCCCACATCGTCGGTTATGTGGGACATGACTACTTCATGGACGTGCGCGATGAGGCGTCGCTGCTGTCCCACACCCGCGGGCAGACGACCCTGCACAAAGGGGTGTTCGGCCTGGCCTGCCATAGCGACAACTACTTCCGCCCCGCGATTCAACGCCGGACCAATCACATCCTCGCGCTGAACACCCAGCTCACCTTTCCCAGCGCCTTCACCGTGCTGGGCATAATCCGCGCCGTCGCGGCGGGCAAGGATCACCGGGGTATCCACCGGGAGGCCGCCCGGGCGTTTGCCAAGGGACAGCGACAAACCGTGCGCACAATGCTGCGCGCGTTGTCATACGGGGACAAACCCCTGACCGAAGATGGCCCGCACGATCAGGTGGAAGTCGTCTGTCGCCAGCAGTGGGGTGCCAAGCCGATGACACGATCCTATCGCGATCATCATATCCACCGAATAACCCTCCATCATCAAGGAGTACGTCACACCTCAGCGCAAAACACCGCCGAGCGGCTAAAAAAGATGCAGCAGTATCACCAGAGCGAGACCGTTGGTTTTAACGACATTGCATACCACTTCATTATCGATCCAAACGGCGGGGTGTACGAGGGGCGGCCGTTCAACGCGGTCGGTGAAACCCAGACCGACTACGATCCCACCGGGCACCTGTTGATCTGCCTGCTGGGGGATTTCGACGAACAGACGCCGACCAAGCCGGCTATCGAGGCGCTGACGAAATTGTCGACCTGGGCCGTGCAAGCGTTCGACACCGATGTGGAGACCATCCAGGGTCACCGGGATCACACCGAAGGAACCTGTCCTGGATCCAACCTCTACCGTCTGATCCAAGAGGGAACACTGAAGGCACGAGTCCGCGAGCTGGCATCGTCACAGCGAATGGAGCTGCACATCCGTTGCGAGCCGGAGATCTAGCCCCAAAACAAAGGGGTCCGATTTCGCTTGACAATTAGAGTTCTAATCATTAGATTTCAAATCATGAAGCAGCCACCAGACACCATTATGGCCCGAATCAGTTTTTTACACCTGACCTGGGTTCGCCATTTGACGCGTGCCCTGCGGCCTTGGGGGGTGACCCCGAAGCAGATTTACTTGTTGCGACAACTTTCAGAACGTCCATACCTGTATCCCGCTCAGGTCGCACGTTTATTGTTCTGCGATCGCCCCACTGCGACATCGATCGTCAATACGATGGAACGCAGGAAATGGGTCAAACGAACGACCGATCCAGACAACCGAAAATTTGTTCGCATTGCAATTACTGCAAAGGGTAAAAAAAAGCTGGCCGCCGTTCCTCTAGACAAGTATCGGACCGGTCACACCGAATTTGATCCAATCTCCTGTTTGAAACCAAACGAACAGCAACAGCTGTCGCGGTTGCTCAAAAAACTGCGCGAGCACCTCGAGCAGCTCAACGAGGAGGCATAATTTTATGATTATCTCTACATCAGAAGAACAAGTCAGGGCCAAAGCCCGACAAGAATATGAAACCGGCTCGGCCAATTTTACGATTGATCGAAGCAAGTGTGCTCTAATCGTCATCGACATGCAAGAATCGTTTGTGACGCCAGGGCGCTCTCCATACTGGGTTCCAGCAGCAACAGGTCAAATCTCAACGCTGGGAAAACTGATTGAGCGTTGCCGGCGACAGAAAGTACCAATCATCTACACTGCGTTTGGCCATACGCACCACCGTTTGGATCGTCCCCATTCGCTGTCCCTGATGCCGCTGGGGAAACCACTCGAGCATCACCCTCAAACGACGGCTGACGAGCGCGATCCAATTTGCGACGCATTGAGCCCGGAGCCGGAGGATGTGGTCATTTACAAACCATCATACGGCGCCTTTATTGATACCCCTTTGGAAACCATCTTGAAGAATTTGAATAAAGACACCGTGATCATCAGCGGAACATTGACCAACTTCTGCTGCGGCGCCACCGCACGTCAAGCATTCGAACGGGGATTCAAGGTGGTGTTCGGAAGTGACGTCAATGCCACCGATCTACCAGAGATGCACGAAAACGAGCTCAAAGTGCTTCGCCGTGGATTTGCAAAAGTTTTGAACGCCCAAGAGATTATTGAGGCGTTGGAGAACACCCCGTAGCACGGATCGCCTGCGCGGTCTATTGGCCTATTTCCCACTCACAAACCCACTGCACATACTCGATGACCACCAATTCGGCTCTCCCCCGGTTCGCTGCCAGACGGTAACTTTTCCTTGGAGCAAAAAAACTGAACATTGTGAAGCGGACCGTCATTAAACATGCAGCAAGTATTGTTTCGAAGTCTCAAAAGCGGGGATTGGATGTATCGATCCGCTCTTGCGCGGATTTTAACAAGGAGGAGAGCAATGAAGCGACTGTTGGTTGGATCGGTTTTGCTGATGGCGTTGTCACTTTCCGTTGGATGTGATGATGAAAGCACGCCTCTCGACGTGGACAGCATCTCATTGGATCAGGCGCGACCGCCCTCTGCCCCGGAGCGGCACACCCTCACCCTGATTACCGGTGACCGGCTCGAGGTCTTAAAAAGCGCCGATGGATCATGGAAAGTGGCGATTGACCAAGCGCCGCGGTCTTCGGGACCAGTAGCTTTTACGCGATTTCGCCATCCGAAAAAGGGGCTTTATGTGATGCCCGTGGATGTGAAACACCTCATTCCCGAGGTGATGGATGCACAGTTCTTCAACATTGAATATCTCATTGAGCACAAAATGGATGATGCGCATCAGAGTTTTGTCTCGGCGATCGTTTCCACTGAAGACTCGTCCGCGCACCAGCGAGCCACGGTCAGCACTGCGCTCAACTACCGCCGACTACCTGCCGCCGGTTTGAGCACTATCACCGTGAGCAAAAATCAGCTGCGCGGGCGGGCCAATCCCCTCTGGCAATTTACCGGTCAGCGGGCCGGTTTGACCCTGAGCGGAGTCAAAAAGCTTCGCCCCAATCGGGTATTCAAAGCGCTGCTCGCCGAGGCGGTTCCAGCAGTTGGCGGAGACGTGGCCCAGCAGACCCACGGACTCTACGGCAAGGGGATCAATCTGGCGGTGCTCGACACCGGGGTGGACAGCGCCCATCCGGATTTCTATTTTGAAGATGGTTCGTCAAAGTTGGTGGTCGATGAAAACCTGACCTGTTTTACCACCGACGATCCCTTTTATTGCGAAGACACCCCGCTGGACCTGGAAGGCCATGGAACCCATGTCTCCAGCATCGCCGTGGGCACCGGCGCGGGCAGCGACGGTCTGTACCGAGGGGTGGCGCCTGAAGCCTGGTTGATGAACGTCAAGGTACTCAACAGCATGGGGTTCGGCTTGGAGACCGATATTATCCAAGGGATCTTCGTCGCGGCATTGGGCACCAATGACGTTCGCGGGGATGAGCCGGAGATCGAAGCAGATGTGATTTCGATGAGCCTGGGGGGACCGGTGCTCACCGATGGAGAAGACCCGATGATTGCGGCGGTCAACCAGGTGGTCAACGACCACGGAGTTATTGTAGTGGTCGCCGCGGGCAATGATTGGAATGCCTTTACGGTAGGGAGCCCGGCAGCCGCCGCGGGGGCCCTCGCCGTGGGGTCGAGTACGAAATGGGCGCCGTTTGTGGTGAGTGACTTTTCCAGCCGCGGTCCGACCCGAGGCGAGTTCGCGCTCAAACCCGATATCGTCGCCCCGGGGGAGGAGATCATCGCCGCGTGCAGCTCTTTTTCCTACTGGTTGGAGTGTGATCCCCTCGCGCCCTACATCGCCATGTCGGGCACCAGCATGGCCACCCCGGTGGTTGCCGGTGGGGCGGCTCTCCTCGTCGAGCACGCCGCCGGGAGCGGTCAATTGTTGAGCCCCCAGGCGCTGAAGGACCGGTTGCTCTCGAGCAGCGAGGTGTTGACGTCTTTGTGGGATCCGGATCAGCCCGCCAGCGCATATGAGCAGGGCGCCGGATTGATGAAGCTCGATCGGGCCCTGACCGCCGAGCTCGTTTTCTCGCCGGCCAATCTGAGCCTCGGATTGTTCACCTACGATGTGGCCGAGTGGGAGCGAACCGCGCAACTGACCAACCGGTCCGACCAAACAAAAACGGTCGATTTGGCCATTGCCCTCACTTCGGAATATCTGGACTACAGCGACGCTATTTCCCTCACCCCGTCTCAAGTAACCCTGGCACCGGGGGCTACCGCCGAGCTGACCGTTCGGGTCGACCTGCAAGCGCTGCCCTTGCCCAAATTGCAGCAGGCGTTCGACGGTCGAATCACTGCCCAGGTGAATGGGCAATTGGCGGCTCACAGCATCTTGGGCTTTACCAAGGAGGGAGAGCTCTATCCACTCACGATCCAAACCATCGGCCTCGACGGGGGGCCGCCGTTCTGGCCCGATGTGTATGTCTACGATGCTGAAGATTCAGCAGGCTTCTTCAATGATCCGTGGGTCACGTTTCCCGATGCTGAGGGCTACTTGCGACTGCGCGTACCGGCAGGCATCTACAATCTGACCCTGGAAATCTACGACTTCGCTGACGAACTCGCCAGGCACACCCGGGTTTCCGAGCTGGAGCTGGAGGTGGCCAATACCGCAACGAGCGCGGTGCTCGACGCCCGCTTGGCCGAGCCGGTGGTCTTCGATCTGGCGGCCGATCCCCTGGCCACATCGACCAAGGAGTTCAGCACCACTTGGGAGTATGTCTGGCCTGGAGACGGGTGGTCTATTTCGGTCGGCTCCAGTGGGTTCGATCAGTTGATGGTGTACAGCAACAAGCAATCGACCATCGGCACCTTCGGCGTGCTCAGCCAGTGGGTCAGGGGACACGAGCCGTGGTGGGAAAGTGAAGTGCTCTACAACTGGACCGACACCCGGGGCCGGGACGAGCCCTACCTGCTTCGCGTCACAGAGACAGACCTCGAGAATGCGGGAATGGCCGACATTCACTATCACTCCGAGCGACTCACCGAGGGATATATCGGCGAATGGGCCTGCCCCACCGATCTGACCGTGCTGCCGCTCTACTGCAATTTCGTTTGGATCTGGTCGTATCTCACACCGCTACCCGCGGTCCAGCGCCAGTACTACAACCCGCTGGTTGCCGCCCACAACACCCTGTACGAACCGCTGCCCTGGGAGCTCCTCTTGTGGGACAATGAACAGACTATCGTCGACGGCGTATTGATTGAAGGAAAGGTCTGGCAACCCGGAGAGCAACAACGGGTCCATTGGGGTCAACGACCGATGAAACCGGCCTATCAGCACGTTTGGCAAATCGACAACACCCTGGGTATTTGGGGTCATTCAGTTGAAGATCCACAGGGCCACTATAGCTTGGACTATGTCAGTTGGCCCGACGGATTGAGCCTGGCAGTGTCGGTCAACGGAGCCCAAACCGCCCTGCTCGACGACATCTACTACGCCGAGACACCCCTGCCCACCGCGCCGGCGCTGGTGGACCTGACCCTGAAAAGCAAGAGCAGCCCCAGCCTGACCGACTATCCGGTCGAGACCACCACCTCGGCGACGTTTATTACGACAGGCAATGAGGTAGTACCGGTTCAAATCCCCAACACTCGCTACCAGGTTCGGGACCTCAACGACTTCAATCAAGTCATCTGCCAGGGCGACCGCACCTGCCGGTTGCGATTTTCCGTAAATTTCGAACCGATTAATTACGCAATCGAACCAGTATCGTTTTTCGGTTGGATACTGTTGTCGACCGACGACGGCGCAACCTGGTTCTCCCCGGATTGGCAATACAAAAAAGGCAGCGCTCTCACAGTGCGTTCCCGTATCAGGCTATCCGAGGACGATCCGTTGCCGGTCAGCGTGAAGTTGTTCGCCTTTACCAGTGATGGGGTGCTGCTCAGTGAAACCGTGAAACGAGCTTTCTTGCTCAAGAAGAATCAATGAGAAAGATATCGACATCTGACCCAATCGCCTGCCTACGTTAAAAAAAACCACATTTCTCCGCCAAAAAAAGCCGCTCGCAGGAGCAAACTTCGCTTGTTTTGGGCATAGTGCTTCAAATCCATATTTCAGCGGCATTCGAGTGACGCTCCATCAGCCTCCACTGCGGTGTGCTCCCTCGATGTACCTCTCTAGGCATGCCTCAGTCGTGAGTCTTGGGGAGGCGGCGGCTCAGCGCTCTCGGTGCGTCGCTGTATTGCTGGATTGCGGTACCCAGCATGAATTAATTCGTCCAAAATGTTGCCCTAAATAGTTTTTAGATAAACAAGCGAAGGTCGATTTGACAGAAAAAGGACCGATAAAATACCCGAGAGGAAGGAGAAATCGATGAAACGATTGGTCGCTTTTATCATGGTATTTAGTTGGGCTCTTTCTGGGATAATGATCGGTTGTGGCGGCGGAGATGGTGATGCTCCTGAACCGGACGGAGGTGATACTGAAACCGACAACGGAGGAGACACGGATACCGACGCCGATATGGATACAGACACAGATACGGACACAGATACGGACGCCGACTCGGATTCGGACACCGACGCCGATTCGGATGCAGACACGGATTCCGATACCGACGCCGATTCGGATGCGGACACGGACTCAGACACGGATTCCGATACCGACACGGACTCGGATTCGGACACGGACTCAGACACGGACTCCGATACCGACACAGACTCGGATTCGGACACGGACTCCGATACCGACACCGATTCGGATTCGGACGCGGACTCCGATACCGACACAGACTCGGATTCGGACACGGATTCAGACACGGACTCCGATACCGACACCGATTCGGATTCGGACGCGGACTCGGATACCGACACCGATTTGTCGCCCGGCTACCCCAAATTGTTCGTTGCGGACGGCAGTTCCTCGAGCTCGGCATTGATGATATGGGAAGAAGCCGATCAGATTACCGCGGATCGGGATGCTGATATTACCGCAGCGCCGTTGCCTGGATCGTTCGTCGGTAGAGGACTCGGTTTGCATCGGGATCGGTTGTTTGTCTACGCCACAGGAGGGACGAAGCCGGTTCATGTCTATGATAACGCCTCGAAGCTGGCCGACGGCGCCGAAGCCGATGAACATGTGAGTGCAGGGGGTGCAAAAATGTTCTTCGACAGTGGGAATCACCTCTGGGCGCTGAATGGCACCGATATCCAGCTTTTCGACGACGCACCGAATTTGAGCGGTACCTCCCCGGTCCAGGCCAGTTTTTCCCACAGTTCGGAGCAGATTGAATCCGGCTGCTATGATGAGGTGGGCCAAAGATTGTTCGGTGGCCAAACCTCCGGGGCAGGGGTGCTGGTCTGGAACAACCCGCTGAATCAATCCGGAGACAACCCAAATGATTGGACCCTGGCCGCGTCGGTCAACCCCTGGGCCATGGCGATCGCCAAAGATCGGTTGTATGTGGGGAACGTCGCCGAGCCGTTCCTCAGAATTTGGAACAATATTTCTCAAGTGAGCAGCGCCAAACCGGCCGATGCGACATTGGGGGCAGCATCTGAACTCGGTGATATTACCGACATCTACATCCGCGGCGATCGCCTGGTGGTGACGGTTCTCGAGTACCCGGTGTACAAAGTGCTGGTTTTCGACAATGCCTCATCCATTAGCGGGGAACAGGATCCACTGGCCGTGATCGGAGACGAGCATCTGGTGCTGCCCTATCAATCGATCCTCGATCAAAACGGATTCCTGTACGTACGTGACTCGGATGGGATTGCCATTTATCGAGGCGCCAACACGGCAATGCCGTCTTTTGTGACAAAGCTGGAAGATGCCTTTTCATACCCCGAACACATGCTGTTAATGGAATGCTCGCCGACCCATCGTTGCAACGGAGAAGCTACCTGCGTCAACGGCACCTGCACGCCATAGCCTATCCCCACTTGGGATGTGTGGAGGTTATTCGTCTATCCCGTCAAACTCGGCGGCAGTTCTCCTTGCGTCCCTTTGACGATGATGCTGGCCAGTGTCCATCCGTTGTATCCCACCACGGGAATGTACTCATCGATGGTCCAGTGGTTGAGTAATTGATTGGGAAAGACCTCTGCGTCAGGCGGAAAGTGAGTATCTTTGTCAAAACTGATGTTCTCGATTTGAGAGATTTCGTTGCCCTCAACCGGTCCGACAAGATGACCCCGTAGAATCTCGGGCATGTCGGGGAGGGGTCCGGTTGTCTGGTTCTGCGTAAAGTTTATCACCCGTTTTACGTTGGTTGGGATGATGTTCTTCTGGCTGTTGCCTGTGTCCAAGCTCTCATCCGGATCGATGAGAATCATCAAGTCCGTGTCGATTGGCCGGTATTTCCTTTTTCTGCCAATTCCGGAAACGCCGCGTACAATATCGAACCCGCCAAAGCTCTTGCCCACGGCAATCACAAACGGATTTTCGAATTCTTCATCAATGCAATCCCGCATCTCCAAATTCATCCACTTTTCGGTTTTGCCGAAGAAGGTTCCCCTGGAAAAAAAGATACGAAATTCGTCGATCTGATTGTTCTCCTTCAGCTCAATCCCGGCGTCGATGCACGCTTTGAACAAATATCCCCATTTCACCATTGCGCCTATTTTATCGGACTGGCAGACGACACTTTCGCGAAGATACTGATCGTACCGGCTCGAATTCGAAGGGGTGAGCCAGGGCACTCGCGGATTGTGGGAGTCGTTCCACCCCGCGTTTGTCCCGCCCATACCGTGTGCACATCCGATGATTAGGGTTCGCGCCATAGATCACCTCTTTGCGTTGTGGGGTGACGCCCGGTCATCACAATGAACGAAACGCCTTTTGATATTTCCCACAGTTCGTTCTTTCGCCAGCCTGAGCTGAGCATTTATTATTCTCATTCAACCGCCAAGGATAACCCGAAGTACAACGGACTTGTCATCACCCAAATGGGTGATTTTCCAAGTAACCTCGTTTGTGATGATCCTTCTTTTTTCGTCCAACTCATGCCGTCACCTCGTTTTATCTTTACAGAGCGGGATCAACAACAGGAGTGAAGCAATGAATCGACTGATGATTGGACCGGCGATCCTTGTGCTCTGGTCATTGTGCGGGGGGTGCTCGGGCAATATCGAATCCCTTGAAATGGAACACACCCCATCGGGCGTGACGCAGCCACCGAAAAAAGTGGCCCATCATACCCTGACGCTCATTACCGGCGACCGCCTCGAAGTGACCAAGACCAGCGACGGCAGATGGACGGTCGTGGTCGACCAGGCAGCCAGGCCGACGGGACCGGTGGCGTTTTCCCGCGTGAGCCACCCCCAAAAGGGGCTGCATTTGATCCCCGCGGATGTCAAACACCTGGTCCCCGGTGTTGTGGATGCCCGGTTCTTCAACATTGATTATCTCATCGACAACAAAATGGATGACGCGCATCAGCGCTTCGTCTCGGCGATCATCACGACCGATGATTCGACGACAATGCAGCGATCTGCGATCGGCAAGGCACTCAATTATCGGCGCTTGGCGACCGGCGGCTTGGCGACCATCAGCGTTGACAAAAAACAGCTGCATTCACGAACCGATCCCCTCTGGCAGCAAACCGGTCGGAAGCCCACCATAACGCTTGCCGGTATCAGCAAGTTTCGGCCCAATCGGGTGTTCAAGGCTCTGCTCGACCAAGCGCTTCCAGCGGTCGGTGCCGATGTGGCCCACCAGGAATTCGGCTTGCGTGGCGACGGGATCAATGTTGCCGTGCTCGATACCGGCGTGGACGACGCCCATCCGGACTTCTTTTTTGAAGACGGTACGTCAAAGTTGGTCGTGAATGAGGATTTGACCTGTTTTACCACAACCGATCCCGAACAATGCGACGGTACACCGGTTGATACTTATGGTCACGGCACCTTTGTCGCCAGCATTGCCGTGGGAACCGGCGCTGCAAAAGAGGGGCTGTACCAAGGAATGGCCCCGGGTGCCCGATTGATGAACGTCAAAGTTATCAATCGATACGGATGGGCGCTGGAAAGCGACGTTATGCAGGGTATTCTCGTTGCGACCTTGGGCACGAACGATATTCGTGGTGACGAACCGGCAATCGAGGCCGATGTCATTTCCATGAGCTTGGGCGGCTGGGTTACCCCTGGTGAGGAAGATCCCCTGGTTGAGCTGGTCAACCAGATGGTCACCGAGCATGGGGTGGTCATTGTGGCCGCGGCAGGCAATGACGGGGGCTACTATTCGATTAACAGCCCGGCCATCGCCGAGCAGGCCATCGCGGTCGGCGCGAGCAACAAATCCGAGCCGTTCTACGTTTCGGGCTTTTCCAGCGGCGGTCCCACTGCCGGCGATTTCCATCTCAAACCCGATCTCGTCGCACCTGGCGTGGACATTATCGCGGCATGCGCCTCCTCTGTGCCCGACTTGGGTTGCGATCCGCTCGATCCCTACTTTGCCGAGTCCGGTACCAGCGCTTCTACGCCCGTTGTCTCCGGCGGCGTTGCGCTGATGATCCAGCAGGCGCGCGAAGACGGCCTCCTGCTGACCCCCCAGCTGGCAAAAGACCGGTTGCTCTCCTCCAGCGAAACCATCATCGCCTATTGGGATCCCGAATACAAAATCAGCGTGTATGAGCAGGGCGCAGGGTTGATGAAAATCGATCAGGCGCTGTCCACCGAGTTCGTATTTTCACCGGCCAATGTCAGCATCGGGCTGGTCACCTGGGAAGTCGAGCACGTGGAACGCACGGTCACGCTGCGCAATCACACCGAACAGACCAGGACGCTCGATCTGTCGATTGAGCTTCGCTCTGAAGAAGCGTCGTTTGATCACGCGATTTCCCTCTCCTCACCACAGGTGACCCTTGCGCCGGGGGAAATCGCCGAGGTCACTATCGGAATCGATATGACGTTGTTGCCGTCGCCAAAAATGCAGCAGGTATTCGAAGGAGAGCTCAAAGCATTCGATGGTGAGCGTCTTGTCGCCCGCGGCATCCTCGGACTGACCAAACAGGCACGGCTCTACCCGTTGATCGTTGATACGATCGGACCGGACGGGGCCGCTGATCCCGACATGACCGATGTGTACGTCTATGATGCCCTGGATCTACAGGGATTCATTTCTGACCCCTGGACCGACCATCCCGATCACAACGGTCGACTCCATCTTCGGGTCCCGGCCGGCACCTACAATATCATGATGAAAATGTGGAAGCTGGATGGGCCGAAGTTTTCTCTGTATCGGGTTTCCCATTTGGAGCATTTGGTGGGAGCGGGCAGCTCCGGCGTGACCCTGGATGCCCGTCAGGCAAGACCCGTGCTGCTCGAAATCGAAGCGGATCCGCTCGCCACGGAGACGCGATATTTTCACTCCTATATGGAGTACACCTGGCCCAACCAAATCGGCTCATATCCGTTTGGCATCTCCGGCGTGCACGAGTTGTATACCTTCAGCAACAAAAAACCGACCGTCGGCCAGTTTGGGGTGATCAACAATTGGATCCGGGGGCACGACCCGCTGGAGCAAAGCCCGGTCATCTACAATATTGCCGAAGCACGCGAGCAAGATGATCCCTATGTGCTGCGCATCACCGAAACGGATCTGCAGCAGGCGGGTGTAAGGGACCACCACTTTCATTTTGAAAAACCGGGGCAAGGATACGTGGGCAACTTCATGTGCCCCACCGATTGGACACTGTTTCCATCCGCCTGTGGCCTGGTGCTCACTTTCCTCAACCCACTAGACCGACCCCTCGTTCAACGGGAATTCTACACACCGCAAATTGCCACTTTCGGCCTTGCCTACGAGCCCGAGCCCTGGGAAGTCGTCTTTGAAGATGGGGAATACTCGTTAATCAACGGATGGCTCCTTCCGGGGAAGGTGTGGCAACCCGGTGAACACCAAACCGCCCACTGGGGGGAGCGCCCGGTAAAGCCGGCGTTCAACGAGGTCATCCGCGACGGTGACGAGCTGAGTGTCGACGGCCAGTGTTTCGTCGATCCGAAGGGGCATCCCGGCTGGCCGATGCTGGACTGGCCCGATTGGTTCAGCTTGACCGCCTTCGTCAACGGCGAGCAGGTGGCGTTCACCGACTGGTATTTCTCAACCTATTTTGAGCTGCCCCCCTCCCCCTCGGTTGTCGGCCTCACCGTCAATAGCAAAAGCAGCCCGAGCTCAACCGATTCCCCCGTAGAGACATCAACAACGGTCACCCTAATATCCTCCAACGAAGATCAAGGGGAAATATCGATTCCCAACACCACCTATCAGGTCGAAAACCTCAACTTGGTCAATCGGGTCAAGTGTGAAGCCGGTGATTCATGTCACCTCCGGTTCTCCGTGCAAATCGAGCCGAGCACAACGGACGACCGGCCTCTGTCCTTTATCGGCTGGCTATGGCTGTCCACCGATGGAGGAGAAACGTGGTCCTCACCGGACAAGCTCCGCAAAACCAACACATCGTTCGAGGTTTGGTCAGAAGTACCCCTAACCGACCAGAATCAAACGTCAGTCAGCGTCAAGCTGTTCGCCCTGACCAGTGACGGCGTTCTGCTTACAGAAACGGTACAGCGGGCATTCCTGTTGGAGCCGTTGGACGGCTCCTTCTAAAGCTGGTTTCAAGACGGGAGTGCTGTGACTTATCCTTCTAATCTAATCACTGGTTCCAAATATTTTTTCGAATAGATCTGGGTGCTCGTTTTTTAACGTCCATCGCTGGAGGCCTGCAAACGGCGCCGAATCAGCAACCGATTTTTTTATGCCTGCTTCATCGGAATCGGCGATGCGTTCGGCCATGTCTTTGTACACCCTGAGTATTTTTCGTCTAAGAGCATTGGCCTCATCCCTTTTCATGCGAGTTGTGCCCTTGCCACCAATGGTCTTTCTGAGTAGGTCGACTGTATTTTTGCACTTTTCCTCTTTTCCGTCACTTGGATGGGCGATGATCTCAACATCGGCTTTCGGGAACGGGATGAATCGGAGTTCAATACATTCCCAGACTTGGTCGTTGGGATTGGTGCAGTTTAAAAGGGGCCAGAATCTGTCTCCTTTTAGATTGTTGCAATGTCCACAAGAGTAGAACAAATTTTCCCAATCATACTTTTTTTCCAAGTTCCCTTTGTGTGGTTCAAAGTGTTCAATGTTTATCGATGTGGCTTCGTCGTCTTCGCAGAGGTAGCATTTCCCGTGGAAGTCCTCTTTTATTTGTGCGTAAACTGGTCCTTCTCGATAGACGCTTTCCCTGTTGGTGTTTTTTGCGTCGTCCAGTTGTGCCTGCAACGCTCCATCGGTCACCTTCTTTATTGCAATCATTGCGGGCGTTCCTTGGCACGGAGGCCCTTGTAATACGCTACGAGCTCAGGCGATTGGTCGAAATCTACGGCATCGAGTTGTTTTCGTAAATGAATTAGCTCAGCCTCTTCATCTGGTTCACGCGACTTGTTTTGTGATAGCTCGCGATACTTCTCAAGCATGATTCGACTCTTCGAAGAATAGAGATTTGAATCGAAATACTCCTCGATGATCGTACTGGCTGATAGCGGCGCCATGCATTCCCATCGTTTGGATGTCTCTAGATCAAAAACAACAGAGTCAGCCAGAGAATTTAGGACGAACGGTGAATGTGTGGTGACAACGAACTGAATGTTGGGAAAGAAATCTGTCAGAAACGGAAGAATCTCCTTTTGTAGCTCGATGTGAAGATGCGTTTCAATTTCATCAATGAGCACAATACCCGGCATATCGTATCGGCCCGGTGCAACACTCTCCATTCGAAGCACCAATTCAGCAATAACCTCGATAACCGAGGAGTAGCCGTCGGCGAGTTGATTTTCTACAAGACGGAACGGCTCTCTGCCCGGCATCTCGATTGTGAAATCAAAGTTGTCAATATCATAGACAAGTTCTAGTTTTTCATTTTGGAACAAAGAACGAAATCTATCCCGGATACTGTTCTTCCATTTTTCAACATTTTCAGCGTCTTCGGTGTTGCCCTTCCTATGAAAATGGTCGGCCCGTGTTTCCTGATTGACCAGGAATTGTAGGAACATGGGCGCCAGTAACTGTTGTTCAACCGGTGAAACCTTTGGCAGCTCCAATTTTTTTGGGCCGGCAACCGACTCTATTTTGGATTCTCTTTTGGCGCCAAAGAACGCGATGAGAAAATTACCCGCATGATAGGACTCAATGGTCGTTGAGACATCAGATAGTTGCGGGACGACGAATGATTCATGGGGCGCTAAATCCTTCTCTATATTTTGGAGTTGTGAAATGAGGTCGTTTTTGTGTTTTATCTGATTCTCATATTCGCTATCGCTCTCCCGAACCCGATTCTGATTGCTCCCAAGTTGGTTCTTGAGCTCTTCAAGTTGTTTTTCGATCAGATCCTTCCTCGTTCGCAAATTTTCAATACTCGCTGGTCGCCTGCTAGTAATAAACTGAAAAAATTTTCCCAGCGCCTCCAACACCGAAGTCTTTCCCGAACCATTTGGCCCTGTGAGGATCAATGTGCGACGGTGGTCATCATCAATCTCGATATCAATATTTTTCAGATGTCTCACATTGCGGATGAGGAATCTTTGGATGAAGGGTGTCTTTTCAGCCATATTTCGTTCTCCTGATGATCGGCGCAGTGCTCTCTACATAATAGACCAGTGTTGAAAAAAAAAAGCTACCCCGACTGTTTTCATTTTCGACGGGAAGTCGGTGTTCAGTCAACTTCCTCCCGCGCTTTGGCTAATCACTACCGCGTATGATGCTCCGGCAGGCAGTAGCGACACCCGTCGAATCCCATCTTTTCGGCTTGGGTCCAGTAGTGCACGGTGAGGCGATTGGCTTTGGCGATTCTTCTGACGTGGGCGCAGAACGGCTTGTGCGCTTCCATGCTGGTGGGATTGGTGTTGCAGATTAGCGGGAGGCACCACTCGCAGGTGTCGTAGCCGCTCTTTTGCGCTTCTTTGAGATCGTGAATGTAAACCTTGTTCTTGGGGCTGATTCTCGCCGCGTGCCGACAGGTGACCAGGTGGGTCTCTTTGGAGCGGGCGTTGCCGATGAGGGCGAAGACGGTAATCGGTATTTTCACGCCCAGCACGGTGACGCTGAATCCATCGAGGGGCAGTTGATGTTCTTTGGGCACGACCGCTCCGTGCCGGGGATGGGTCACGCTCAAGCGGGTGGCCACGATGAGTCGCCCAGTCCGTTCCACGTGAGGATCCTCAGCCGTGACCGGGATATCGATCGAGTAGATGCCGTCCGCCGCGTCGTCACCGGTCCAGGTGTGGCTCACTCCGGGGACCGAAAATTGAACGCCGTCGGCCCAGCCCGGTCCGAGCAGGGTGCCGGTCTTGTTGCGGGGCAGCACGCGCAGGCGGATCGTCTTTTCATCGACAAAGTAGCCCTGCACATCCGACTTGCTCGCCTGGGGCAGAAACTGCACGCTGACCTGTTCCCGGTGCGCGATTTGAAACGCCTGCTGATCGGCGGCGTGCTTGTTGAGGTAGGCCAACTCGGAGGCGACCACTTTGGGCTCGGGGTAAATCTCTTTGATATTCTTTTTTGCGGCACCTATTTTGGTCTTGATCTCCGCAGTGGATGTCGGGCGCGCCCCGGTGACTGAAATCTCGAAATTGTAGTTACCCGCCTTAGTCAGCGCTACGTCGGCGCGATAGACCCCGTTGGTCACATGCCTGACGGTGATGGTTTTTGTCGTTCCGTCGTCGAGGGCGTTGCGCTCGAGCAGCTCCCGCAGCATGCGATCCGCTGTCCGCGCCGTATCTCGGGCCGCCTTGGATTTCGACCGTCTGAGCGCTTTGACCAGCTTGTGGTTGCGGGCCACCTCCATCGCCACCGCGTGCCCCGGCCACTCTCCCGGCGCGTGAATTTTGGTCTTGACCACCGCGTTTTTGATCGCCTTGCCGTGCTGATCCTTGAGCGCGATGCGAAGGGTCGCCCGGTCCCCCTGTAGCGGCTTGTGGGGCACCAGCAGGTCGAGCTTGGACTGGACGTCCTGATGGGCCATCGCACCGACCACGTAATTCCGCTTTGCCGCGCCGGTCTGCCGACCGATCACGATCTGCCAACTTCCGGCCCAGCGATGCTCATGGCCGGGGATCTTCAGCGGCAGCCGCACCACCAGTGTCTTGTGGGCGTGCCCTTCGAACGCCACCACATCGTCGTATTGATCCGCCTGGTCGACATAGATCGCATTTTTCTGCCCCGGAGGGATCACCCCGAACGCCCACTTTCCATCATCCTTCTCATCGAACAGGGCATAAAGGATCACCTGATCCACACCGAGATTGACCGTCACCGGATGGGTGTCCCACTCTCCCCCTTTCAAGGTGGGATCGGGAATCTCGTTGAGCGAGGTGTAGCCGAACAGGTTCTTGAACGACCCGTAGAACCACTGGTGGATCAACGTGCCGGCGTCCCCGACGGTGGTGCCGGGGAGGATGTGTTTGACGTCCTGGGTGCGAATACCCGACGTCCGATGAACCACGTTGCGCAGCTTCTCCACCCAGCTGGTGTTGGTCAGCACCGCGACGAAGTAGAGCCGCATCGCCTCGGCGTCACTCCAGTAGGTCGAGGTTGCCCCATCGGGAAACACCTCGTCCAGGTAGGGACGGCAATTTTCCATTCCATCGGACAGGGCCAGGATGACCTTCTCGTGATCGTTCACGAGGGTCTGCAGTTCCTCCTTGCATTTCACCAAGCCGCAGCCGATGCCCGTGCAGTGTCCCGGGTTGTACATCGCCGAGGTACAGGTGGACTCGATGTCCCCGTGGTGGGTCAGCGCGCGGTTGGTGCCCAAAGAAAAATCCGAGCCCCCGTCTTCGAAGGTGCCGACCCAGGGATTGGGATCGTAGGTGGTGTGGTCGGTCATCCGATCCCCGCAGTTGCCCTGAAACCAATAAATCCCCACATTGTGATCATAGGTCGACCCAATTGTGGCCACCAATTCGGCAAAGGCCTGAGCCCCGCCGCTGGCCGCCAGCCACCGATTGCCCCACATCGACCCGGAGCGGTCGAGCAGAATCGCCACATCAATGTCTTCGGCCGTGGCCTGAACCGTAAGGGTCAACTCCGCGTAGCCGTGCTGGCTGCCCATATCGGCGCTCACCTGCACAATCAACGGGCTCAGCGCGGCCCAACCGTCGGGAATGGCCAACGCGTCCGGTCCGTCGTGCTTGGTGCGCAACACCTTTTCATTGGCTGCCAGGCCCGGTTCGTCGACCAGCTCGAGCACGTCGGAGTGGTTTTCGAGGGTCCAGACCAGGGGATCGGTGAGTGCCACGTCCACGTGCAGCTTGGCCCAGTAGCGCATCCGCTCCCTTCCGATGGGCAATACCTGATCATTGGTCTCGGTGCGCACCGGGTAATCGATTGGGATCACGTGGGTGATCGTCTCGCTGGTCGCCCCGTTGGGGTTGCCCGCCGCGTCGGTATAGGTGCCCGAGGGCATACTCACCGTGACTGTTGCCCCAGGGATTGGCGTGATGGTCCGTTGGTACAGATAGTCGTTCACATAGGTCCACGGGGCTGATCCCCCGTCGGTCACCGCGACCGAGTCGGCCTGGGGCTGGGTTATCGGCGATCCCGCATTGTTGAACGCCGCATCACAGGTAAACGACGCGGCACTGGTCGGATCGCTGACACTGAAGCTAATCACAGGCGCCGGCGGCGTGACGTCGTGCTGAATCGTCTCGGTGGTCTCCGGATTCCCGTTGCCCGCAGCATCCGTGTACAGATCAGCCGGCACGGTCACGCTCACCAGGGCATCGGCTGTCGGGGTCAGCGTCCACTGAAATTCATCGTCGTCAATCCGGGATCGTGATTCGGCATCCACCCCTGCGATCGCCACCAGGCTGGCCTGGGCATCGGCGATCGTTCCCGGCGCACCGCTGAACTGAATCGTGCACGTGAACGTCGCCGCATTGGTCGGGTCGCTCTCCGAAAAGCTGATTACCGGCACCGGCGGCGTCACATCGTGCTGAATCGTCTCCGTGGTCTCCGGATTCCCGTTGCCCGCTGCGTCCGCGTACAGATCAGCCGGTACCGTCACGCTCACCAGTGCATTGGCCGTCGGGGTCAGCGTCCATTGAAATTCATCGTCGTCGATCCGGCTCCGCGATTCGGCATCCACCCCGGTGATCACCACCAGGTTGGCCTGGGCATCGGCGATCGTTCCCGGGGCACCGTTGAATTGAATCGTGCACGTGAACGTCGCCGCATTCGTGGGATCGCTTTCGCTGAAGCCAATCGTCGGCGCCGGCGGCGTCACATCGTGCTGAATCGTCTCTGTCGTCTCGGGGTTGCCGTTGCCCGCCAAGTCCGCGTACAGATCGGCCGGCACTGTCACACTGACCAACGCGTTGGCCGTCGGGGTCAACGTCCATTGAAATTCATCGTCGTCGATCCGGCTCCTCGATTGGGCATCCACTCCTGTGATCACCACCAGGTTGGCCTGGGCGTCGGCGATCGTCGAAATGGCACCGTTAAATTGAATATTACAAGTGAACGTCGCCGCGCTGGTCGGATCGCTCTCGCTGAAACTGATCGCCGGCACCGGCGGCGTGATGTCGTGTTGAATCGTCTCGCTGGTCTCCGGATTTCCGCCGCCCACCGAATCGGTGTACAAATCGAGGGGCACGGTCACCGTGACCAGTGAATTGACCACGGGAACAATCGTCCGCTGAAACCGGTAGTCATCGATGCGAATCCACGGATTGGCACCGCCGTTGGTCACCGTGACCAAGTTGGCCTGGGCCTGGGCAATCGTCATCGGAGAATCTACGAAATGCACCTCGCAGGTAAACGACATCGCATTGGTCGGATCGGTCTCACTAAAACTGATCGTTGGAATGGCCATGGTTTTTCTCTCCTTTAAAAACGGCTGTCAGCCGCTAATAGCGGTTGAGTGACGTGTCGGCGGTCGGCACTGGAGACAGGTACGAACCGATGCCCGTGCCAAAATACGTGTTCGGTGCGTGCAAGCCCTCTATTTTAATCGCGTCGTCGAAAGACGGCGGGAAAAACGGCGTGGTGGGTTCCTCGGACCAGCTGTGCAAAACCGATCCGGCGATCACGTAAACCGCCCCTTGCAACGAGTTGAACCTCGGCGCACCGACCGCGATGTCATCCAAGCCGTCCCGGTCGAAGTCGCCGATATTGGTCGCATACCGGCCGAAGTCGTTGCTCTCCGAATCCGCGTCGGCTTCGCTGCGCAGGATCACATCTGCGCCGGCCTCCAGCTCCAACGGTGATGCGCCGTCGGTACCCAACAGATCGAACACCAGGTAGGTCTGCCCATCGGTCAAGACCACGGGATCGGCTGCCGTGTCCCCGTCGCTCGAGAGGGAGGAAAAGAGATCGATTTCCAGGTCGGCATTGAATCGCCCCGCAGAGACCGCGTTGCCGTAGTACCGGTTGCAGCCGCTGGTACAGGCGAGGAGCGGCAGCTGCATCCGATCCCAACCGGAGAGATCGCCGACATCCGTATCGACGGCAGCAGGCGGATCGGGCGCCAGCACGAGGTAGCTCGCACCATTGTCGTCAAAAGCACCGTACATCATCGCGCTGAACAGAATATCCGCGTACCCGTCCCGGTTCACATCGCCGGCCCTGGTCGCCACACCGCCGCCGAGCGCATTGTCGTCATATACCGGACCGAAACGCCAGTAGTCGAGCGTATCGATGCTGTGGCTGCCGGTCGCGGGCAAGGACGGTCCGCCTCGCACCACGTAGACTCGGCTGAACCCACCTGCACCGATAATCAGATCGACGTAACCGTCGCCGTCCACGTCTCCTGCCTGGGAAATCGCCGTGCCCAGCATCTCGTCGGTCAGTCCGTTGATGATCACATCCGGACCGTTGGTGGCGTAGTTCGCGTCGGCGGGATTGCAGGTCAGGTGATCATCGATCGGTCCGAAAAAGAGATAGACCACACCGGACATATCATCAAATTCTTTGCGATACTGGGCGATGATCAGATCATCCTGGCCGTCGCCGTTGAGATCAAACCCGGTGATCGATTTTCCGAACCAGCTGTCCAGCGCTTGCCATAGCGGCTGACCGCTCCCCGGCGGGGCGATTCTCATCACCGACGGATCCGCCGATCCGCCCCGCAGCTCCAACGTTGGCGGCCAGGTGCTCCGCCCGGGGACGATGAACGCCATCGGTCCCACCACCTCGCCATTGGCTCCCGCTTCGTTTTGGGGGTGGTAGCTGATCACCAAATCTTCGATGGCGTCGCCAGTGATATCCCCCACCATGTGCGGCCGGCGCCGCAGTTCCGCCGCTGCCTGGGCAATCGAAAATTGAACATCCGCCTCGATCGACGAGTCCGGTGGCGAGCCTGAATCAAGGGAGGCCCCCAAGAACAGCACTGGATCGGTTTGATCTAATCCCACCGCCAAATCGGAACGGCCGTCATCGTCCAGGTCGTTGGGGGCGCCCAATCGGATCGACCACACCGGAGACTCTTGGCTCACCGGGCCGATCGTGGGATCGTACTCGTAGCTCTGCACCGCTCGCCAGTACACGTAGTAGGCTGTCGAACTCGGTTGGAAACCGCCAGCTGCGCCGTCGGGATTGGTGCAGACGACCATCCCTGGGAAGTCCGGATCAGCACCGATCGCACATTGATCATTGCTAATCGTTCCCGCCGTGGTCCACGGAGCTCGAGCATAGCTGAACTCGATAGTAAAGCTCGGCAAGAGGCTTTGTCCGCCCAGGTCAAAGGGATCGGTCAGCGGGGAATCAAATACGAAACGCCGGTTCTCGAACGCCATCAAGGAGTCCGCGGTACCGGAATCGTAATCGAAATGCTCGGGTCGATCCCAGGCGTTGCTGCCGCTCTCCGGCCAGATCGGACGGGGGGGCAGGGCGATTTCGCAAACCGGATCGGGTGAGCAGAACGCCTCCGGCTCGCCGGGCTGGGCACACGGCGCCGGCGGTCCCGATGTGGGCACGATCACCGATGGACCGACTTGACCCTCGCAACTGCCGGATTCGAACATGTAGCACAGCGTGGCCCGCTCGAGTTGGGTCCAGCCGGTCGAGGGGGGTTGGCACCAATCCTCCTTGGACATGCAGCTGCCCGGCGCCTGGCAGTTCTCTGCGCCCCCGTCCACGCCCGCAGCGTCCTGGCAATCGGTGACCCAGTTCCAGCCGTTGTCGACGGGCACCTGTCGATAGAAAGTCACCGTGTCGCAGGCGTCCGACCCGGCATAGGTACAGTTGTCGTCGTGCAACGGCATGGTGCAGCTGCCCGCCTGGCAGCGCTCGTGACACACGGCCCCTGTTTGATCGCACCAGTCCGGATCGGACCAGCCGTCCACCTGTCCGTCCCGGGCGCAGGTGCCGGCGGGTACTCCCCCGTGGCCGCTGCAGATCTGGCACTCCAAATCGCAGGGCTCGTTGCAGCAGACATCGTCGATGCAGTTGTTGCTGTCGCAAAGATTGGCCGAGCTGCAACTCGTGCCGTTCGGGCAATCCTGGTTTACGCACGTCCCGCCGGCACTGCACACGCCGTTGCATCCGGCCGCGGGAAGATCGTCGGCGCATTCGTCATCGGGATCCTGGCCCGCCGGAACCGGCACACAGGTGCCGATGGATCCGGGAACCCGGCACGAGTAGCAAAGATCCGTACAATTCGCCTCACAGTCCGTGTCTGCGTCGGTATCTGTGTCCGTGTCCGCATCCGTGTCGGTGTCCGTATCCGCGTCCCCGT
>JANQET010000471.1 GCA_028278265.1 Myxococcota bacterium
CGTGGGTTGCTGGGGCATCGGCGGCAGGGCAAGTG
Organism: Myxococcota bacterium; assembly: GCA_028278265.1. GTDB lineage: Bacteria > Myxococcota_A > Polyangia > JAAYKL01 > JAAYKL01 > JANQET01. The sequence continues at coordinate 36 of JANQET010000471.1, forward strand.
GGCCAATACCCAAGAAAACGTCTTCATCTTGGGCGCACTGGAGCGCTATTTCAACGCTTACGAGAAGGTCACACCCCGCTTTACGGCGAGGACCTGGCTCGGAGCAGCGTCAGTGGGGATTCATCGCTTCAAAGGACGCTCGACCCATAGTTCGGCGGTGACGATTCCCATGGCCCACCTGCACCGAATCCCGGGCGAACAACTGCTTACCATCGCCAAGACCGGTAAGGGGCGGCTGTACTATCGGCTGGGGATGACCTATGCAGCCGCCGACCCGGAGCCCGATCCCGTGGATCACGGCTTCGCCGTGGAGCGCCGCTACGAAGCGCTCGACGACCCGACCGACGTACGGCAGGACAAAGATGGGACGTGGCGCATTCGCGCCGGGGCCCTAGTACGGGTGAAGTTGACCCTCGCGGCACCAACGCGCCGCTACCACGTGGCCCTGATCGATCCCCTGCCCGCGGGGTGTGAGGTGATCAATCCCGAATTGGCGATCAGCGGCGAGGTTCCCCTCGACCCGGATGAGCTGCCCCGTTACTGGTGGTGGATTCGCCCGTGGTACGAGCACCAAAATCTGCGCGACAATCGCGCCGAAGCGTTCAGCTCACTCCTCTGGCAGGGGGTCCACAAGTACAGCTACGTCGTGCGCGCGACCACACCGGGGCAGTATATCGTTCCCCCGGCGCGAGCAGAGGAGATGTACCATCCCGAAACGTTTGGCCGAACCGGATCGGTCCGACTGGTGATCAGCGACTAAGGCGATTAAGACACGCGAGCGATAGCCCCCTCAAGCAAACACTTTTTCTTCGCGGGTCCTAGTTTTCGGAACAGCTGGAACAGGTGTGGGAGCCATCGCAATGGCTCTTGGGCGGATTGAGCTCCGCTTCGGTGGCTTCGCGAACTTCGACGATTTTCACATCGAAATGAAGGTCTTTTCCGGCCATCGGGTGATTCAGATCAGCCTTGACCGTCTCGTCGGTGACCGAGTCCACGGTAAATCGCATCATTCCGTGGGGGGTCTGAGCCTGAAACACCATGCCTTCTTCAATCTCCACGTCATCGGGAAATTGGTTGCGCGGCAGCTCCTGGATCAGCTCATCTGATCGCTCCCCGTAGCCGTCGGCGGCTTTGATGTCGATCTGCAGGCTCTCCCCGAGCTCCTTGCCCACCAGGGCCTGTTCCAGCGCAGGAACGATTCGTCCCATCCCGACCACAAAACCGAGGGGGGCATCCGGTTCGGACTTGTCCGCTACTGTGCCGGAATCAACGGTCAACGTGTAGTCGATTGCGACATAGTGTTTTTCTTTGATTTTCATCTGATATCAATCCTTTGAGTTGCCGGAAAAAGGTTGTGCGATACAGGCCTTCGGCCGGTGAGTTTGATTCTTCTCTTTATGTAGAACTCAACATGTGTGCAGTCAATGGATGTTGAGATTAGGACTGGTATTTTTTTCTGGTATTGCTATGAAGGCAACACGAATAAAAATACGTATCAATGAAGAGTCCGTGCTAACCCCTAACAAGGTGCCTAAAATGTCAAAGTGGATCTTTGCCCTCAGCTTCATTGTGAATGTGGTCTGCCTGCTCGGTTGTCAAACCGCCACAATCGCCCCACCGATCCGCGCGCAAGTCGACTACGATGTCGACACGGTCGTGAACACTGATGTGGGCGAAACCGAGCGCTTCTTTTCGCGCACGACCTATCACCCGGACATTCCTCCCCCTGAGACCATGCTGGGATACTCCGTCGGTGCCAGACTGGCGCACCATTCCGAGATTATTAACTGTTTCAAGAAATGGGCCACTGCCTCCAAACGGGTGAATTTCAAGCGATACGCCGTGAGCCCCGAAGGAAGAGAGCTGATTCGGGTCGTGGTGAGCAGCGAAGAAAACATGCGGCGGCTGGACGAGATCAAAGCCAACATCGCCAAACTGGCCGACCCGAGAACCACCACCCCCCAGGAGGCCAAGCAGATCATCGCCACCTCTCCGGCCGTGGCGTGGATGGGGTACAGCATCCACGGCAACGAGCTCTCCGGCGCCGATGCGGCGCTCTCTGTGGGATACCACCTCATCGCCGGGACCAGCGCCGATGTGACCGATCTGTTGGAGAAACTGATCGTGGTAATTGATCCGGTGATGAATCCGGACGGACGCCAGCGCTCGATTTCGCACATCGATCAAGCCGCCGGCGAGATTCCCAACTTGGATTATGCCAGTCTGCACCGGGGCCGCTGGCCTTGGGGACGGGGCAACCACTACTTGTTCGACATGAATCGGGACTGGATCGTCGGCATCGCCCCGGAGACCCGGGGCCGCTGGAACGAGCTGCTCGAGTTTCATCCCCAGTTGGTGGTCGATGCCCATGAGATGGGGGCCCTCGACACCTACCTCTTTTACCCCGCTGCACCGCCGTTCAACCCCAATCGCCCAGCCACCCTGCTCAAATGGCAAAACCGATTCGCCAACAACCACGCGGTAACGTTCGACAAGCTGGGATGGAGCTACTACACCCGGGAGTGGGTCGATGGGTGGTATCCCGGATACTCGGACGCCTGGTCCTCGATCAACGGCGCGATCGGCATGCTCTACGAGCAGGCGAGTCTTCGCGGACAGCCGTTACGCCGTCCCTCCGGTCAGGTGGTGACCTATGCCTCGTCGGTTCGCGCCCAAGCGATCAGCAGCCTGTCCAATCTGCGCACCTTGGCCAAACATCGCCAGGCGATTCTGGCGGATTATCACGCGTTTCGCGCCCAATCCGTTGCCAAACGGAACGCCCGCACATTTGCCCTTCGCACCGGCCGGGCGCCCAATCGGGAGCAGCAATTGATCGAAACCTTGATGCGCCAGGGAATCGAGGTACACCAGGCCCAAGCGGCGTTCACTGTCCCGAGGGCCCATGGGGTGCTGGGCAAGCTCGATCAGAAACAGAGCTTTCCCGCGGGAACATACTTGATCGCCGAAGCTCAACCCCAGGGTCCCTTGCTGGCCACCCTGCTTCAGTTGGATCCCCGTTTTCCCAAAGAGACTCTGGTCAAGGAGCGCAAAGAGATCGAGCTTAAAGGGAAATCGAAGATCTACGATGTGACCGCTTGGGATCTGGCCCACGCCTTTGATGTGGACGGCTACTGGATCCCCACGCCGCGAGTGGCCAAAAAGTCGGTAACCCGGCTCGAGCGACCCCAGCCCGGCATCGCAGCCCCCGAAAAAGGCTCGGCCTATGCGTGGGTCTTGGATGGAACGGACGACCGCTCAGTGACCTTTGCCGCCGCGGCAATGGAGCACGGGATCAAGCTGCACGTCGCAGACAAGGCGTTCACCACGGCCGGGCGCCACTTCGTCAGGGGCAGCCTGCTCATTCGCCAGGCGGCCAACGATCCGGGCGTAGAACCGAAAATCGCCGCTGCAGCAAAACAAGCCGGTGTAACGGTCATCGCCACCCCGAGTGGGCGGTCGCCCGACGATGGTCCTGATCTGGGGGG
>JANQET010000014.1 GCA_028278265.1 Myxococcota bacterium
CCGTCTCACAAGCGGCGCCAACCAACAGCGGCAATGAATAAATTGCCAACATTATCACTCTGATCGACAGCCTCATATCACCCTCCCGTGTAGGCGGAAAATAGGTCTGACATCTGCTTGATTAGTCGTAAAACCTCCCGCTGATAACGAATATAAATAGATTATACGTTAATTTTTTCTATGCGGTCGGAAAAACACGCCCCGTGAAAGGGCAAACCCCAAAAAAATCCAATCGATTATCGGCACTTATACTGATTTGAACGTTTCTATGGCCAAAAACGACGAAAGCCCCGCCGATGTCGACGAGGCTTCGTACCATATGATTAAGCCGGCGCAATGCGCGGCGTTGTATGGGGGAAACACAGTGTTTCCGCCCGATAGGGGCCTCATAGACCATCGCCGACCGGGTTGTCAACACCCTTGTGATGCTCAACTCAACTTTTTGTGGAAAAAACTGAAAAGAGGGAAGAGAAAACTGTTACCAGCGGTTGTCTCCTCGGTCACCGCCGCCTCGTCCACCTCGTCCGCCATATCCGCCACCACCACCACCATCGCGAGAATCGCGACGTCGCTGGTGCGCCACGTCGACCTTGATCGTCCGGCCATCGAGTTGTGTGCCGTCCATCTCTTCGATCGCGGCTTTCGAGGCGTCAGCATCCTCGAAGGTGACGAATCCGAATCCGCGCGAACGACCGGTGTTGCGATCGGTGATGACCTTGGCTTCAGTGATCTGCCCAAAGCGGCTAAAAGCTTGTTCCAAATCGCTTTCAGTGGTGTTCCACGATAGGCTGCCGACAAATAGTTTGCTCATTTCTTCTCTCCAGAGGGCCTCTTGTTGGCCCGGTTAGCACTGGGCCGGCATTCGCCAGCCAGATTCGCCCGGCGCCCGTGCGCACGCGGCGAAATCATTATCCTTGGCACACAAAAAGGTGTCGTCATTACCGGAATAGCGAACGGGGATCATCGGGAAACTTCGGTCGCGGAAAATACCATCACAGAGATCAACGGGGAACGGAGCCCTTTGTGCATTCGGTTTGATTTTCTAAACTCAGGCTCCTATCTCATAGACTTTGCCAACTCGGAAACAGCATACACCGCCATTTCCCATTTTCATTAACACTTTAATCAAAAATGCAAAATGTATCAAGCCGCAGGATCAACCCGCATCTTTTTAACATTCAATGCATAACCTCGCGCGGCCGGCGACGAGGTGGACAGCCAAATTCTTGGGGGGGAAGCTAGTCTTTGACGATGTGTCTCAGGTCTTGCCCTGCGGCGCGATACAATTCGAGCAGGGTGATCTGGGCCTCGAAACTTCTCGTTGCGCGGTTGATCTCCGCTTCGTTGCTCGACCGTCTCGCGTCGGTGACGGCGAGGGAGGTCCCGGTGCCCATGATATATTCGGACTCGGTGAGCACCAATGTCTCGTGGGCCAGCTCGGCCTGGGTGATGGCGGTCTTCACCTTCTCCACGGCGCTCGAGTAGTTCCTCAGCGCAGTGCGAATCTGAAGGGCCGCCTGTTGTTCGGCGTCGCTCAATTCCAGTTGGGCCTTCTTGACCAATGCCCGCCCCTTGTCGAGATCCGCATATCTCGTTTGACCGTAAATCGGCACCGAGAGAGACAAAAAAGCGGTCCAACGGGTGCGATCGTCGAGTCCCAGCTGATCCTGGCCGGTAAACTGGTGGGAGAGCTGCCACGACAGGTTGAGCGACGGTAGAAACTGCATCCAGGCGCCAAATCGCTGGGACTCGTAGAGGGTGACCAGTCCTCGTTTCAACTGGAGATCCTCGCGGGATTGATTTCCCTCGGCGACCAACAGACGCTCGTCTCGTTCACTAAACCGCAGCTCCTTTTCCTCGGTGGGCAAAGGGAGGCCGCCCATGCCGGTGAGCGTCCCGAGGGTGTCCCGGGCGTTGTTAAACGCCGCATGGGCCGACAACAGCTGCTCGCGAAACCGCGCCAAATCGCTCTGGGCGCGAATGACGTCGACCCGGCGGCCGATTCCCGAGGTCAACCGACTCTTGGCCACCTCCAGGTGCCGTTCGTTGGAGCGAATCTGACCTTCGATCACTTTGACCAGGGTCTGGGCGGTCAGCGCTTGATAGAAGGCCCGGGCCACGGTCAACAGCAAGCGCTGGTGAAATTCGGCCAGGGTCAGCTTGGAGACCTGGAGCCGCTTCTTCTGTAGATGGATCGCCTGCCAGCCCCTCGGACTGACCAGGGGGAGATCCACGTTCAGTCCCCCTTGAAGGCTGTCCCGGGGTCGGGTAACAATCTCTATTCCGTTGATATCGGCCGTGTCTTCGTAATCGAGATGGGTCAGGGTCAACGATCCGGAGACCACGGGAAACAGTGCGCCCCAGGAGCGATACAGATCCGCATCCGCCGCGAGAATTTCTGCTCGGGCCGCTTCGAGGGAGAGATTTCGCTGATCTGCCAATCGCAATGCCTCTCCGATCGAAAGAGACGCCCCGGGTGTCAGTTCAGGCAGGTCGTGGGCTGCCGGGGCCGGAGGTGCAACGGTCGGCTCTTCCGTGGCCCCTGCGGTCGATAGACAGAGCGCGACGATCAACCCGACAGTTCCCCCGACCAATCCCTTGGCCGGCGTGACGGTCACCGACTCACGGGCCCGCTGCACCTCTTTTCGTCGAGTCCACCAACTGCGCAGGTTTTCGATGATCACGAACATCGACGGAACGAGCGTGAGGATGACCGCAGTGGACATCAGTACGCCGAATCCGAGGCTCACTGCCATTGGTACGAGAACGCGGGCCTGGACCGAGGATTCGAATATCATCGGCGAGAGGCCGCCGAAGGTGGTCAGCGAGGTGAGCAGGATGGGGCGAAAGCGCTGCTCAGCCGCCGCTGCCGCCGCCTCCATCGCGCTCATGCCGTTCTGGCGGAACCGGTTGGCCGCATGGACAAAGACAATTGAATCGTTGACCACCACCCCGGATAAGGCGACCACCCCGAGCCAACTGTAGATGCACAGATCCAAATCGAGCAACACGTGTCCCAGGAACGCCCCGACAAAGCCGAAGGGAATGGCGATCATCACCACGAACAGGGGCTGCCAGTAGCTGCGCAAGGGAATGGCGATCAGCCCGTAGATACCCAGCAGTGCCATTAAGAATCCGAAAATCAGAAAGCGCATGAACTCTTCCTGCTCTTTTTGTGAGCCGGCGCGGGATTCGCTCAAACCGGGATACTTGGCCAGCAGGCCCGGCATGAACTCCGATTGAGCCGCGGCGATCACCTCATTGGAGTTGGCCTCCCCCTCGACCACGTCGGCCTTGACGCGAATATTGCGCTTGCCGTTGTACCGCTTGAGTGCGGTATAGGCCTGCCCCTCGTGCACCTGGGCCACTCGGCTCAGCGGCATCTCACTGCCCGACGGGGTGCGCAGGATGAGGTCTTCCACGTTGCCCAGGGATTCCCGTTCGCTACGAGGCAGGCGAACGATCACCCGCACTTCGTCTTTGCCCCGTTGTTGCCGCAACGCCTCGCGACCGTAAAATGCACTGCGCACTTGAGTGGCCACCTGGGCGGCGGTGAACCCGGTGCTGATTCCCTCTCGGGAGAGGGTGAAATCCAACTGGGTCTTGCCCAGCTCGATGCCGTCCTCGACGTCTTTGACGCCCTTGTATCCGCGCAGGTACGCGGCGAGCTCCCGGGCCGCTGTCTCCAACACCGCCGGGTCCTGGTGGCTCAATCGAATATCGATCGGCTTGGCGTCGTTCCCGGTCGAAGAGTCGAACTTGAGCATCTGCAGCCCGGCCACATCCCCCAGCTCGGTGCGCCATTGGTCGACGAACGCTTTCGAGCTTATGGGCCGCTCGTCCGCCGGCGCCAGTACCGACCAGATCTCCACCGTGTGGCTGCCGTCTCCGGCGACCAGCGACAAAATGCCCTTGTTTATCTCCGGACCACCGTTGCGCTCGATCACCCGATGGGCCGCGGCGACGAGCCGGTCCTTGAGCCGGGTGCTCTCCTCGACCGGGACGCCGAAGGGCAGCTTGGCTTCCACGTGTACCCAGTCCGACTCTTCCTCGGGCATGAACACCGTCTTTAAACGTCCCCCTGCCTGGAGCCCCAACGATCCGATGAGCAGGGCGATCCAAATAGCCAGGGTGATCCATCGCTGCCGGATCCCGGCGCGCACAAACGGCCCGTAGATTCCGGCGATAAACCGTTCCAATCCCGCTGACACCCGGCGCTGCCCGCGGCGGATCAATCCGATGATACCCCGCTGCCGATCCAAATCGGTGTGGGCCAGATGAGCGGGCAGGATGAAAAACGACTCGACGAGAGACAGAATCAGGACCAAGACGACGATGACGGGAATGGCAAAGACGACTCGGCCCGCCGCCCCGGGGACGAACAGCAGGGGTGAAAACGCCGCCACGGTGGTGGCGATGGAGAAGAACACGGGCATGGCCACTTCCCGCGCGCCCTGGATCGCCGCCTCGAGAGGAGGTAGCCCCTGACGCCTCAGCCGGTAGATATTTTCGCCGACAACAATGGCGTCGTCGACGACCATGCCCAGGGTGACGATGAAGGCGAACATCGACAACATGTTGAGGGAAACCCCCAGCGCCGGCAGCAGGACGAACGACCCCAAAAAGGCCACCGGAATGCCCATCGTGACCCAAAAGGAGACCCGCGGATCGAGGAACAGGCCTAGCACCACGAGCACCAAGGCCAATCCGATCATCGCATTGCGCCGGAGCAGGTCGAGCCGCTCCGCATACATCTGGGCCAAATCCAACCAGGTGGTGACCTGCACTCCCGGGGGCATCTGGTCCTCGAGCTCGGCCGCGTAGGCCTTGGTCGCTGCGGCCACGTCAGGAGGGGACTGGTCGCCGGCACTGTAGACCCGCAACCAGACCACGTTCTTTCCTTCGAAGGCGCAGGACAGATCGGACTCTCGAAAGCCGTCCTTGATCTCCGCGATCTCGCCGAGTCGGATCACCGAGCCGTCCTGGGAGGTCACGATCGGAATATCGGCGAACTCCGTTCCGTCGTTCCTTCTCTCGGCGGTGCGCAGCAGAATCTCGCCCCCCTCGGTCTTCACACCGCCGGCCGGCAGATCCAACGAGGTCTGTCGGATCGTATCGGCGACCTGTTCGATGGTGAGCCCGTAGCGACGCAGGACGTGTTGGGGTATCTCGATCGCGATCTCCAGATCTTCCTGACCCGACAGGGTTACGTACGATATTTCGTCGAGCTCCAGCAGTTGATCCCGGGCCCGTTCGGCCAAGGTGCGCAACACCATCGAATCCTGATCCCCGTAGAACACGAGCCAGATCGCCTGCGCCCGGTACTTGGGCAGCAGTACCACCGGACGCTCGGCGTTTTGGGGAAACGAGACGATGCGGTCGACCGCGTTTTTCACATCGGCCAAGGCCTTGTTGCGATCAGTGCCGGCTTCCAGCTCAATCCACACCCGGCCGTGTCCTTCCTCGGCGGTCGAATACATCTCCTTGACGCCGTCGAGGGAGCGCACCGCGTCCTCGATGGGCAGAATCACCCCCTGCTCCACCTCGGCCGGGCTGGCCCCGGGGTAGGTCATCGTAATGCGTACCGCGTCCGGCTCCTCAACCGGCCAAACCTCTTTGCGCAGCTGGAACAGGGCCATCGCCAGCCCGCAGGCGATCAAGCCGATCATCAGCAGATTGGCGGCGACCGGGTTGCGGGCCATCCACGCGATCGATCCCTTCATCCGTTCTTGACGACTCATTGCACTTGCTCCGTCTGGGTGGAGTCGACGGTCTTGAGCGCCATCTGTGAAAGATCTGGTGGCTTCGAATCTTCTTTGGTCTTGCCCTGTTCCAACCGCAGGGCCATCCCCTCGACAGGTGCGTCGATGCGACTGATCACCACGGGATCGCCGGGCTTGAGAGCCCCTCTCACGAAGGCCCGCTGGTCATGGGTCCAGAGTACGGAAACTTGCTTGAAATCCAGGGTGTTCTTTTGGTTCAGCACCCAAACCCTACCCCCCTGGCGCACTGCATGCCGGGGCAGCGCGATAATATTGTCGAGCATCGGCCCCTCGATCTCCACCGACACATAAGCGTCCAACAGCAGGGGAAACCGCGGGGATGGAGTACCGTCTGACACATCTGTCTTTACCGGATGCCTCTTTTTTGTGGCCGCGGCCAATGGGTCGCGCACCTCGATGAGCAATCGGGCCATCTTGCCCTGCGGTTCCACACCGCCGAGGAGTTTGAGCACCCGGCCGCGATGTTCCACTGTCAGGCTTTCGCTGACCTGTTGGCGAATCGTCGCTGCCGATCCCCGCTCACCGTTGACGTTGGGAATTTCGATCCACGGCAGCTGATGAACCGGCACCGAAACCCGAACCCAAAACGCACTGCTGTCCACCAGGGTGGCAAGCGGTTGTCCCGGCCCGACCACCTGGCCTTCGTCGACGAACTTCTCTTGCACCAGGGCGTCGAACGGCGCTTTGATTCGCGTGCGCGTCCGGTTCAATTTGGCCCGCTGAAGCCCGCTCTTTGCCGATGCCAGGGCGATTTCCGCGGTTTCCAACTGAACCTCCCGCAGGGCGAGTTTTTTACCGTCGGCGGTGGGTTTGACCTCTTCTCCAATCAGATGCCATTCCCGTTCGGCCACCGCTTTGCGGCCTTTCTCCAGAGAGAGCGCCATCCGCGCCTGGGCCACATTGGCCCGTTGTTGCTTGAGCGCCAGGCTGTACTCTCGGGGATCGATCCGAACCACCGTCGTCCCGGTGCTCAGGCGTCCACCGGGAATGAGGTCGTCATGGCAATGGGTGACCTGTCCATTGACTTCGGGATAAAGAGTGACCTGGCGCGAAGGGATCACCGTCCCCATCGCCGCCACAATCACCCGCTTGTCCGACGCACTGACTTGGAGCACTTCCACAACTTGAGTTGTATCCGCTTGTTCCTTCCGCTCGGGTTCTTTCTTACTGGAGGCAAAATACTGGTACACACCGACGCCGAGTCCGATAATCATCAGAAACAGCAATCCCTTTAGTAACTTTTTCATCGCAATTTTTTCCTCGGTTCAATTCCACTCGTCAGTAAGGGACGAAAGATCAGGCCAAAGGGTTCCCGCGAATTCGCGTCGCACCTCATTGCGGCAAACCCGGCAATCACCCCATCCGGCGGACCAACGGCTCAAACTATTCGATTTTAAAGACACTTTCTTGGCACATGGGTAAATGTGGGTGGTCTGTTTTCCCATCATATCAATCGATACGGGAGGATCGTTCGTTTTATTTCAGAATATTTTCGCGCCACCATCCTGACCATTCCAATGCAAGGGGTCCGTTGGCAACTGACCTATCCTGTCGGCGCGTCATTAAAGGAAGTGAAGGAAGTCTAACTAAAATGTATTCACTCACATTGCATGACATCTCCAATCGAGCGCCATTGGGACCAATGGACCATCAGATGGCATTCAAATCGGCCAAATCGAAAACAGCGGAGCCGATGAGATGGATCCCATATGGATTTCTCGAAGGACCCAATCGCCACCCAACAGACCTTGACCACCGCGACTGGTGCTGCTCTCCGGCCGAACGAATGAACGCGCAACGACGGTCCGCAAGAGGTTGCCCGCCTCAGGGTGTCGCTTCAATCCCATTCGATTGCCATTGTAGGGCAACGGCAACCACCGGCGATTGGGAAAACGAATAATGCCAGACAATTATTTTTTTAATTCTAGTCGCAATTTGTTGACGGTTTTATTCGATTGTGTTTTATGTGCGAATTAAAGACGAACAATAAGCCGTTACTGTGAATGAAAGTCAAAGAAGGAGTTCAAAAATGGCAAAGTCGGCGTTTGAGAAAAGCATAGATGAAGTCACCGAGGCATTTGCACTTCAAGTAGTTGAAATCATTAAGGGAGCAACCCTTCAAGAGCTCATTGGGTTACAGATGGGTGACCTACCCAAAAAACCCGGTCCCAAGCCCGGTTCGAAGATGCGCAAAAAACCGGGCCCGAAACCGGGCGCCAAAGCGGCAGCGGCCGCGCTTGACCTGACCCGTCCGGCGCGTCGGAAAAGAGTCGTCAAGAACTATCCCAAGTGTGCCTATCCCGGGTGCAATAAAAATCGCTTCGTCCGCGGCAAAGGATTCTGTGGCGAGCATTGGCGGATGTTCGAAGCGGGTCAAATCAAGAGCGCTGAAGAATATAAAAAAAGTAATCCCGTCTGAGCCGTAACCGGTCAATCGCCGACCAGCGAACAGCCCCCCTGCGCCATGATCCCCGTGACACACCGTCCGAGATTTTTCTCAAAATTTCGTCCCTTGTCAGGCCAAATATGATCGGCTGGATCGGTTTCATCTGGGCAAAAAAAAGCCTCGTCGGGAATACCGACAAGGCTTTTTCGAGTGGTAGCGGGGGCAGGATTTGAACCTGCGACCATCGGGTTATGAGCCCGACGAGCTGCCAGACTGCTCCACCCCGCATTGGATGGCCGGTATAGTAGTGACCCGACCGGGGAAGGTCAAGCCCTCATTTTGGTT
>JANQET010000437.1 GCA_028278265.1 Myxococcota bacterium
GGGGGCGAGTACGTTGACCAAGGTAAAAGTGAAAAACCTGATCACCGGTCAAGTACTCAACAAATCCTACCGCGGGGGCGAAATGGTCGAGCTCGCCGATTGCGAAAAACGCAAGGTTCAATTTTTGTACGCCACGGACGACGAATACGCCTTCATGGATGAAGAAACATACGACCAATTCACTTTGACCGCCGACAGCATCGGCGACAGTGCGGGGTTTCTCACCGAAGGGCTCTCAGTCCGGTCGGTACTGTACAACGGCGGTGTGATCAATGTGGAGCTGCCCAACACCGTTGATCTCGAAATCACCGACACCGCCCCGGCGATCAAAGGGGCCACTGCCCAGGCCCAGCTCAAACCGGCTGAGCTGGAGACCGGCATTCAGGTGCTCGTCCCGCCCTACCTGACCACCGGCGAAAAAATCCGCGTGGACACCCGCAACAACAAATTCATCGAACGCGTGAAAAAATAGCCGATCCGAATCGGCTCAATGACGGGCGATAATCAGCGGCTGCTGATCCAACGGTTGATCGGCGATTTCGAAGGCGCCGCTGAGCAGGGCCAGCGACCGCTCCTTGGCCTGGTCATTGACGTGCAGCTCGGCCAGGGGTTGCCCCACAGTGACCACTTCATTGAGCTCCACCAGCAGGCGAACACCGGTGAGGGGATCGATGTTGTCTTCGATCACACGGCGTCCCGCGTCCACTTCCAGGGCGGCGAGGGCCACTTTTTTGGGGTGAATTTTGGCGACGATGCCGTCGGCAGTCGCGTGCACGGGCACCACGTTCTTGGCTTGACCCAACCGGGCGGGATCGGCGCAGATGTCTGCATCCCCGCCCTGAGCCTCGACCAACCGGCCGAACCGCTCGAGTGCTGTTCCGTCGGTGAGCGCCCGGCGAACGGCCTGACGGCCCTGCTCCTCGGTTGCCGCCTGACCACCGAGCACGACCATCTCGGCGCCGAGGGCCTCGGTCAGCTCGATCACGTCGGCCGGCCCCTGTCCCTGCATCACCGCGATCGCTTCGGCGGTCTCCAGCGCGTTGCCCACCGTACGACCCAGCGGACGATCCATATTGGTCAACAACGCCCGAACCCGCACCCCGGCCCGCTGCCCGATGGCGATCAGCGTCCGGGCCAGCGCTTGCGCCTGGTCCAGTTTCTGCATGAACGCACCGGCACCGACCTTGACGTCGAGCACCAGGGCATCGATGCCCTCGGCCAGCTTCTTGCTCATAATCGACGAGGCGATCAATGGAATTGACTCCACTGTGCCGGTCACGTCCCGCAACGCGTAGAGCTGGCGATCCGCCGGGGCGATCTCATCGGTCTGCCCCATCAGGAACAGTCCGATCCGCTCCAGCTGCGCCAGGGCCTGCTCGATGGTCAAATCAACCCGAAACCCGTCGATCGCCTCGAGCTTGTCGAGGGTACCACCGGTATGACCCAAGCCGCGACCGGCGATCATCGGTACCACCACACCACAGGCGGCAACCGCTGGCGCCAGACACAGGGAGACCTTGTCGCCCACCCCGCCGGTGGAGTGTTTGTCCACCTTGCACCCGTCGGTGGGCGAATGGGTGAGCACCGCTCCCGAGCGGAGCATCGCTTCGGTCCAGGCGGAGAGCTCGGCGTCGTTCAACCCGGAAAAAAATACGGCCATCAGCATCGAGGCCATCTGATAATCCGGCACTTGGCCCGCCGTGTACTGGTGGATCAGCGTTTTGATCTCTTCAGCCTTGAGCGGCATGCCGTCCCGTTTGCGGCAAATCAGTTCGGGAACAAATATTGTCATAGATAACGGGTAGCACGCACTGTGGCAGGGGACAAGTCAGCCGGAGGGGAGCGGGGTGATCCCCTTCTTGCGCCGCCATCGAACGGCCCCGATCCAGCCCAGACAACCCAGCCAGGCCGACAGACTAATCCAGGAACCGACCCGATGGTACCAGGGTCGGACGAACCGCAGGGTGAGCTCACCGTTCACCGCGGGAATCCCGATCAATTTGCGGGGTTGCCCCGGTACAATCGCAGTCCGCTCCACCGGAAGTGCCTTTCCCCGAACCTCTGCCCGCCAACTCGGATGAAAGGCGATGGGAAAGCGCACCGTCGACCGGGGACCGGCGCCCTCTACGGTTACCTCGATCCGCTCGTCGTCAAACCGATCGAGAACCAGGCGACCCGGACCGTCGATGAAGACCGGCCCTGGAAAGGATGGAGAAACCCGGTATATTCGCACCCGGCCGTACCGGGCCACCTCCTGCAGGTCTGATCGTCCCGTCCAGGGGGTCAACGAGACGACCCAGTTGATGCCCAGGTGGGCCAGCGCTTTCGGTTCGGTGTAGAGCTGCTTGATCATCGCCGTATCGCCGGGCCAGTGGTTGGTCAGCGGCATATTTTTGAACACGGCCGCCGGTTCGAACCCGAATTTCACCTTGGGCAGCCCGTTGCGCACCGGTGAGGCGGCAAAAAGGTGATTGTCATAGGTTTTGCGGCAGGCCCTGCTGCGCACGTTTCCACTGTCACAGATCCTTCCCGGCACATGGAGCACCCGGTCGAGCGGGCCGGCAGCATTGGCTGCGAGCCATCGATCGGCCGCGGTCACCGCTTGCCACAGATGGGGATCGCGGGTCCGATAGGCCGCCACCTTGCCGTAGTTGTGCCAATCGACGAAGATGATTGCCAGTGCCAGCGCCGCTCCTGCGGCCGCACCGAGCCGGCTCAGGCGCGACCCCAACTTGAAAAATCGCCCGGTCCTCCGGAGGATCACCCCCTTGCTCAGATGGGCCAGCCGATCCACGGCAATGCCGGCCTGGACGAACCAGAGACCCTTGATAAACCCGGCCATGCGCTCCAGCTGCACTTTTTCGTCCAACAGGGGCCCGGCCAAGCCGGCAAAGAAAATCGTGGCGATGATCAACACTGCCGGGACAATCGGCCCCGAGCGACGGGAGAGCAGGCCCAGTGCGATTCCCAGGAGCCCGAGACCCCAGGCGATCCAACTGAATTGATCGAACAGACGGTTGGTGAAAAGGGCAGCGAACATTTGTCCCAGGGGCAACCAAATCTGACCGAACGACTCGGTCATCGCTCCCCCGTCTTTGAGCGGCGGGATCAACCAGAACAGCGCCATGGCCAGGGCCAACCCACCGACCGCAAAAGCG
>JANQET010000039.1 GCA_028278265.1 Myxococcota bacterium
CGGCGCCGCCGGTCTCCACCTGCCGAATACCGGCCTCGAGCAGGCGCTGTCCGTCGGTTGCCGATAGGCCGCAACCGGTCTCCTTGACCACTATTGGCAAGGCCGGGTGGGTCTCCCGCAGGTCGGCGATGCCGTCGAGCACCCCGACGAAATCCACATCTCCGCCCGGCTGAATCAGCTCCATCGCCGGGTTGAGGTGAACCGTCAATCCGTCCAACTGGAGGTCGAAAACGATCTCCGCGATCGGATCGGGTCCCCGGCGAACCAACTCGGTGCCGCCGATGTTGCCCAGCAGCAGGGCGGTCGGAGCACTGGGGCGAACGTCGAAATCGGCTCGACGGGACGGGGTGTCGAGCAGCGGGCGCATCGAGCCGAGGCAAAAGCCCAGACCCCGCTCTTCGGCCACGGCGGCCAGTTCCTGATTGAACCGCGCAGCCCCCTCCATCCCGCCGGTCATCGCGCTGATCCAAATCGGTGCGGCCAGGCGCTTACCGAGAAAATCGGTGGAGATGTCGATATCGGCGAGGGCCAACTCCGGCAGTGCTCGGTGGATCAGCTCCACCTCTTCGAGCAGGGTTGTCTTGGCGCGGAAGCGGGATTGTCCGTCCGCACACAAGGTGAAGTGATCGCGCTTTCGCTGTTCGCTGGTTTCAGTCATGGTGGGCGACGGGCCGAAATTTGTAGCCGTAGACGATCGGATCGTCCGCGCCGCTCGAGCAGATGCGCCGCGTGACCATCTCTACCCGCATGCCTACGGCGACTTTGTCCGGCTCAATATCGGTGATCATCGCCGCGACGATCGGTCCCTCGACCAGCCGCACCAATCCGGCCACATAGGGCACCTGATCGACAAAT
This sequence comes from Myxococcota bacterium, assembly GCA_028278265.1. Classification (GTDB taxonomy): domain Bacteria; phylum Myxococcota_A; class Polyangia; order JAAYKL01; family JAAYKL01; genus JANQET01. The sequence goes on from JANQET010000039.1 coordinate 856, forward strand.
CCCCGCGGTGCCTCGTAGACCGTGGTCGCGACGAGCAGCTCGCCGTCCCCTTTGAATTGATAGGCCTGTAATTCGCTGCTGCAGCACTCGGCGCAGCGGACCCGCTCGGGAAAGGTCAACACCCCGCAGGAGCGACAGCGGCTGCCCAGTAGTCTGATGTTCGAGGGCTGTTGGCGCCACAAACGCGCGATATCCATGCTCTCCTCCTGGTTACCTGCTCAACACGTGGGTAAAAGCGGTCGAGCCGAAACTCCCCAGTGACTGGACCAGCGCAGTGCGGGCATCTGCCACCTGATTCTGTCCGGCATCCCCGCGCAGCTGTAGCGCCGCTTCGACGATTTGATACATTCCCGAGGCGCCCAAGGTGTGCCCGCGGGCCTTGTGGCCACCGAAAGTCCAAGCGGGATGGGCGCCCTTGAGGGAGAGGGCGTCCCCCTCGGCCAGCTTCAACGCCTGTCCCTTGTCGGCCAGACCAATCGCCTCGAGGGAGAGCGCCCCCATGATCGTGCTGGAGTCGTGCAGTTCGAACAGGGATATCGCTTTGGTGGTGAGCCCGGCCTGGTCCAAGGCGCGGCTGGCGGATTGCTGTGCCGCGGGCAACTTCAACTCGAGCACCGGACGCCAGATACCCGGTTCGATCGAGATCCCGGCCGAGCCGATCACCCGTACCGTCTGATCGGTCTCGGGGCGCTTGAGGGTGACCACTGCGGCGGCGGCCCCGTCACAGGGGGGAGCCCCGTCACACACCTTGAACGGGTCGGCGACGAGGGGGGATTTGGCGTACTGCTCTTCGGACAGGGCCCAGGACATAAAAGACAAGTCGTTCAGCGCGGCATGGCGGTGGGCGTGGGCCGAGATGTGATAGAACGAGGATCGATCGACACCATAGGTGTTGATGTAGTTGGTCATGGCCAGGGCTGCGGCCACGGACACGCCGAAGCCAAAGCCCGCCTCCCGCAGCACGTCCAACCCGTTGGCCCGTCCGGCCTCCACCCCATCGGGAAAGGTGTCGGTCGGCTTTTCGGCGCCGATCACCAGCACCGCCTCGTGAAAACCGGCATTGAGCAGGGCCAGGGCCATCCGCAGCGCCGCTCCTCCCGACGCTTCGTCGCTTTCGACGGTGTGGGTTTCGGCCTGTCTGTACCCCAGCCGGGCGGCGATGTAGACTGCCAGATTGCGCTGGTCTCCCAGCACGCTGCCCAGCGCGTTTCCCACCACAATCGCGGTGGGGCTGACGGCGGCTTCGTCCAGAGCAGCGCCACCGGCCTCTACCGCCAAATCAACCAGGCCCCGGTTCCAGTGTTCGCCGGCCTTTGTTCTACCGATACCGACGAGATGAGCCAAATCCATGATTCATTCCTTAAGTCAGTTTAATTTTCTGGGTGTACCGTGCGTAGAACGCATAGTCGATCGGTGTACCCTGGTCGATGTAGTACTGCACGGGTACGCCCCGCGAGCGCACCTCGGCCAGTCGATCGGTGACCAGAAACGACGCCGCGTCCGAACCGGCTCCCGAACCATACGAGGCCAGCAAAATGCGATCCCCCGGGGCCACCTTGTCGAGGGCGTATGCGAACGACAGCAGCAGGGCGCCGGAGTAGGTGTTGCCCACCATGTTGGTCAGGATGAACGGCTCGATCTGTTCTTTGCGAAATCCCAGCGCCTTTCCCACCCGGAGGGGAAACTGGTAGTTGGGTTGGTGAAAGATCGCATAGGTGAAATCTTCGGGCCCCACCTTGAGCTCGTCGAACAACCGGGCCACAGCCGACTCGATGTGGTGAAAGTAGGCGGGTTGCCCGGTGAAGCGCTGACCGTGAGAGGGATAGGAGCGTCCCTCCCGGCGAAAAAAGTCCGGGGTATTGGTGGCATAGGTGGTCGAGCCGAGCAGCACGGCCAGGCTCTCGTCGGCCGGCCCCATGATGAACGCCGCGCCCCCTGCGCCGGCGTGATACTCCAGCGCATCGCCGGGTCGCGACTGGGCCGTATCCGCACCGCCGCACATCGCATAACGGCTCATCCCGCTGCCCACCATCGCCGCGGCCGCCCGCATCGCCTCGGTCCCCGGTTTACAGGCGAACTCCCAGTCCGCCGCCGCACTGAAAGGCAGGGCGCCGATCGCATCGGCGACAAAGGTAGAGGTCGGCTTGACCGCATACGGTTTGGACTCTGTACCGAACCACACCGCGCCGATATCGGCCGGATCGATCTCAGCCATTTTCATCGCGTTGCGCGCGGCCTGAATGGCGATAGTAATTGTGTCCTCGTCCGGACCACTGACCGCCTTGAACACGCGACCGTTGGGCCGCATGCCCGGTCCTTTCCATACCCGGTCGACTTCGGCCGCATCGATTCTGAACCGGGGTACGTAACCCCCGTAACCGATCACGCCGACACTGCTACCCAGAGCCATACAATCCTCCAATCGGCCCATTTCCCGTTTGAAAGTGCGCCGCTTCTGCCTACTATATGATTACGTTTAATCAGCGTCTAGCATTTCTTTCGATTTCTTCAATCTCAGCTGAATGGTTTTCAATTTAAAATGAAACTTGCTGAATATAAATGACTTTATCGGTATGAATATTTTTTCGGACTTTTTTTTGACGGGGAAAACCACATGTAATACTATGTCGTTAAATGTAGGATAAAGGGAGATGGCGATGGAAGACAAATCATATCGAACGTGGAAAGAGTTCAGGCAGCAGGAGTTTTCTCGTTTTCGCACCATCCAGCTGAGCATCGATGAGCTGGCCAAGGATGTTTATTACGAAGACATCAAAGACAACGGGGATGAAGTGGAAGAGTTGAATTTCGATTAAACCGTTCGAGGTCCGGGCAGCGGAGCGAGTCACCGATTCGCGCGCCGCCCTGCGTATCCAATGACAAATGAGTATTTGGTCCTTCCCGGGACCCCGTCCCCGAGTCAGGTCGCCTCCCGACTCGGGGATTTTTTTTGTCGACTGCTGAGCTTTTGAGACGAGGCCTAGAGATCCGTGGTACCGCTGTACACGAGGTAGACATCGTTGTTTCCCTCGCCGAACGAATCCGTGGATCCAACCGCGATTACCCCGCCGTTTTGGGTGATCCCCATCTCCGCACACCATTCGTCCCCGCTGCCACCCGCGGTCCGGTGGTTGAGCAGCTCGAGTTGCTCGTCGGTCTTGCCGATCAGACAGTCCGTTCCGCCGGCCCCTTCGGAGTCTGTGTACCCGATAAAGGCAAACCCTTTGTTCTTAATCTGTGCAATGTCGGTACCTACGTCCTCATAGGCCCCCCTCGGCGTCAGTGCGGATGATGTAAATGTCTTTGTCCTCGTACTCCTCTGATGTGGCCAGCTGTGCGGCAATAACGAACCCACCGTCTTTGACCTGTTTGACCGTCCAGCCGGAATCGTCGAACTCACCGCCGTAGGTCTCGCTCCACATCTCCTCCCCCCTTCGCCGAACGAATGGGTGATCCCGACAATGATATAGCCCCCGTCCGAGGTGATATCGATCGCCATCCCATGGTCGTTTTCTTCCCCGCCGTAGGTGGTTTCCCAGGAGGTATCCGTGTCCGAGTCACTGTCCCCATCGCTGTCACTGTCGCTGTCGGCATCCGCGTCTGCGCCGGTGTCGTCGTCACCCGAACTCTGACCCCACAGCGTGAGGGGCTCTATACCACCGCGCAATCGGTTTGTATACCGGGACCGATTTTAGCGGAGATAATCCCTATCGGGATCAACTGGGATACGCTATAGTCCGCGCCGATGGTCGCCGAACCCAACCGCTGCTCTGCAGCACTGCCTGAGTCTGATCCGATCACTCGGGTTATCGACTTGAGCGGACACCCGATGCCCGGGTTCTGGCGCTATGCCCTGCCCGAGGAGATGCAGTGGACAAAACTTCCGGCAGAGCACTTGGCCACTTGTGACGACTGTTTTTGGGTGGCTGTGGGCGAGTGCCACGTCGAGTGTCGCTGCTGCACCTACTTTCCCCAGCTGCCCAATTTCGCCGTGGGCTTGGCCCTCAAGGATCCCCGCTGCCGAGCCCGGATGCTGCCGCTGGTGCAAGCGGGGTATGTCCTTCCCCAGGGCCTGCTCGAAACCCCATCGCTGCTGCTTTCTGCGGCCCGGGCCCATGCGGACAAGTTGTTTGGAAAAGTGCCCGAGCTGGTCTGTCCGTTCTTGGACCGATCGAATCAGCAATGTCAGATTTATCCCTATCGCAATTCGGTCTGCGCCACATTTTTCTGTGAAAACGATCACGGCAAAGCCGGGGAGAAGAGCTGGGAAATACTGCAGCTGTTTGTCGGTCAGCTCGAGACCATCCTGGGGCAGTGGGCGATGGAGCAGGTCGGACTCGACAGCGCGGCGTACATTCGGCGGCTCGACGGGTTGGCCGGGGAGGTGGGGTCGTTGGCGGCTGACGGCGGTTGGTTCGAAAAGGTGCGGCGCCATCTCTGGGCCGAGTGGTTCGGCCGGGAGGTCGAGTTTCTCGAGCGCTGTGCCGACCAGCTAATGGCCCATCGACAGCAACTGTTCACCATCGCCTGCAACCTTCCCTTGCGGGAGCCGTTGGCGTACGAGCGAGCGTTGCGCCAATGGATCCCCGAGCCGGCGCGATCCGAGGTGCCGGCCGTTTCTGACGTTGCCCCCACGCCGCTGAGTGCCCTGTGGTACCGGGTTCAGCTCGAATATCGGAGGCTCTGGCAGTTGCCGTTCGACGAGGGCCCGGTGCGCTTGGCCGACGGTGTGGTGATCACCGTAAATTCCGGGGACGATCGGCGAGCGGTGGTCTGTACCGGTCCCTGGATGGTCCGCTCTGGGGAGCAGCGCATCTTCGTTCCGGAGTCCGAGCGGCGAGCGCTCAACCTGTTCGAATCGCCGCAAACCGTTGGCGAGGCCCTGTTGCAGACCCCCGAATTCAAAGCCCTCGACGATCCGCGCGCTTTTCTCTCCTGGTGTTTACGTCGAAAGATTCTGGTAGAGCAGTGAGCTCCTGACCAGCGCCTTGTCAGTCAAAAAGGACGGGTGAGAGGCTCCCCCTTGAACAAGGAGGCCCGGGGGGATTTCGTCCTCCCCAAGGCCGCTCCGGAGACGAAATCCCCCTAACCCCCTTTTTTCAAAAAGGGGAATTCGGAGTCCTGCCCGACTCTAATTGGTCGACAAGGTACTAAGCTCTGTCTCAAAAGGGGGAATTGTGGTTCTCTGGCGCCCCGGAGGGGCAACTCCATATCAGCCCAGCGCAACGCGCTGGGTTTCAGATGAACAAATAGAGTTCAGAGCCCTGAAAGGGCGTTCCATTAGCAGGTAGGACGTTTTTTTGCGTGCTCATTCGCGCATCAGTACGCTGGATTCAGTGTTTTCAGGAGGGCAGAAGATGACGCGACTACTCATGAGCGATAGGCAATGGCAGCACATCCAACCGATGGTCCCGGTCGGTAAACCTGGCGGTCGGCCACCACTCGACCGTCGCAATATCCTTGATGGGATTCTATGGATTCTTCGTACCGGCGCTCCTTGGAGAGATGTGCCCGAAGAGTTTGGAAAGTGGCAATCCATCTGGCGTTTGTTTGACCAATGGAACAGTGATGGAACCCTGGACAAGATCCTTCAAAACCTCCAAGGCGAGATATCCATAAACAAAGAGTTGTGGTGCATCGACGGTACTGTAATCCGCGCCCAGCGCTGTGCATCCGCTGGGGAAAAAAGAGGAACCTGAGGAGCCAGAAGACCATGCATTAGGGAGGTCAAGGGGCGGTTACTCTACAAAGCTACATCTTCTTTGTGACGGCGAGGGGCACCCTCTCAGTTAACATTTGACACCTGGACAAACTTATGAGTCCACGGTTCTTGATGTTGTCCTCGAAAATGCAGACAAAAATTTACTCGATTGCACAGGTGCTCCTGTACCCTGGCCTGTGCGCTTGGCCGGGGAGAAAGGGTATCGTGCAGATTGGATAGATAACTGCCTGATGGACCTTGGGATTCTACCTGTGATTCCGTCGAAAAGTAAAGAGGACCGCGATTCCCGTCCGGTTCCGTTCGACCGTGAGTTTTATCGGAAACGCAATATTGTCGAGCGTACCTTGCTGGGATCTGCCGGGCGAAAGGCGCAGAAGCGTATCGGGTTGGGGGTACCGAGGACCACGTTCATATCGCTTGTACATTACCGCGTACCATCACCCAGGCAAAGCTATTGGAGGAAACAAAGAAGGCGTCATCTATCTGGATGAAACAACAGGAGGGCGGGCCGCGGCACTTTTCCTGGCAGGCCGGCTATGGCATATTCTCTTTGGGCCAATCTCAATTGCCGACGTTAATCCAATATATCGACAATCAGGAAAAGCATCATCGAACGAAAAGCTTCAAAGAAGAACTACTGGAGCTACTTGAAAAATATGATGTGGAATACGACGAAAAGTACTTGTGGGACTAGCGGAATGGAACGCCCTTTCAGGGCTATGATGAACCACTGTCGTCCCAAACCCAGCGCGTTGCGCTGGGCTGATATGGAGTTGCCCCTCCGGGGCGCCAAAGAACCACAATTCCCCCTTTTGAGACAAAGCTTAGTACCAGGGAGTCAGCTGGATGGATTTTGAGCGGGTTGCGATTTGGGGTCGACCGAACAGCGGGGGTAGAGCCACATTTGTAGCCGGATGAACAATTCGGGCAGGTCGATCGGTTTGGAGAGATAGTCACTGGCCCCTGCTTGGAGGCATTGCTCCCGGTCCCCCTTCATCGCCTTGGCCGTCAGGGCAATGATCGGCAGGTGGGCGAACTGATCCATCTTGCGGATCGCATCGATCGCTTCGAATCCGTTCATCTCCGGCATCATGATGTCCATCAACACCAGATCCACATCCGGATTCTCCTTGAGCCGTTCGATCCCCTGTTTGCCGTTCTTACCGATGATCACCGACAACCCCTTTTCCTCCAGTAAACTGGTCAAGGTGAAGACGTTGCGCATATCGTCGTCGATGATCAGGATTTTCTTTTCCCAGGGAAAGGCCATCTGGTCCGCGGGCAAGCTGAACAGGGCCTGTTCCATACCGGCCCGCGCCACCGGCCCGGGTTGGGACGACCGGGAAATCCGCTCCCGCGGTCGCTCGTTTTCGTGATTGACGATTTCGGTCGAGCCGAGTTTGTAGGTGGTCTGCGGGGTGAGAATCTGCCACTTGCCCTTGGTATTGCGCCACTTCTCTGGCACATAGAGGGTGAAGCGGCTGCCCCGGTTTTTCTGACTGTACATCGACAGCTCGCCCCCGAGCATGTCGGCGAGCCCTTTGGAGATCGACAGCCCGAGCCCGGTGCCGCCGTATTTTCGGCTGGTCGTTCCGTCCTCCTGCATGAAGGCGTCGAAAATACCCGCCTGCTTGTCCGGCGAAATCCCGATGCCGGTGTCCTCGACGACAAAGGCCACTGTATGGGCCGCATCGAGGTCGTCCCGTAGCAGTTCTCCCGGGTCGTCCGGGCGCTGGATGAGCAGCGTCACCCGGCCCCGTTGGGTGAATTTCAACGCGTTGGAGAGCAGGTTGTTGATCACCTGGTGGAGCGCCTGGGTGTCGGTGGTGATCTTTTCCGGTAGCCCTTTGTCGACCCTGATGGTCAAGGACAGCCCTTTTTCTTCGGCCATCGGCTTGAACATTCGTTTGATATCCAGGGCCAGATCTTCGAGCACCAGCGCCTCGATTTGGAGTTCCCTCTTGTTCGCCTCGATTTTGGAGAGGTCGAGGATGTTGTTGATCAGCTGCAGCAGCTCCTCACCGGAGTGGTGAATCGTGCGGGCAAATTCGATCTGCTTGTCCGTGAGATTCGACGGTTCATTCTGTTGCAGCAGATGGGAGATCAGCAAAATGCTGTTGAGCGGTGTTCGAAGCTCGTGGGAGATATTGGCCAAAAACTCGCTCTTGGTCAGATTGGCCCGCTCCGCCTCGATGGTCGCCCGGTTGCTCTGTTCGATCACCTGCTCGAGCTTCTTGTTGGTCAGCTCGGTCTGTTCCTTGGCCTCCCGCAGCACCGTGGCCGCCCGTTGGCGCTCGGTGATGTCATTGCCGAAACCGATGATTTCCACCAGCTGACCGCTATCCGAATGGCAACTGATCGAGGACCAGGAGAGAACCCGCGTGTCTCCGTTCTTGGTGGTGAAGGTCAAATCGAAATTCTGCACGTCTTGTCCCGTGAACGTCTTGCGCATCCGCTCGATTTGACGGTGGGCCTCACCGGGAAAGAAGGTCTGCCACCAGTTTTTCCCGGCGAGCTGCTTGGCGCTGTAGCCGAGAATCTGCTCCCCTGCGGGATTGATGAAGGTCGTCCGACCGTCCGGCGACATGCCGCAGACCACCGCCGGGCTGGCCTTGATGATCATGCCCGAGTAGTCCCGCTCGGCCCGCAGGGCGTCCTTGACCAGCTCCCGGCGCTTGATCTCGTTGAGCGCCTTGTCCCGCATGATTTTGTAGTCGTAGACCCGGCGGGTCACTTCGGTCACATCCTCCACCACGAGCAGCGCGTGGTATTGGCCCCGCTCGGGTGCCGGGATGGCGGTGACCGCGGTTTGTTGAATGCGCAACCGGCCGCTGGGCAGGGGGGAGGGAAAGATATGGCCGTGCTCCTTGGCAGTGAACGTGGTCGACTTGCCGGATTGAAACACCGGGGCCAGGGAGCGGGTGTACTGGGCCTCTTTGAAATAGGGAAAATAGACGCCGATGTGGCGACTGACGATGTCCTTTTTGGAAATGCCGGTCCAATCGGCCAGGCAGCGGCTCCAAAACCGCACCACCAATTCCTGATCGATCACGCAGATGCCGATTTGCTCAATGTAATCCAGCACCCGGTACGGCAGGATGGGTTGGTCGCTAATCCTCTTCATCACCGAACAACATCGCGCTCCGTTGAATAAAACGGCTCAGAGTCCGTATGTAGAATATCGGCGGAAACGGGTAAAAATTTAAATCTCGAGATCTGATATCGTTACCGGTAGTCCAGCCCCATGGCGTAGGCGCCATACCCATTGTTGCCCACGCCGTCGATGAGCAGATAGTAGGGTGACAGAGCCGCTTCCAGGTCAACAGTGAAGCGCGGCATCCCCCCCGAACCGCAGCCGTTGTTGTTTGACGCCACGCGAGTGCCCTCGCAATCAAACAACCGGGCCATGCCGTCGTAGCTTCCCGAACCACCATTATTGCAACCACTGAAGCGAACGCGGCTGTCCGCTGTGACCACGACCTCCCAGAGCTCGTCCCGGCCGTTCCACCGGGCGTTCGACGTCGGATCGTAGTAATCGGCCGAATCGGTGGTGTTGCCACTGATTGGATTGAGGCTGAATCCGGTGCCGTCGATGGTCACTGTTCCGGTCAATGCCGGCCCACCGTACCAGGTGCTCCAGTCCACACAGGACGACGGTGGGGTGCCCCAGGACACAGTGAGGGTGTAGTCGTCGAGCGCGGGATTTCCGTCGGTATCGACGATGATGTAGTAGGGATCGGTCGATGCGGGAACGTCGTAGTCGAATTGCTCGCACCCCCCATCACCGACATCGTCTTCCGATTCGAGACGAGTTTGCTCGCAATCCAGCAAGCCGAGCACCGCATCGTAGTCACCGCACACCTCGAAGGTCACCTCGATGGTCTGACCGCTGTTGTTGTAGAGTTCGTAGACGTGATCTTCGTCGTCACCGGATTTGAGCCAGTAGTCGTCCCCGTCCGAGGTGGTGATGCGATCGGTGAAAATCACCTGATTCCAAGAGGGATCGTTGACGTTGACGGTGCCCATAACTGTATCGTTCGGCGGCAGGCAAACCGGGGGACAGGCCCCTTCGTACACGGTGAGCTCGAAATAACAGTCCTCTCCGGCGGTCGGATCGCAGGGCGCGTCTCTGTACCCGTACTCCGAGATGCTCAGCAGGTACAGCTCGCCCGCCCCGGCGGTGAACTCCTCCTTGATGCTGTTGCCGAAGTTGTTCCGCTCGCACCACATGCCGCTGTAAGACTCGTCGCAGATGGTGATCGCGTTGGAATCCCAGCGCCGGATCATGTCGACCACCAGGTCGGCACCGCCTGGAATCGATTCGTTGGTGATGATGCAGTAGGTGCCGTCCCCCTCCGCGGCGGAGCGATTGATCTTGAAGTTGACATCGTTGGGCCAAAACGGGTTGGCTGAGCCGGAGCCGTGACAGCCGGTCCGACCGGAGAAGGCGCCGTTGCAGTTGTAGCCGCCGCAGGAACCGCCGCCGGCGTGCATGCTGTTGACCGTGTTCTCAAAGGTGCCCATGTAGACCGAGCCCCCCGGCTCGGGGTGGGTCACGTCAAAGATGCGGGTGTCATCATCCACCCGATCGCAGGGTCCGGCGGACCACTCCCGCTTCTCCACGGTGACCTTGAAATCGCCGGCTTCGGCAGCGACCCCATCGACGAAAATAAACACCTTTTTCCAGGAGCTGTCCCCGGCGCCCTGAGCCGAGATGATCGCACTGGCCAGGTAGTCGTAGTCGTCCCACCCCGGACCGGAAACCGTGGAGGAGCACTCCACCGCCGGCTCGGGATAGCGCCAGATGCCGTCGCAGTCGCCGGGGGTGCACATGTCACAGCCGTCCGGATATCCCCGTTCGCACCACCAGTAGCCGCAGGTGTACCCCTCGGTACAGGGATCGCAGCACTCCTGGTCGAACAGCAGGTTGACGTCCCCTTCACATTCATCCTCGATGACGGCGGGCGGTGGATTGGGGGTGGAGCCGTCGTTGTAGGGGAAGACGCAGGTGTTGGAGAGCACCGAGCCCTGGAACCCGCCCGCATCCGGATCGTCGGCCGTGGGATCGTTGCCCTCCGGACAATCCGTCGCATTGACGATATCGGTTTTGACGTAGACGCCGATGTCGTAGTTGGCCTCCAATTTGATGACATAGGCGTAGAGGTCGTATTCATCGACAGCATTGGCCTGATATTCGAACACATACACCAGGTCTCGCCCGTCCTCGCCCAGGTCGGTCGAGGAGGCGTCTTCGATGCAGTTGTCGCCGGCCGCGGCATAGTTGTTGTAGGCGCAAGTGGTGCTGCCGGTGATGCTCAGGGTGGTGCCCGAGGGGGCGGTGTTGGGAATAGCCCCCATGTACCAATCACCGGTGGTGTCGATTTGGGTCGGATCACCGGCCTGGAAGGCGTCGGAGCACATGTTGTTGTACGCCGGGTGCTGGGTGGGCACGCAGACTCCGGCGGCATCACATAGACCGTCGTAACAGTTCTGCGGGAAGTCGACCTGACTGTAGTCCGTGCAGGCGGTGCCCACCGCCTCGTTTTGGCAGATGCAGCTGTTGCCCACACAGGCCGCCTGGCTGCAGCCCACCGGTGGATCCGCGCTCCCCGGACAGACCAGGGCGGCGCAGTCGGTGACATCGACGCAGCAGTTGGCAATGGGGGTCTCGGGACAGGTGAACGTATTGTCGCCGGTGCTCTGACAAACCGCATTCTGACACGCGTCCGAAGGGGTGCAGACCGCGGGATCCCCGGCTGTGCACGACCCGGCCCCGTCGCAGTGATCATCCACGGTGCAGCCGTTGGAGTCGAAGTTGCACGCCACCGTGTCCGCCGCATCGCCGGACTGACAGCTGTAGTTGTAGAAATCGCCGAAGTCGTCGCAGTAGCCGTACTGACACGGCGGATTGTCCAGCGCCGAACAGTCATAGGCACTGCCCACCGTACAAACCGCGCCGACCAGTGGGTCGCCGGAGTTCTGACAGGTGTCCAGGGTGCAGCCGTCGTTGTCCGCGTTGCAGTCCCCCGGGCTGGTCACCAAAATGTCGGCCGTACACGTATAGCTGTTGTCCCCGGTGCTGACACACAGACCGGTGTTGCAATCCGTGTCCACACCGAGCTGAGTGGCGCAGGCCCCCGGGGTGACCGCCGTACCGGGTGCGCACCCCCCGGCCCCGTCGCAGTGATCGTCCTCTGTACAGCCGTTGCTGTCAGCGTTGCAGCCGGTCGTATCGGGCAAGGGGGGATTGTCACAGGTGTACGAGTTGACCCCCGTTGAAGTACAGTCATCATCCGTACACACATTGCCGTCGTCACAAACGCTGGTGGAGAGGGCGGTACAGGTCAACTGTTGATCCGCGCCCGGCCCTTGGCAGGTCTCCAGGGTGCAGCCGTTGTCGTCCAGGTTGCACTGGGCGCCGATCAGCGCGGCGTTGTCGTAGTCGCAGTTTCCGGTGGCCGCATCACAGACCAGGTTGTTGCATTGATCCGCCAGGGAGGTGCAGTCCACTGCATTGCCCGTGTCGGCGACACAGGCCCCGGCCCCGTCGCAGGTATCGTCCGGGGTACAGGCGCTGCTGTCCGCGTCGCAGGCGGTGCCGCTGGGGGAGAAGCAGTTGTCCGCCGTCTCATTGCAGATGTCATTGCAGATCCCTCCTCCGGCACAGGGATCACCTGTCCCCACGCAGACGCCGTTCCCGTCACAGGTGTCCGCCCCGTTGCAGAACACCGCGTCGTCACAGGCCGTGCCGGCGGCCAGATGTTGTTCCACACAGGTCGGGTTTCCCGCGCCGTCGTCCTGGCAGACACCGTTGGTGCACTGGGTGGAGAGGGCACTGCAGTCGTACAGCGCCCCGGGCGCGCAGGACCCACCGGCGCAGGTGTCGTCGACCGTGCAGGGATCCCCGTCCGCGTCGCAGGCCTGGCCGTCCGCGTCGCTGTAAACACATTCCGCGTTACCCGAACCATCGTCCTGACAGACGTCCGTGGTGCACACGTTGGCGTCGTCGCAATCGAGCATCGCCCCGCCGGCGCAATTTCCCGCGCCGTCGCAGGTGTCCGGATCAGTGCACGGATTGCCGTCCGAGCAGGCGGTTCCCGCCGGGGAGAAGCAGTTGTCGAAGGCCTCGTTGCAGGTATCGTTGCACTGAGCAGTGGGATCGCACGGATCCCCCGCGTGATCGCAGTTCCCCGCGCCGTCGCACACCTCGGCGCCATTGCAGAACAACCCGTCGTCTGCACACGGCCCGGTGTTGAAGGCATACTCGCAGGTGCCGCTGCCCAAATCACACGTGTCGTCGGTGCAGGGGTTGCTGTCATTGCAGTCCGCGTCGGACTGGCAATCCCCGTCGAGGCAGGGGGTGAGGGAGTAGTATCCCTCGATCACCGGCATGTCCTCCACCGGTTCCTCCGCATAAAAGCTCTCGCAGCAGTACATGCCCTGGGCCGCCGCTTCGTCGTTGGGGGTCCAGTCCGCCTGTTCGGACCACCAGGTGCATCCGCCCCAGCAGGAACAGACCATGAAGCCGTTGCACCAGGAGGGTCCGCATCTCCCAGAGCTGTTGCAGCGGCCGTCTGCGCAATCCCCGTGGTCATCGCAGGTACACCGCTCCAGGGTCAGATCGCACACGCCGCTGGCACATTCGCTGTCCTCCGAACAGGTGATCCCATCGTTGATCCCGTCCTCGAACCAGCACTCGGTGACCTGGCCCGGCTCGTCACAACATTCGTCGGACTGACCGGCGTTGTCTTTTGGGTTCGAATCGGCAAGCGTGTCGGTCGTCTGGTGGATCGCGCCGATAAACAGACCGAGACCCAATGCAAAAAAAACGCGCTTCATCTGCACTCCTCAAGAGTTGACAATTGGTTTCCCACCAACAGTTATCCCCACTTAATTAGATCGCTTATTTGAGAAGAATCTTAAGATGTGCAAGAGGTATTTTTTCAATAAACTTAAGTAGTTATGCTGATTTCAATGGACCATCTTGCAGTCAAAAATGACCCACCCAAGGACCGGGGATCCGACACTCGGTCAGCCGCAGCGACGAGACCTCAACGCGCCGACGGCTTAAACATCGCGATACGTATGGCCCAGCCGATGCGAAACTCGTCGTGATGGGCGAGCAATCCCTTGTCGTGCCCCTTGCTCAGGGCGAGGACCAATTGTAGGTCAGCGGTGACCCCCGGGAACACGACGCCGGCCAGACCGCGAAGCAAATAATTGTCGGCCAAGCGGACAGGTGGATCGAATTCAGCGCCGGTGCGGGCCCAAAGATACTCCCCGAAAATCGCCAGCAGGGGGTGCAGCCAGTCGAGTGCCCGCCAGCGCAGGATCAGATCGGCGCCCGGTCCGATCCGGTAGGCCCGGTCCGGCAGGAACAGTTTGGCCTGCAGCCGACCGGTCAGCTCGAGCGGTCCGAATGCTCGTTGGATTGCCACCTCGGGCATGAAGAAGTCGCCGATATTGGGCACTTCGACGAACATGGGTTCTGACCCGGTGTAGTGCTCGCTCTCGTGGCGAAAGGCGATCGCCGCCTCGAGCTTGGCCTGATCCCCAAACCACCGTTCTGCCAGCCGCTCAAAAGAGACGGCCAGGGAATATCCCAACAGCCCCCGCCACAGATAGGGGCCCCGGGGCACCGAGAGAAAGTTCCCGGGCTGACCGTCGACGGTCTGCACTTCAAACATGCCGAACAGGCCGGCGCGCCATTCCATGCCGGCGATGTTCAAGCCCAGCCAGGCGAAATCCCCGCCGGTGGTTAGCACCACCCGGGGCAGCACCTGGTAGGCCAGCAGCCCGGTGTCCCGGGAGGCAGAGGTCGAATGTGAGATGGAATGGGAGGACCCGGGGAGCACCTGCAGCCGAGTCTCCTCCTGGCCCGACGCGGGTTGAGCGAGCAATGAGCTCATCCAAACCAACACCAGCGGAGCTGCTTTTCCCATCGTGAACATGGCGAGCACCCAGCTTAACCCGACTGCCGGGAAATTCACAAAGGGGTGTCTTCTTTTTGCGACAATCCAGGGGCTGCGTCCCGGACAGCGTAGCGAAATCACAGCGGTTTCTGCTGTCGGTACGCAAATTGCTTTGCTCCCCGGCCAGATTATATCGAGCGGGTAACTACCAAAGGAGCTTATGATGATTAATAAAATCAACACATTCCGCAGAATAAACCGCACCGGAAAAAGGGTGCTCTGCCTGATGACCGTCGGTGTGCTGTGCACGGCGCTCGTCGCTTGCGATGAGACAGAGTACGATGCCGAGTACGACTGGGAAGGGGCCTTTTATGTTTGGCCGGAGCAGGGAACCCGGGGGCGCTTCACCGTTGAGCTCAAGCGATCGGGCAACGAGCTGACGGGCACGATCGATATTCCGGCCTTGAACATTGCGCAACAGGAGGTGACAGGCAATGTCGTGCTCCGAGAAGGACACCCTTCGGTCCAAGACTTCGAGTTCTCGGACATTGATCAAAAAGTGACATTTCGCTTTACCTCCTTGAATGGGGATCCGGACGAGACCAGCGATGTGACCGGTGAGTTCAACACTGCCGAGAAGATGAACGGTTTCTGGCACACTTCAAATGATCCGGACATTCAAACGTTCGCTTCGATTACCGATTACCAAATTTCCGTGGCAGAGCCGGACGGGATCGCTTTTGACGGGACCCATCTCTGGCTGACCGAAGACAAGGGTGATGCCAGCCTTTATGTTCTGGATATGACCGGTCAGCAGCTGGACACCACAATGCTGCCGGGGCTCCGCTCGGGTGACCTGACCTATGACGGAAAACGTCTGCTGATGTTGGGCCAAGAAACCTCAGAGGGGTATCAAGTGGTCGACACGGACACCGGATCAGTCGTCGCCCAACTGGATTCGCTCTACTTCACCGGATTGACCTACGCCGAGGACAACGTGTTCACGACAGAGATCAGTGGGCAAGTTCATCAATGGCCGCTGGATTCAACACAACAGGGCACGGTGCTGACCGAGCTCGATGGCCTGCTGACCGCGATTGCCTTTGACGGGACCCATCTGTGGGTCGCTCGTGAGGCCTTGGAGGACGTCAGCTGGGGCAACATCATCAAGCTCGACATGAGCGGCCAAGTGGCGGCGACCTACTATTCCCCGGCCAAAGAGCCGACCGACTTGGCCTTTGACGGCACCCACTTGTGGGTCGTCGAGCACGGCGTCAACGTTACCGGTGGGAGAGCGATGAGGATTGCGATTGAGTAGGGGCAATTGAGAAGGGCGGGCCGGGAGTCGTGACCTCACTCGCTAGCGCCCTCACCGACCTCGAAAGCCTCACCCCCGGCCCCTCTCCGTCAAGGAGGGTGTTGTAAAAGGAAAAAATGGATTTCCAAAACGTAGGGCCGGGCTTTAGGCCCGCCCGCTCGCTCAGCAGTGACGAGGGAAAGCGGCTGGGGGTGAACCCCAGCCCTACATCGAAAGCCGCGAAGCACAGACTAAAACAACACCCTCC
>JANQET010000128.1 GCA_028278265.1 Myxococcota bacterium
TCGCCCAACTGGGTCCGGACGAGCTCTTAGAGCGGCTCGGGGTGATTGAACAGAAACTGGACAACGGACTTTGAAAGGTGGTGTTCCGATGGCGGCAAACGAAGAATTCTCTTTTGTGTTTCAACCCGATTTGGAGCAGGTGTCCCAACTGATGAAGGGGGCCTGGGCCCGACCCTGTTGGGACTACGATGCGGATTTGTTGCGGGCGCATATCGAGCGGCCCACAGCTGATCCCCGGCTCAATGTGGGCCAAGTGAGCGATGAGGGGAAACTGGCCTCATTTCAGGCCTACATTCCGTTCGAGGTGATCTATCACGGTCAACCCCTGCGCACGGTGTTTGCCAGCTTTCTCACCGTGTCGCCGGAGTTTCACGGTCGCGGTCTCGCCGGTCCGCAGCAGGGGCGGTTGATCGACAAGGCGATCGAGCAGCGGTACGACGCCTATTTGACCATGTGCGAAGTGGGCGCCGCTTCCAACTGGGCGGTGGAAAAGATCTTCGCCAAAAAGGGGTTGGAGGTGAAGGTGGTCAACCTCTTCGGCTACCTGGCCGGGGTTCGCGATTTGATCGACCCGATCCTGCCGCAGCAGCCGAGCGGTCACACCAGGCTGTACGAGAAATCCGATCGCCCGGCTGTGCTGGGGTTGGCTAACCGGTTCGGACGAGAAGTACCGCTGAGAAAGATTGTTGTCGAAGCGGATCTGGATTTCATCCTGGCCGACCGACCCTACGCTCGCACCTATGTGTTTCAAGTGAAGGGTGAGGTCCGCGGGGCGATTAACCTCCTCCTGCTCAATGTGGTCCACCCGGACGGGACCAAGCAGCTCAATGTTTACTTCGACAACGTGTTTTTCAATGGGCTGGCGCCGGATGACCAGCAACATTTCGTCGAGGACGTGTTGCTCGATTTGCGCGCCGCGGGCTACCACACGGCGTTTGTTCCCCAAATCGGATACCTGCCGACCGAACGGTTCAAGCAGCTGCGATTCAGAGGGGCCCCGCGGCAGATCAATCTCTACCTGGCGCCCCTGCGTGACGGGGTGTTGGCCGAGGGCATCAGACCGGTCGACTCATTTTACCTGGATGTCTACTGAGCCCGACGATGAAAAGGAGCTGATGATGGGGTTCATCAAAAAAATGGCCCGCTCGATCGGAGTGGCCATGGGCGCGAGTGTGGCCCTGCCGTTCGGTGCGTTGTCCTGGTTGGAAAAGCGTGCGTTGCCCCAAAGTGAGCACTGTTTTCAAATGGGCGGTCATGCCATGGCGTTGATTCCCGGAGTGCCGGGAAACTTTGCCCGCACCGCCTACTACATGATGACCCTCGAGGGGTGCGACGCCACGAGCACGATCAGCTTTGGCAGCTATTTTTCGAGCCGCAAAGCGCGGATTGCCGCCCGCAGCGGTATGGGCGCGTATTGCGTGGTGGGAATGGCTGACATCGGTCCGGACGTGCGCATTGCCAGCCGCGTCTCCATCGTCTCCGGGCTCCACGAGCACGGCAGCGGCCGGCAGATCGGGTCGGACCAACAGGGAAAAGGCCGGCAGGAACGACTGACCATCGGTGCCGAGTCGTGGATCGGTGAAGGTGCGGTCGTCGGGGCCGACGTGGGGGCCGGCAGCATCGTCGGGGTCGGGGCCGGCGTGATTAAACCGGTCCCTGAGCAGAGCCTCGCGATGGGCAATCCCGCCCGATTGATTCCCACGGCAACGCCGGCCCCTTCACAACCCACCGTGCTGAGAGACGCCGCCGCCAAATAGCACTCGGTCCCGATCTGATTGATATTCGTCCCGCTCTGACGGCCCGCAGCAACACTTTCACGATGGAAAATGTCGAGTTTGACGGTCCGGAAATGATTGCGAGTCAAGAGATGAGTATCTTTTTCTGTTACGTAGGGCTGTCGTTTTTGGGCAACACTACCGATCGATCGACAGACCGGAAAATCGATCACCGGTGAGATAACCCGCGGTATTGCAGGCCCGCAGGCGATTTGAACTAGATCGGTATGGCGATTGCACGGCTCTTTGGCCTGATGACAATACTCATCAGTTGAAAGGAGCTTAAGATGAGCAGATGTACAAAAAACATTACATTGACCTCAATAGTCGCCCTCATGGCAGTTGGGGTCTCCTGCACCACTACTTCACTACCTACAGCTGAGTTCCCTCGGGTGCTGTCATCCCGGGTGGAATTCGAGAGCCCGGCGGCCAATCGACGGGTCGAAAGGCCGTACGCCCAGTCAATGGCCTCGATGATGCGATCCTATCTGCGGCACGGCTGGAAGATCTCCCGGATGGACCTCGACAACGGCATGCTGCGGGCCCGACTCTGTCAAACCCACGTCATCAATCAACGGGGAAAAGAGCCGCAAGAGAAAACGACTTGTTCCTCCACCATAGCCACCATTGACCGAAGCAACGGCGATGTGACGCTCTGGGTGTCTCCCCACCACGGGCACAATGACAACCGTCTGCTTCGATATTTGAATCACCTGGAAACATCGCACAAAAAAAACATGGTAAAGCCCTATCATGTAATCGAACAACAACTGGGTGAGCTCGGATTTGATATCTCCCCACTCAATGCGTCGGGGCCATCAGTCGACGCAGCGGTGGTATCCCGTTAGCATCGCTTGCAGGGTCGAGAGGTGTGCTGTCCGGATTGACAGTTGAAGGGGTCTACAGGTCGAGGTCCAGACCGGCCAGGGGGTCACTGCCGATCTTCTTGTTTCCCTTTTGCTTGGTGAAATCGTCGGACTTGTTCGACGCTCCGTTTGCCCTTGCCCTGGCTTTGTTGCCGCCGCGGTTGTTTCTGCGGGCTCTGTGGGCGCGGGCAGTGGCGGAGGGGCCGGACCGATTCCATCCGTTGTTCGTTGCGCTCGGCCGGGAGGTGTAGTTTTGGGTCTCCGTGACCGTGGTGGTTTCCGTGGCCGGGGCGGTGGGCTGAATCACGGTCGGTCGGTTTTGCCAGTAGAGATAGACCCCTGCCGCAATGGCGATGAGCACCCCCAGTCCAATCGCCGACATCACCACGGTTTTGTTCTTCTTGGCGCCCTGGGACGGATCGAACGCTTCGGGGGCCATGGACGTATACTCTTCTGCCCATTCCTTGAGCGCCCCTTCTGATACCTCTTTTTCTTCATCCGGTGGAGCGATTGAGGGCCGTTCGCCGTTAATACTGTTGATATCCGAAAAATCGTTCATCGAGGGTTGGGATGGGGTCGGTTGAGCGGGGGGTACGCTGGCAGGCGCCGGGATGTAGGACTCCTGCGGGACCGGTTGAGCTGCCGGGATATAGGATGGTTGCGATGCCGGCTGTGGTGCCGGGGCGGTAGACTGGGGCACTGTATTCGGCTGCTGCTCCATTGTTTGTCCCGCTGCTGCTATGTCAGCATGGCTTGCCGCTTCGGTTCCGGGATCGGCGGCATCGTAGAGTTGGCCGATGTCATCGCCTGATGCTTCGTACAGCCGCTGGGCAATATCGTAGTAGACTTGCGCCTCCTCTTCTTGGCCCGCCGCATAACACTGTTGGGCATACTCGTAGTATTCCTGCCACGAAGCCTCGTTGGAGAGCTCCGTATTTGACGCCGGTTGATTGCCTTTGTGGTCCATGATGCCGGTCTCCCTTCGTGCCCCTCCAGGTGGTTTTTACAGTCGAATCACAAATGTTTAACCATGTGATATCGTTGTGATAATTTAAGTCAATTGTATTAATATTCGCATGGCTGCTTAGCTTACCATTTAGTGTCCGAATCAGGCAACCTCGGATCCAGCCTTTTGTGACCGGGCTGGATTGTCTCGCGGTAAAACTCTGTTACTGCTGCAGATTATGGGGGATTCTGCGTTCAGGTCTACCGGGTTCTTGACGCATTTTCGGGGACGGTGTTGACATGTTGCTACCCTGCCGACCAAGGCCGGAGCAGGCTGCAACATGTCAACACCGTCCCCACTTATTGGATATACGAAGAATTTCGTAGAAAACGCTTGAGCCTGTCTCGCGCTGGGGTTATTATTACGAAAGTTTTCGTAATAAATTGTTCGAACCCTGACCGAGGTACCGATGAGTTGCAATCGAATCACCGCCGTGGTTGGCCCGATGATCAGCGTGATCCTGATGCTGCCGTTCCCTCTAATGGCCCTGAATCAAACGAAAACAAACGAGATTCGCATCTCCCGGACCGGGAGCGCGCCCGCCTTGGACGGTGTCGTCGATGATCCCATTTGGCGTGAGGCGGCCTGGTTCGATGCGTTTGTACAACGCCGTCCGGACAATGGCGCACCACCATCGGTGCGGACCGCGTTTGCCGTCGTGTTCGACGACCGGGCGATCTATTTTGCCGTGCGCTGTCAGGTCGCCCATCGGGATGATATCGTCACCCGCCTGGTGCGACGGGATCAGACCGGCGATTTCGATCACGTGGAGATCACCCTGGCGCCCCGCCTCGACGGTCGCACCGGGTATTCCTTCCTCGTCAATCCCAGCGGGGTGCAACTGGACAAAGTATGGAACGACGATCGCGATTCGGACTGGAGCTGGGACGCGGTGTGGCACGCTCAGACACGGATCGGCGAACACGAGTGGACTGCCGAGATCGCCATTCCGCTCGATCAGATCCGCTTTCCGCCGGCCAAGAAGAGTTGGGGGCTCCAGGTCGGCCGGTGGATTGCCGCCAGCCAGGAGCACGATGTGTTCAATCCAGTGCCCAACGACTCCAGCGGGTGGGTCTCTGCGGTTGGCAGAATGGTCGGCACCGAGAAGGTGGAGGCGGATCGACCGCTGGCCCTGATCCCGGAGGTGTTCTTTTCCTATCGCCGCGCCACTGCCGACTTTGGCAGCAGGCTCGAGAACGGCATCGATTACGGCATCGGGGGATACGGCAAATTGGGGTTGGCCGCGGATGTGGTGCTCGACGTGGCGATCAACCCGGATTTCGGCCAAGTGGAGGTCGATGAAGTGGTGCTCAATCTGAGCGCCTATGAGACCCGGTTCCCGGAAAAACGGCCCTTTTTTCTGGAGAGCGCCGGGCTGTTCGACACGCCGATTCAACTGTTCTACTCCCGTCGGTTCGGCGCTGCGCCACCGGATCCGGTGGTGGCGGACAACGAGACGGTCGTCTTCGGTCCCCTGGCCACGCCCATTCTCAGCGCGGTGAAGCTGACCGGTCGCACAGAACGGGGGCTCTCCCTCGGGGTGCTCGATGCGGTCTTCATGCCGACAGAGCTCGAGATTGAAAACAGCGACACCGGCCAACGATCCACCCGTCGGAGCACCCCCTGGACCAACGCGGCCACCTTGCGTCTGGTCGCCGAGACCGGGGACCGGGGCTCCTCGGTGGGCGTGTTGGCCACTGCGGTCAATCCCAGCGGCAGCGATGGATCCTATGCCGGGGGTTTGGACTGGAACCTGTTCTCCGAGAACCGAACTTATTCCTTCCGCGGTCAGGTCGCCGGCCAGGTCCGTTTCGATGAAGTGCTCGGTCGAGATGAGAGCCACGGGGCGGCGATGCGGGTTCAACTGGGCCGCGACGGAGGAGAGCATTTCCGGTTTTGGGCGGGCTACGTGATCTTTGGCAAGGGATTTGATCCCAACGATTTGGGATACCTCTGGCGAGACGATCTCCATCGGGGATTCGGGCATGTTCAATACCGCCAGATCAAACCGTTCGGTCCCTTCCTCGAGCTGTACACCGGCGTCGGCTTCAACAGCTTCACCACCACCGATTGGCTGCGGATCGGTCAGAACGCATGGTCCTATTTCAACGTGAAATGGGCCAATCACTGGCGCAGTGAGATCGGGGTGATGGGCGGGTTACCCCACCACGACGACCGGGAGACCCGCGGGGGCCCCAATCTCAAGCGCCCCGGTTGGGCCGGTGCCTGGCTGGATCTCTCCACCCCACAACAGAAGGTTGTCGGCGGACGTCTTTACTCGGAGGTGAGTACCCGCGCCTTTGGCTACGCGATCGAGCTTAAGCCGTCCATTAGCTTGCGGCTCGGGCGAATGGAGCTGTCGCTGATCCCGGCGTACAACCGAACCGTCGGGGATGTGGCCTTCGTGGATACAGTTTCACTTGAAGGAGATGAGGAGGCCACGGTGATCGGCAGGAGAGATGTCGATGAGCTCAATGTGACCTTCAAAGGGACTCTTGTGCTGTTGCGGGACTTGACCCTGCAGGTTCAGAGCCAGCTGATGGGCGTGGTCGCCTTTCACCATCACTTCGAGCGCCTCTTTGAAGATAGCTCATCGGCCCCTCAACTGTACGATGCAATAAATGCCAATTATTCGCGCACTGACCTCAACCTGCAGGGATTGTTGCGCTGGGAATTTCTCCCGGGCAGCGCCGTGTATCTCGTTTACACCCATCTGGGTTTTGTCGACCGGTGGCGTCGCGATCCCCGCTTGGGAACCAGCCTCTCCCGCCTCGATGAGGAGGAACGGGAGCAGCTGTTGATGCTCAAATTGAGCTATCTGATCGGATAACGATTGTTTACGAAAATCATCGTAAAAGACTTGCAATTCGCTGCGGATGCCCGTACCGTACGAAGTTGTTCGTAAAACAATCAAGAGAGGGAGTACGATGGAGAACATCGGGGTTCGTCAACCGACAAAGGCGGAGCTGGAGATCCTGCGGGTATTGTGGCAGGAGGGCGAAGCGACCGTCAAGACGATCAATACCAAGTTGAACGAGCACAAACGGGTCGGCTACACCACGACGTTGAAGATTATGCAGGTGATGACCGACAAGAAGATGCTCGAACGCAAAATTCAAGGGCGCAGCCACCTCTATCGACCGGTGTTCAAAAAGGAGGAGGTTCAGGGGCTGCTGGTGGATCGGCTGCTGGAGAGCGCCTTCGGCGGTTCGGCCAAGAACTTGGTAATGCAGGCCCTGGGTAACCGGCACACCTCCAAGCAGGAGCTGGCCGAGATCAAGGCCTTTTTGGCGGAAATCGAAAAGGAGAGCTGAACCATGACCTATCTCAGCGGGCTGGTGTCTTCGGACGCGATGTATGCATTGGGATGGACCCTCTTGCACTCCCTTTGGCAGGCCTCTGCCATCGCGATTTTGCTCGCTATCCTGATGATTGGATTGAGGCGGTACTCTTCGAATGTCCGGTATGTCGTCTCCACAATCGCGTTGGTGGCGGTGCTGGTATTGTCGGCGATCACCTTTGTGCGACTCAAGCAAGCCGGATATGAAACCGCGGCCAGTCGGCTGGCAATGATCGAGACCAGCGCTGACGGTGCGGGAGTGACCGCCGCGGACGAGACCCTGTTGGAGCGGGGTCTGGCCATTGCCGGCGCCTATGTGGATGAGAACATTCAGTTGATCGTGACGGTTTGGATCATCGGCGTCATCGTATTATTGCTCAAGCTGCTCGGCGGACTGGCCTATCTCCAGCGGCAAAAACACGTGGGGGTAACCCCGCTCCCTGAAAAATGGCAGCGCCGGGTGCAGGAGATCGGGCAGAGCATCGGCATGGATCGCCCGGTGCGCCTGATGGAGTCGGTACTGGCCAAAGCCCCCTCGGTCATCGGTCACTTCAAACCGGTGATATTACTGCCGCTCGGGGTGATGACCGGGCTGACCGAGCAGCAGGTAGAGGCCATCTTGGCCCACGAATTGGCCCATATCATGCGGCGTGATTACCTGGTCAACATGCTGCAGTCAGTGGTCGATGTGATCTTCTTCTACAACCCGGCGGTGTGGTGGATCTCGGCGACGATCCGAGCGGAGCGGGAGCACTATTGCGATGATGTGGCCGTCTCCCTGACCGTCGATTCGATGGTGTTGGCCAAAGCGCTGGCCAGTGTCTGCGAGATCGCGGACGGGACGACGAATCTCGCCGTTGCCGCGAGCGGACAGAAGGGATTTCTGATGCGGCGGATTCGGCGCATTCTGCTGGGCAAGACCGATAACCCGACGTCGGCCCAAGGGCTGGTGGCCGCCGGTATCGTGGTAGCCGGGATCTTTGCCGTACTGGTCGGTGCCGATGCGGCGACCCATCCGGCAGAGGAGGAGTTGCCCCGAATTTCGAGCGTCGACGCGGGAATTGTGGACCCAGAAGAGCTCAAAAAGCAGGACGTCAAAGCGCACGGCGCCGAAAAACGGGTCGCCAAGGAGAAGCCCAAGTGGAAGGCATCAGAGCTCCCCGCGGCAGCCAAAAAAGAGACCCAGCGGCTCAAAAACGAAATGGTTGCTGTGGAAGACATGATCGAGTGGATGCGCCAGGATCTCAATAAAACAAAAGAAAAACAAGCGCTTAAGAAAAAAGAGCTCGAAAAGCTCAAGCAGAATTACGAGAAAACCAAGCAGAAACTGGAGCAGCTCAAGAACGATCCCAAAGCCGAGAAAAAGAAGAGAAAAGAGATCGAGAAGAAACTGGAGCAGGTCAAGCTCGAGGCCAAAAAGGTAAAAGAGGCGACCGTGAGAATCGAGGCGGAGTTGGCCAAGACCCGCCAAGTGATGAAACAGGCCGAAAAGGAGCAGGAAGGCCTGCGAAAGGCGATCGAATCGAGCCAAAAGAAATCCGAGCAGAGCGAGTGGGAGAAGAAGATCACCCACAAGGTGATGACCGCGGTAGTCAAGGAGCTCGAGCGGGACAAACTGATCGGCAAAGACGACAAGTCCTGGGAGTTCTACATCAGCCCCAAAGCGATCGAGGTGAACGGAAAACCGCGAGACAAAAAGACCTACAAAAAGTATCGGCGCGTCATCGAAAAAATCGCCGAGATGAGCCTCGAGAAGTTCGCCGGGCAAGGGTTTGCCTACATCATGAAACCCGACGGTCGAGCAAAAATCAAGCGCAAGTAATTAGCCCGAAGAATAGCTAAGGCTAAGCGTCTGAGCAAAAAAAAATGCGAGATTTCAGGTGAGAAGATGACATCACCAGCAAGGCGCGACGATGAGTCATACTGGTGGTATGGCGAAGAGGAGCAACGCCGCTGGGA
>JANQET010000175.1 GCA_028278265.1 Myxococcota bacterium
GCCAGGGAGGGGGCGCTGGGTATGACGTATGGCCCTGAGAGTGACGCCGGTGTCGCCGGTAACGGCCCGTCGCCGCCCTACGAAAAGGCGGCCATGAAGGCTTCGGACTGTTCGCCTTGCTTGCGGACTTGATCAATAATTTCAGGAACTTGATCGAGTGATAGGCCCAGCGACTCCCAGGCGCTGTGGTCGAACGAATCGGGAAACCCGGATTCCAGGCGGCTGAACCCCTGATTGTGACAGATGAAATCGGAGATGTGGACGATCTGTGCCAACCGCCGGAACTGGGGCTCTGCATTCCAGGGACTGTGATGGTGGCGCACCACTTGGCAGATGGGCTCGGGCAACTCCCACTGGCGGGCCAGAATCTCACCCACTTCCCCGTGGTCGATCTGCCACTTCTGCAGCTCCATCTCATAGGTCGTTCCACCGTGCTCTTGTACGACCTGGTTCAACTGTTTGTACTCCTCGGGAAAGAGGTGGAACAGCGCCAGAATGCCAATATCGTGGATCAATCCCGCGGAAAAGGCGGACTCCACCTTTTCGGCGTCCGGATCATCGATCGCCATCGACTCCACGGTCTGTGTAGAGAAGCCCACTGCCAGACAGTGGGTCCAGAATTGATTCGCATCGCCGCCGCCCAACCCGCGGTACCGGCCGACCATGGCTGTGGCCACCGCCAGACGCTTGGTCTCGATCAGCCCCAGACGGGCCACCGCTTGATTGATCGAGACGGTCTTCTTGCCGCGCGTGTAAAAGGCGGAGTTGGCCACTTGGAGAAAGCGGGCAGAGAGCGCCGGATCGCTCGACACGATGTTGGAGGCCTTACTCACCGAGGGCTGCCCCTTGGCGAGCTCTTTCTCGAGCTTGAGCACCACTTCGGGAAAAGAGGGCAGGCCGGCTGTTTTGTGTACGGCTTCTAAAATTTGATCTCGAGTTAGATTCATTTTAGTTACCAAGTCCCAGACATTCCATGATCCGCGTGACGAGATCTTGCTGACTGAATGGTTTGGTGAGATAGTGTTTCGCCCCGAATTGAATCGCCTGAATGACGTTCTTTTGTTCCGATTCGGTGGTAACCATCATCACAGGAATGGTTTGGTATGCGTCTTCTTCTTTCAACGCTTTGAGCGTTTCGAAGCCGTTCATCTCGGGCATGTTCCAGTCGAGGAGGATCAACACTATCTCACCGCTGTGTTCCTTGAGCACTTCCAATGCTTCTTTGCCGTTGGTCGCCTTGAGCGGTTCGTATCCCAGCATCTCGATGGCCCCGGAGAGGATTCGGAGCATCATCTTTGAATCGTCCACGGCCAGTATCTTTGTCGTCATCGTGCCACCCCCCTCAAACACTCAGCCGGTAGATTGTTGCACGACCGTGAGTTTCATTGGCAAAGCGATCCGAATAACCGCTGATCGACTCCGACGACCCCAACACCAACAGCCCTGAGGGAACCAGGGTATCGGCAACCCGACGAAACAGATTTCGCTTGAACGAATCAGAAAAATAGATCGCTACGTTGCGCATCAGAATCAGGTCGAACTGTCCCAGCGCGGCAAAACTGTCTTGCAGGTTGAACTTTTGAAACTTGACCATTTTCTTGATCTCGTCAGCGATCGCGCTGATTCGTCCCAAATCCTTGAAATAGGTCGATTTGAATCGGCCCCAATCCCCGTCCAGGCCCCGCTTCATCGAAATCTTGTCGTACCGACCGGCCATGGCGATGAACAATGCCGAGGGGGAGATATCGGTCGCCACGATTTCGAAGTGATCGGGACTGAGCGGACTGGCGGAGCTGGTCAGACAGTAATCGTGAATCAGCATCGATACGGTGTACGGTTCCTGCCCGGTGGAGCAGGCGGCCGACCAGATGCGAAATCGCTTCGCCGGGTTGGCGCGGATCACCTGCGCAAACGAGGGCAGAATCTGCTCCCGTACCATGACCCACGGTGAGCTGTCCCGAAACCAGAGCGTCTCGTTGGTGGTGATTGAATCGACGATCTTGCTCTTCAACGTCGCATCGTTGGAGGTACTGATCTTTTGATAGAGCTCGCCGAATGTCTTTGAACCCGTTTCGACCAATAACCGCGCCAACCGCGTCTCAATGAGGTATTTTTTGTCATCACTGACCACAATACCGCACTGGGTTTCGATGTAGTTGCGAATAAGATCGAACTCTTGAGTGCTGATTGTTACCGTCATTGTCTGCTGCCTCGATGCAATATGAGTTCGTTGATTCGCGGTGCGATTCTACTCAATGAAATCACTTCGTCAGCCAATTTCTTCTCCACTACGGCTTTGGACATGCCATAGACCACGCAGGTTTGTTCGTTCTGAACCAAATTGTAACTGGCGTATTCCTCTAAATACTGTACACCATCCGAGCCGTCCTGGCCCATCCCGGTAAGCATCACCGACAGGATTGCGTGTTGGGTTATTCCGCCGAGCGACTTGAGCAACACGTCCACCGAGGGTCGACAGCTGTTCACCGGAAGATCGTCGTTCAGCGTCACGACCAATCCGCGACCGTTTCTCTTGATGACCATATGTTTTCCGCCCGGCGCGAAGAGCACCGAGCCGGCGTTCAACACTTCGCCGTGCTTCGCCTCGCGGACGGAGAGGGCACTTTTGGTGTCGAGCTGCCGCGTGAGCGACTTGATGAATCCTTCGGGCATGTGTTGCACAACGAGGACGGGAATCGGTAGCTCCGGAGAGAGCGCCGACAACAGCTCGCTCAACGCCTTGGGTCCGCCGGTCGAAACGCCGATCGCCACCACCGAAAACTTCCGAGGCGGTTGCCTTTCTCTCAACGAGATGACGGGCAGTTCTTTGGTTTTGGACAGGTCTTCGTGCGATTCCCGGGGGATGATACTCTCCCCCAACGGCAAGAGCATCGGTTCGACACTGACGCTCTTGAGGATACGATTCGTGTTGACGATGTTGACGATGGGGGTTAGGGCCCGTTGAAGCTCGGTCAGGCTGGCCACAATATCCTGGCCGCGGGGTTTGGCGACGAAATCGATCGCTCCGTGGGCCAACGCGGTCATGGTGATCTCCGCCGCTTTCTGATTGACCGCGCTGACCATCACCGCTCCGACGCCCGGGTGGCGCGCGCGGATCTGTTTAAGGGTCTGCAGGCCGTCCATCCGCGGCATCTCCACATCGAGCAATACCAGGTCGACAGCCGACTGCTCGAGTTTTTTCAACGCCTTGGCCCCATCACTGGCGGTCCCGACCACCGTGGCGTCGGGAATCTGCTTGACCACATCGATCAAAATCTTGCGATAGACCAGGCTGTCATCGACAATCAGTATTTTCAGCTCGCTCTGCATTTCCCCCGCACCAAGGGCGCTCAAAATGCCAGTACACGTTCCAAGCGCAAGATGGTTACCAATCCCTGATCCAGCTTAACGACCCCTCTTATAAATTCGGCATTGTGCCGTAAAAGATTAGCCGGTGACGCATCAATATCCCGTTCATCGATCTCGACCACCTCGCTCATCCGATCGACAATCAGGCCCACGGCGTCATTGCCCAACCGCTCGATCCATTCGCCGCTCAGCCGATGACTCTCCAGCTCGGCGTCGGTTTTGAGCACGATACAGGTCTCGCTCTCCGGATCATACCCGCCGGCAATGCCCAGGCTGCGCCGGGTGTCGATCACCGTCAAAATCTGTCCGCGCAGATTCATCAGACCGATCACGATCGACGGCGCCTGGGGCACCGGCGAGTAACCGGGCTGACTGATCACCTCGCGGATCTGCAGGATGTTCATCCCGCAGAGGGTCTCATTGATGAAGAATGTCGCAAATTGAAGCGTGCTCATGCCATCGCTCCAGTCTCTTCGGTCAATCTGACGATCGACCCGAGCAGGCCCGGTCCGTCCAGCTTGGAGACGCTGGCGTTGACGCCCGAGATTTTACGCTCCAAAGCAGAGTCGCTCACGCCGCCGGAGATCACCTCCAGAATGGGCAAATCGGACAGCTTGTCGCTGGTCCGGATCCGCGATACCAAGCCCGACCCGTCCAGCTGGGGCATCATCAAGTCGGTGATCAACACGTCGTATGGGTCTGCCTGCAGCATCCGCCAGGCCTCTTCGCCATTGGCCGCCACACTGACCGAAGTCCCCGCTTTTTCGAGATAGCTCGTCAGGATGGCTTGGTAGACCGGTGTGTCCTCGGCCAATAAAACACGGAGTTGTTTGGAAATCTTGCTCAGCTGCCCGCTCGCGGGATCGTCGATCGGATAGGCGGCCAGGGCCAGTTCGTGGATGTTCAGCAACAGAACGATTTTGCCGTTCACGACAGCAGAACCGAACAAGCCGTCGCCCGCAATGGTCTGGCGATCGAGATTGACCTCGGTTTCGATAGCGTCGATCACACGCGCGGTGACCAGTCCGACCCGTCGATGATAGAGCTTGGGAATCAGCACATTCATCGTCGCCGGTTCGGTCGCGGGATGCTGAACCGGCAGGTATCGGTGGATGCGCACCAACGGCAGCGGTGCTCCGCGATACTGGAGGAACTCCTCGTCACCGATGCGATCGATGTCGGCCGTGCGAATCTTCTCGATACGGGATATCTGGGAGAGCGGCACAGCGAAGGTCTCTTCGGTATCGTTGGAGAGCAGCACAATCGATAGGGGCTCGCGCATGCTCAATTCTTGTTCGGTGCGTCCAGTGATCTGTTCCTCGCGCTCCAACTCGTCGAATTTGAGCCCGGCCTGCTGCACAATGCCGACCGGATCCAGAATCATCGAAATCGTACCGTCGCCGAGAATCGTCACCCCGGAAAAACAGGGGCAGCCGCGAACAAACGAGGAGAGGGGTTTGACGACGATTTCTTCGTTGTCGACGATATAATCGACCATCAGGCCGAAGCGGTTGCGGCCGACGCGCAGGACCAGAATCCGCTGTACGTTGGACAACGGACGGCGCCGTTCCTCCATCCTGCCCTCAGGCTGGTCGCCGAACACCGCAGGACCGGAGAATCGCTGATCAGACAAGTTCCTGCGTCGCTCCGGGCGGGACGTTCCCGTCTCCGGATCGATATACGCTTGTTTTAGTTCGAGCACATCGGCCAACCGGACAATCGGCAACAACTTTCCCCGGTGTCGAAGCACGTCTGCCCCGCGCACCCGCTCGATGACGTCGTTGCCCCCCGGCTTGATGCGAATAGCCTCTTCGAGGCCGACCTGGGGCAGCGCAAAACACTGCCCTTGCGTCTCGACGATCAACGAGGACACAATGGCCAAGGTCAGCGGCAGCTTGAGGGTAATTTTTGATCCCAGCCCTTTTTGCGAGGTGATCTCTACCGTGCCGCCCAAATTCTCGATATTGGTCCGCACCACGTCCATCCCCACGCCACGGCCCGAGAGATCGGTGATCTCCTCTGCGGTGGAGAGACCCGGCATCTGGATCAGGTTCAACGCCTCGTGGTCGGAAAGCTGATCGAGTTGCTCCAGACTCATCAAGCCGCGGTACAGGGCTTTCTCCTTGATGAATTCGACGTCGATGCCGCCGCCGTCGTCTTCAACATCGATATTGACCATTCCCGCCTCGTGATAGGCGGTGATGCTGACCGTGCCCTCTTGATCCTTATTCGCCGCTTCCCGTTCGCTCGGTGATTCGATGCCGTGATCACAGCTGTTGCGCAACAGGTGGTTCAGCGGGTCGGCCAGACCTTCGATAATCGTTCGATCGAGCTCGACATCGCCACCTCTGGTTTTGAACTTTATCTTCTTTTGCAGCTTGCTCGACAGATCGCGCATCAATCGATTGAACCGACCGAACAGACTGCCGATCGGCTGAAGGCGGGTGCGCATGATCTGTTCCTGGACCTCCGAGGTGATGGTGCTCATCTGTTGCAGAATCGGACTGAGGCCCTCGATCCCGTCGGCATGATGGGTCAAGCAGCGCATCAGCCTATTGCGGGCCAGCACCATTTCACCGGCGGTCTCCATCAGGGCGTTGAGCACGCTGGTCTTCACCCGCACCGTCTCCTGCAGGGGAAAAACACCCCGTTCCGCATCAGCGGCGCTTTGCGACGAGTCAGCTGACGGCGCCTTCTGTGGCAGACGGCGTTGCGGTTGAAGCAACCGCTGTTTGCTCTGGTTTGTCGGTCCCATCGACGGGCCTTCGGGCGATGGGGAACGGTCTTGAGTGACGAGCGCCTTGGGCTTGAGCGGGATATCGTGGATGCAATCGGCAGGGATGCCGAATCCCACCGCGGCCAACGCTGGTTCCAGTACAGTGGAGGCATGCACCTGAATTGACAACTCGGCGCGCTGTTCATCGGTCATCTGGACGACGGTCTCCGGATCCACCGAACAGTGAAGGACTTCGCCGACCGAATTGACCGCCTTGAGAAACTCGTAAATCGTCAGGCCCTGCTGATCCAGATGGTCGCCGCCGGAGATCTCCAACCGATACAACCGAAAACCGTTGCGGCCGAGCTCAGCGCGCTTCTCAATCGATAGTTGATACTCTTGCACTCGGTCTTGTTGGCTTTCCGGAGGGGACAGTTTCGGCTTGGCGACTGAGGTTTGGGCATCCCGGCCGGGTTGATCCGTTTCCGGCTGGACCGCTTTTGTCGAAGGGAGCAGGCTATGGTGGGCAGCAGCCCCCTTCAAAGGTGCCAAGAAAACGTTGAGCATGGTCAGCTCGGCGTCGATTTTCTCTTCATTGCTGGTCGTGCACGAGGCGACGAGCAGTTTCAACCGATCATTGGTTTTGAGCAAGGTATCGATCATCTCGGTTGACGGGGTCAGCTCCCCTTCACGCAGCTGCATCAGGAGATTCTCCATCACGTGACTCAAGTCGCCGATAACAGAGAATCCGAAAAATCCGGCCGCGCCCTTCACGCTGTGAACCGCCCGGAAGATGCGGTTGATCAACGCGGGATCCACCGGGCTTTCATCGAGATCCAATGCCAACAGGTCGGATTCTGCCTGGGTCAGCAGCTCCCCTGACTCGACGACGAAGTCCTCCAATAAAGAGATATCGATGCCGTTTGTACTCATGATGACCCTTTGCTCACCGGTCGCGCTCCCCCCGGGTTCAGGGCTGCTTCACCAACACGCCGTCCCGTCAGATTCAAAAATATATCGTTATGAAACGTTTTATTCTCTTCATCCATGAATAACGGCGGGGCCAAAGGAAACTTTACGACAGCGCCTTCAAAAAGCGGTGGCTAGCCAGCACTAAAGTTCTCTCTATTCGGGTCGTTTGATGTAGACGAGGGGTAGCCTTAGCAGATCGGCCGCGCCCGAGCTCGCGTCGATTCGAACGAGGAGGACCTATGGCATTGATACTAATTGTCGAGGACGATGCCACGAGCCTCAAAATAATGTCTGCGATCGTGCACCAACTCCATCACACACCGCTACGCTGCCGCAATGGCCAGTCGGCCTACGAATTCATCAAGGAAAACGCCGATGTTCTCTCCCTTGTGGTCACCGATATCATGATGCCCGATTTGGACGGACACGAATTGATCAAAAAGATAAAAAAATTGAAGAACACCGCGACCCTGCCCATCATCGTCCAGTCGGCCTATCTGGGGGTACAGGCAACCGCTGAAATACTGGACAGCGGCGCATCAGCAGTACTGCACAAGCCGATCAACCGGGACCAGCTCACCGAATACATCAACCGCTTCACCAACGAAACGCCGGAATCCCCATAGCTCAATCGCCCTGTTGGTCCGCGGATTGATCCAAACGGGTTGGCCCGGATTGGATTTGTAGGTGGTCGAGAATGCATTGCAGTGCTCGAGGCAGCGGGGAGTGCAGTTGAATCGGCTCTCGATTCACTGGATGGGTGAACCGCAACCCGCCAGCGTGCAGAAACAACCGCTGTAAACCCAATACCCCTTTTCCCCTGTAGAGCGCATCTCCGGCTATCGGTACCCCTTTGTTGGACAGATGGGCCCGAATCTGATGGCGCTGTCCTCGGTGAATGGTCACCTCGAGCAATCGCCAGTCGCCAAACTGGCGGGCTCCGACGACTTCGGTTCGACAGGCCAAACCGTCCCTGTCAGCTCGCATTTTCTTTCGGCCTTCTCCTGCCGGTGTCAACGGAGTTGTGATCTCGCTCGGGATCTCTCTCCCCGCGGGGCACTCGACCAGTGCTCGGTAGGTTTTTTCAATGCCGCGATTTCCCTGCGCCTCAATCAACATGTCGTGAACCCGCTGATTCATTGCCACAATGACCAATCCCGACGTTTCCCGATCGAGCCGCTGCACCAAGCCGCCGTCTCCTGCCGATCGTCCCACCTTGGTGCAACACGGAAATCGCGCCACCACCCCACCGGCCAAAGTGCCGGTTTCGCTCGGAGATTGGGGAACAGAGAAAACACCCGACCGCTTTTCGACCACGAGCAGATGGTCGTCTTGATAGACGATCGGCAGCGGTACATCCGGATCCGGTTGGGGGGGCCAGTGTGGCGATACGGGTTGACGAAAAATGGCGATGACATCCCCGGGCTGAACCAGCCGCCCTTTTCTGGCGGCCCGACCGTTCACGGTGATCGCGCCGTTGGCGATCCATTTCTGTACTTGTCGACGGCTCAAGCCGTCCACCCGAGCCACGAGCCAGGTATCCAATCGAGTCGTTCGATCATCCCGGGACACGGTCAACCGCCGCCATGGTGTACTGGACATCACCGGGCCAGGGTGATCGGTTCGCCGCCCCAGGTCAATCGTTTTTAACGCCTCACTGTTGACAACCGGGCGGGATCGCGGACAAAAAAAGTATGCGAGACAATACCCCACAGCAATTGAAACCGATTGGCAGCAGCGCATCGGCAGAGATTCAATGTCCCGATTTTGCCGAATTTGTTAAAAACAGCACTCCAGACAGTTCGCTGTTCGAACAGATCGCCCACTGCTTTGCCGACCGTCTCGAGGACTTTGCCCGGTTCTACTGCCGAGACGAATCGATGGGCAAGGATGCCTTTCAAGACGCCATGATCGCCGCGATGAAATATCTGGACACCTACCGCGGGGATTCACCCATCGAACCCTGGCTCCGTCGGATTGTCGCCTCCGCCTGCTCCCGGCTGCGTCGCGGAAAGAAAAACGACCCCACCCTCAACATTCCGTTCGACGAAAACAAGGAGACCATCGGTTCGAACCAGCCGACTCCTGACCAGGAACTGCGCCTGTTGCTCGCCGAAAAACTCGAGCTCCTCCGTTCTGAAATCGAGCGTCTCAAAGAACCGGATCGCAGTTTGCTCCTGCTTCACGATGTCCACGAAAAACCGATCGCCGAGCTGGTCGACCAATTTCAGCTCACTACCGAAGCGGTTAAATCGAGACTGAAACGCAGCCGGGCCACCGTGCGCGAGCGCTTGCTCAGTATCGACTAGCGGCCCCGCTCATTGCTCCTCTCCGTCCCTGTGCCACGCTCCACGACCTCTCGTTGGTATGATTCATGCTTGCTCGTCTCCATATGAATGCGTTAAAAACAAACAGACAATAAGGAGGTGCTCGACGATGACCCATATTGATCAAGGAAATTACAAGGGAAAACATCCCGACAACCTCCGCTCGAATCAGCGGATTGTCGCTGCGATTCAACAAAATCAGCAAGATAACAGGGTCACTTGTGCCAATTGTGAGCGCATTGCCGATGAGCTCCAGGTCTCCCTGGAGGAGGTGGGACGGGAAGCGGATCTGTTGGAAATCAAAGTCACCCAATGCCAACTGGGGCTATTCGGCTGGGGACGCATTCGTGGGCGAAGCCGTATCATGGAACCCGCCAAAAATGTCTCATCTCAATTGGAGACAGCAATACGAGACAACCTCGACGATGGCAAGCTGACCTGTGTTGCCTCTTGGGCAATCGCCGAACAACTCGGTGTGCAGCGAATCGAGGTCTGCGGCGCCGCCGATGCGTTGGGAATCAGGACATCCCGTTGCCAGCTGGGAGCGTTCTAGGCCCAGCGCGCGACCAAATTTGAGTCCTGTACAAATTTTATCTATATTGAAATCATGACCCAACGGATCCTGTTCATCGAGGACGACGCATCCGGACGCGAAATGGGCGTCTACAACCTCAAAAAGGCGGGCTATGATGTCGATGCTGTCGCTCGGGGCGAGGAAGGCTTGAAGCTCTTCTCGCCGGAGCGTCACGATCTGCTGATCACCGACATCAAAATGCCCGGCATCTCGGGCATTGAGGTGTTGCAGGAGGTTCGCAAACAGGCCCCTGATGTACCGGTCCTGGTCATCACGGCCTACGCCACCGTCGAAGCGGCGGTCGAGGCGATACGGCTGGGCGCGGCGGACTTCATCGGCAAACCGTTCAACCGGGACCATCTGTTGATGGTCGTCGAAAAAGCACTGCACAGTCGGGAGCTCAACCGACAGCTGCGCTCTTGGCGCATCAAGGCGACCGGCGTAGAGCGCCCGCTGGTCTATCGCTCCGCTGAGATGGGTCGGGTCGTCGCTTTCGCCGACCAAGTGGCCCGGTCGACGGCAACCGTGCTGATCACCGGTGAGAGCGGCACTGGTAAGGAGTTGCTGGCCCGCCGCATTCACACCAAGTCCGATCGAGCGGAAAAGCCGTTTGTCGTGGTCAACGCCGCCGCGATGCCGGCAACCCTGCTCGAATCCGAACTGTTCGGTCATGCCAAGGGTGCCTTCACCGGCGCGACACAGGACCGTCTGGGGCGATTTCGTCAAGCGGACAAAGGGACCCTTTTCCTCGATGAGGTGGGTGAAATACCGCTCTCTCTCCAGGCCAAATTGTTGCGCGTGCTCCAGGAACAGGTCGTCGAGGTGATCGGCTCGGACAGCCCGGTTTCTGTTGATGTGCGGGTCATTGCGGCCACCAATGCCAACCTGCGTCAGATGGTGAAAGAGAGCCAGTTTCGCGACGACCTGCTCTACCGGCTGAATGTACTCGAGGTCGACATTCCCCCCTTGCGCGAACGACCAGAGGATATCGACGCCCTGGTCCCCCACTTTGTCGGTCAATTCGCCGACCAACGGGAGCTGGGTATTCCCCCCTCGCTGTTGACCCGGCTGCGCACCCATACTTGGCCGGGCAACGTGCGGGAACTGGAGAACGTGTGCCAGCGGTTGGTGGTGTTGTGTCAGGGGGCAGAGCTGGACGACCGGGATCTGCCGTTCGATAAACCAGCTCCCCAGTCCGATCAGTCCCAGTCCACTGATCAGATTCTCGAAGACTGGCCGATCTTGCCGCCCGACGGATTTTCTCTGGTCGACCTGGAAAAGCACATCATCGAGCGCGTCCTCGTCCTCAAAGGCGGAAACGTAAGCCAGGCCGCCGTCTACCTAAAAGTGCCGCGCCACGTTCTGGCGTATCGCATGGAGAAATATGGACTCCAGCGAACGAACTAGTCTCAACCCGGGCAGCAAACCGCTGGGTCTCCTGCCGTTTCTCTTTTCCCGCTGGATGATCATCTCGGTCTGGGTGCCGGTGGCGGCCATCTCGGCCTTTCATTACGGTACGTCGCACGAATACCACTGGGTGCACGACATCATGCGTCGAGCCTACTACTTGCCCATCGTAGTCGCGGCGATGCGGCTGGGGCTGCTCAGCGCGCTGATCACCGCCGTTGTGATCACCCTGGTCTACCTGCCCCACGCCTTCTTCGCCGAGCACCATTTCGATCCGGCGCGCAGCTTGGAAAAGATCCTCGAAATCTGCCTCTATTTTATCGTGGCCGCTGTGGCCGGCTACCTGGCCGACCTGGAGCGAAAACGGCGCGCCCAGCTCCAGCACGCCCTCGATGAGCAACAGCGGTTGACCAAACAGCTGGTCCGCGCAGGCCGGCTGAGCGCCATCGGGGAAGTGGTCGCCGGAATTGCCCACGAGATCAAAAATCCGCTGCACGCGATGACCGGAACCGCTGAGATCATCGATCCCCTCATCCCCCAAGACAAGGAAGAGCACCGGATGTGGGTCATCCACAAGGAAGAGATCGGCCGATTGCGCCGGGTGGCAGAACGCTTTGTCTCTTTTGCCAAGCCCACCCCGATCGAAACCGTGCGCATCGATCTGCGCGACGTGGCTCGGCGACTGGTCGAGCTGGTCGGCGCACAAGCGCGTCAGAGCGGAATCGCCGTAACCACCGCCGTACCGGATCACCCGGTGTGGGTCCAAGGGGATCTCGATCAACTGGCGCAAATCGCGTTGAACATCGCAGTCAACGGGATCAAGGCGATCGGGGATCAGGGGGGCCGCATTGAAGTCTCAGTGGACACGACCCGGCGCGAGGCGTCGAATTGGGCGAGGTTGCGCCTCGCCAATGACGGGCCACCGATCGACGAGAACGAAATCGAACGATTGTTTGATCCCTTCCACAGCAGCCACGACAGCACCGGATTGGGGCTCTCCATTTCAGCCCGCATCGCCGAGCAACATCGGGGCTACATCGAGACCGAGAACAATAAATCCGGTGTGACCTTCACCGTATTTCTCCCCCAGGACGACTAAATGATTGAAAACAGGCAAGAATTCAGGTATTAGTGTACTTGTATTCTTGTTACGAGGTCTCACTATATGTTCAAATTATCAGACGCTGCCAATCTGGCCTTTCACGCCATGCTCATCCTGTCCGGGGAAAAAAAAGGGATCCAGCTCTCGGTATTTCAATTGGCCGATCATCTCGGTGTCTCCGAGAATCACCTGGCAAAGGTCATGCAGCGCCTCTCCAAAATCGGGCTGGTGATCTCCCGACGTGGCCCCAAGGGAGGGTTTACGCTGGGCAAACCGGCCGATGAAATACGCCTCCTCGAAATTTATGAGGTGATGGAAGGGCCACTGCTGCCGCGAACGTGCATGCTGGAAAACCCGGTATGCGATGGCAAATGCTGTCTCCTGGGGGACCTATTGTCCACGATTCACCAACAGATTCACGACCATCTGTCCAGCACCACCCTCGCCCAAATCGGTTGTCCCTGAACCGTTTTCAACGTCCCTACGCCGCCTGCACCGGATTCATCCCGGTCTTCACCGGCACATCATCGATCGAGGGAAACAACCGTCGGGTAAAGCGTTGCGGACATCGCTTGGACTGGGTGGGCAGTGTTTTGCTGAGTGCGATTTCCACTCTCCTGAGCGCAATCTGCTCCTCAGGGGTGCAGGGGTGATCCGATCCGCTGCTCATCTTGACCATCATGGCCAGATCATCCACTTCGTGATGATAGTCGCCGGTGCGATGGGCCAGCGCCATCGCCTCTCTGAGAATTCGCTCGGCCACGCCGGCAAATTGGATATTGCGAAAGGCAATCGCCGCAGCTTCCAGAATCTCGAACGAATCCCGATAGGTCTCGAGCAGATTTGAAAACAACTCGACACCGAGCTCCAACCGGTCGGCCGCCAGATGATCCGTGGCGATCTCGGCGATAATCATCGGCGCACGCTGGCCCTCTTTAAACCGCAGATTGTGCGCCAATGAGCGGAGCATTAGATCGTCATATACGGCTTCGTCCTCCACCATGTCGTAGCCCAGCAGATCGCTGAACATCCAGTCGTAGTCAACCAACTCACTTCCCTGAGCCGAACGGAGACAGGCCACCTGGGCCTCCACGTTGCGAGCGCGAATCCGCTCCTCGAGCGGGGAGTCGCTCAACTCCAGCTCAAATAAATATTGCGCGTAGGTGGCGAGGGAAAAATCATCCATCTCGTTCAGGGGCAGGTTCACCAACTGTTCATCGCTGAGGGATCTCCATTGGTCCAGCAGCGACTCGGTGTGTCGGGTCTGCTCGTAGGCCGCCCGTACCCAATCTGCGGTTCGATCGGGCACGATACCATCGAGCTCACGTCCGGCTTCGACCGCCTGATGACACGCTTCCAGGTGTCCGATGGTCGCCCTGGTGTATAGGGGGAGAAACATGGAGAGACCGTGCAGAAATTCTGATTCTTTGGTTGTCGAGTGGTTCATTGGGGGCGCTCCTTTTCCGGGCTCGGCCGGCTCATCGCTGGGGAACCCTGTTCGGTTGATACCGCCCCTATCGGTCGTTTGGGCCCAGGTGTTGCGTACTTTTTTTGCCGAAGAAAATTTTTATGATTTCCAAGGCCGACAACGCCGGTTCTTGAGGAATACTTCGGGAAACTTCGGGTTACTTCGGTCTAAACCAGTTTTCGGTACTTGATTCTCTTGGGCTGATCGGCGTCGGCGCCCAACCGGCGGCGGCGGTCCGCTTCGTACTCTTCGTGGTTGCCCTCGTACCAGACCACCTTACTCTCCCCCTCAAAGGCGAGCATGTGGGTGGCGACCCGATCCAAGAACCACCGATCGTGACTGATCACGACCGCACAGCCGGCAAAGGAGAGCAACGCATCTTCGAGGGCGCGCAGGGTATCCACGTCCAGATCGTTGGTGGGCTCGTCGAGCAGGAGGAGATTTCCGCCGCTGCGGAGCAGTTTGGCCAGGTGCACCCGATTGCGCTCTCCACCGGAGAGATCCCCCACCTTTTTCTGTTGATCCGACCCGGCAAAATTGAACTTCGAGACATAGGCCCGGGAATTGACTTCTCGCGTCCCCACCAGGATCATCTCCTGATCACCGGAGATCTCCTGCCATACCGTGTTGTCCGGATTGAGCGCGTCCCGGCTCTGATCCACGTAGGCCAACTCCACCGTATCACCGATTTTGAGGGTGCCATGGTCAGGACCCTGTTCGCCGGTGATCATTCTGAACAGGGTTGTCTTCCCGGCGCCATTGCCCCCGATGACGCCGACGATGCCGCCGGGCGGAAGGCGAAATTCGAGCCCATCGATCAGCAGGTTGTCGCCAAAGCCCTTGCTCAAGCCCTCTGCCACGACGACCTCGTCCCCCAGCCTCGGGCCGGCGGGAATGCTGATTTCAGCCGCCCGGCTGCGCTCCTCTGTCGCACCGTCGGCAGCGAGCAGGCTCTCATACGCTTTGAGCCGGGCCTTGCTCTTGGCCCGCCGGGCCTTGGGGTTCATTCGCACCCACTCCAACTCCCGCTCCAAGGTACGCCGTCTTGCCGATTTCTGTTTTTCCTCACCGGCCAACCTCTTTTCCTTTTGCTCCAGCCAGGAGGAGTAGTTCCCTTTCCAGGGGATGCCTTCTCCCCGATCCATTTCCAAAATCCAACCCGCCACGTTGTCGAGAAAGTAACGGTCGTGGGTGATCGAGATAACGGTTCCGGGGAACTCCTGCAGATGTCGCTCGAGCCAGGCCACCGACTCGGCGTCCAGGTGGTTGGTCGGCTCGTCGAGCAACAGCATGTCCGGGCGCTCGAGGAGCAATCGACACAGGGCCACACGCCGTTTTTCTCCACCAGACAGTACCGATACATCCGCATCTCCCGGTGGACAGCGCAGCGCCTCCATCGCCACGTCCACCACCCGATCGATCTCCCAACCGTTACACGCGTCGATGGCGTCCTGCACCTCGGCGACCTCAGTCATCACCGCATCCATCTCATCGGGCGTGATCTCTTCGCCGAGTCTCTCATTGAGTTGCTCGAATCTCGACATCAGCTCGCGGGTGGTCGAGACCCCCATCTCCACATTGCCCCGCACGTCGGTGGTTTCGTCCAGTTGGGGCTCCTGGGGCAGGTAGCCGATGCGCAGGCCGTCCGGTTTCCAGGTCTCCCCGAGGTATTCGGTCTCCACGCCGGCCATAATCTTGAGCAACGTGCTCTTGCCCGAGCCGTTGTGACCGATAACCCCGATCTTGGCCCCGGGCAGAAAGGCCAAGGTCATGCCTTTGATCACCGCTCGATTGGGGGGATAGACTTTGCGCACATTTTGCATGGTGAAAACAAATTCATTGCTCATCGGGCACCTCGTATTGCTGCAGATTGGTGATGATTATCCATCCGGTAGCGTCTTGGCAAATTTCTCCAAAATCGGCCACTCGCTGAACTGGGCCTTGTGGAGGCGCTGCATGCGAAAGATGGTAGCTCGTTTGTCCTTTTCGGCGGATCGATCCGGATTCCAAAACTCCCATACAATCTGCCCGTCGGGATCCACTTCAAAGACGTGACCCTTTGTCGATTCCGTGATCAACACATTGTCATTGGGCAATCCATAGGCGGCCCCGCGGCTGGAATCAAAAAAATCGCTTCGCTTGGGGGCACGGTACTTCCACTGAATTCTGCTCGAAAACGGGTCGATTCTGAGCACGCGGGAGAATCGGCGGCGAATGCCGTTGTCGTACACCAACAGGGAGCCGTTCTCCTGCAGGGTCGGATGATGGGGCCACTGCAGCTGCCGTTTGCCCCAGTGCCAAACGATGCGCTTCGACTCCCAGGACACTACACCGATTGCATTGAGATAGCGTGAACAAAACAGCACCTGTCCCTGTTCCAACCCCGGCCCGTCTCGGCGAGGGACATCCCGGTGCAATACCTGCACGGAATTGGTATGAAAGACATCCTCCCTGAATCGTTTGCCCTGCTCCCACGGGGCCACATGCCGAGCAAGTGAACGCGCCCGGCTGAGCAACGGGGGCACATCAGTCACCATCTCGGCCAGGGAGATCTGATCCAGCACCTCCCCATCCGGGGAGATCTTCACGAACAGGTCGTCCAAGATGTCTCCGTCCGGATTGATTGGCAAGGATCTCCGTTGAACATTCCTAATCGCGACCACCGAACCATCCGGGGCGACGTCCACGTCATGGTGATATGAGCCGTCGAGCTCCCAGAGGACCCGGCCGCGCAAGTCGGATTTGATCAGTTTGGTCCCCTCGACGACCATCACGAAGCTGCCGTCCGGCCAGAAATCCACTGTTTTACAGAGGTTCGTCTTGTGCTTGGTACTGCCCACCGGGAGGATCACCTGGTGAACCAAATGGCCTCTCATCCCGACGAACTTCACCGTCGTGCTGTTTTCGGAGCAATAGACATTCAGACCAGCGTAGGCCCTTTCAACCAAATGGTGGGTCACACCGTCCTTGCCGATGTGATCCTCGGCGATGGGGGTCTCGGTGACATACCCCAACGCTTCGAGCCGCTCCTTCAGCTCGGGTGTCGGCGAACCGACGGCAAGGTCTGTGGGCAGTTGCTCAACCGGGGTGTCGCCCGAATCCCCGGCATTTCGGCAAGCGCTGAGCCCAGCGGAAACAAGAACAACCATCACAAACACAACTGGTGTTGAATTGCCCCCAATGTCGGCCATTCACGAATTATAGAGAACGGGCAAATACTGGCAACAGCTAATCGCTGTTTCGTCTTCCGCGGAAGGTTACGGGTGCACACCGTTGCGAAGGTAGTTCCCACGACCCGTTGGCCAGGGCATCAGGCTGGTATTCGAACCCGGGACTTCGTAGACCAGGACCTGCCGCACATCGGGTTCTCCGACCACCAGACTGACGACAATGTCAAGGGTGCCGTTTCCGTCAGCGTCGGCGAGCGTCGGCACCGGTGTTGCCCCCATCGTGGGGAGCGGGATCTTGAACAGCTCATCCCCGTTTCGATCGACGATGAACAGGGAGCCCTTGCCCTCATCCGGTGAGTAGGTGTTGAAGACCACTTCCACCGCACCGTCGCTCGACAGATCCGCGGTCACGACTCCCCCGGTGAGCACCCGATCATCGGTGGTATAGACGAAATTCCAGATCTCGTCTCCGGTCGCGCTGACGCAATAAATCTTGCCGTCGTAGCCCGCAAACAACAGCTCCGGACCGTCGTAATCCGGCCGCAGATCGGTCACGGTGACCTGGTTGGTGGCGGCCGGCAAATCGGTCGAATCGAAACCGGTCAAGCCGGCCAGGTAGTCAGGCGCGTAAAACGGTGCTTCCCAATCCCCCGGTCGGGTTCCGTCCGATCGGGTGACCCACAGGGCCACTCCCTTTTCCCGATCCGTCAGGGTGATGTTGGAGGCTGAACCGAGCACCACGATTTCGTTTCCGCCCTGCCCGTCGATATTCGCGATCGCCGGAGCAGAGACGGTGAATTGGCCCATTCTCTCAGTCTCTTGGTCTTCAGCCGGCACCCACCCTTGCTGAGCAAAAGCGTAGTTATGGTAGAACGGAATTTCCACGAACTTGGTCGTTCCAGAAAAGATCTCATCCGCGTCAAAGGCCATCCCGCTGCCCCGGTGTAAACTGACGTTGATATTGTCTTGTGTGACCACCAGATCATAGGCCTCGTCTCCGTCGAGATCCCCCAGCGCCACGTTTTGGTCATACCCTCCGGTGACGCGATCGCCGTTGACGAGCCCGGATGTACCGGTGGTGTTGGGCGGATATCCGGTGATGACACTCCCGGTGGCGCTGACCGCGAGGATGGTGTCCTTTTGATCGCCGTCGACCAACGCACGGGTTGAAACGGCGACGAGATCCAACTTTCCGTCAGCGTCGACGTCACCAGCGGCGATGGAGCGCATCTGGTCCTGCCAGGTCACCGGAAATCCCGGCAGTAGAGTGCCGGAATTGTCCCAAGCGAAGATTTTGTCCCTTAGCGCCGCAGCTATCTCCAATCCCGCCTTATCTGGGAGCAAGTCGGCCACCACCGGCGAGGCCCATATCAATCCCCCCTCCCCTGTTTGCGCCGTGAACTGTATCGAGTTGTCCGTATGCCAGGCGACCACCCGATCCCCTCTGGTAACGATGATCTCGGGAACCGTATCGCCATCCACATCGGCCACTGCGGGCGAACCGTATCGAGCCCCATGCCATGAATCGAACAGCGTCGCGATCAACACCGGTGTTTCGACCGGAATGGGCTCAGTATCGGTATCCGTATCCGTATCCGTGTCGGTATCTGAATCGGTGTCCGTGTCCGTATCCGTATCCGTGTCCGTGTCCGTGTCCGTGTCTGAGTCTGAGTCTGTATCCGTGTCGGTATCTGTATCCGTGTCGGTATCTGTATCCGTGTCTGAATCCCCACCCGTTTCACCTCCGTCGCCATCTCCGCCGCAACCGAACGGGCCCCCCACCAAAACTACCCCGAGCAAAAGCAAAAAGTAGATTATCGTTTTCATGCTAATCTCCAATCTCCATCATCGGCACTGAGAAAAATACTCATCTGCACTGTGACCTAATCTGCACATATCTTACAGAAATTACATCGACAGAGCAATGCGCCACGCCGCTCCGCCTTCAGGGAAGCAGAGACTGAATTTCACCGTCGATTGGGTGTTGCGATCTACACTCGTCGAGGGCAGGGGGGTAAGCGCCATTTTTCGACCGAGAAATTCTCGGGCCTGATTTCGTGGCACTCTTTGGGATCACAGCACGTGTGGCAGACCCGCTTGAAGGCCCGGTAGCCGATCAGCTGGACATGGGTCGAGGCGAATCCCGGCTTGACCGGTTCGTCTCGCAGCAGATCGGTGCTCAGGTACTTCTTGTTGTCATCGGGAAAGACAGTCACGATCACCGCATCGTCGCCCAACTCGTCGACCAGTTGCAGGGCGCCGAGGAGATTGGCTCCCGACGAAATCCCCACGCCCAACCCGAGCTCCGAAGCCAGCCGACGGGCCATGATGATCGAATCCCCATCGTCAACGGAGACGATGCGGTCGAGCTGCTCCAGATCGACGATGGCCGGTACGAACTCATCGGAAATGCCCTGGATGCGATGCTTGCCCACCTTGTGCCCGGTGGACATGGTCGGCGAGTTGGCCGGCTCGAGGGGATGGAGCTTGATCTTGGGATTCTTCTGTTTGAGGTACTGCCCCACACCCATGATCGTGCCCCCGGTGCCCACGCCGGCGACAAAAGCGTCTGGTTCCAGGTAATGAAAATTGAGCTGCCACCATATCTCCGGTCCGGTGGTCAGCGCGTGGGCCGAACAGTTGTCCTCGTTGGAGAATTGGCGCGGTAAAAACGCCCCCTCGGTCTCCTGAGCCAACTTTTCAGCGAGCTCGATACTGCCCAGAAAGCCCCCCTCCTCCTTGCT
This sequence comes from Myxococcota bacterium, assembly GCA_028278265.1. Taxonomy (GTDB): domain Bacteria; phylum Myxococcota_A; class Polyangia; order JAAYKL01; family JAAYKL01; genus JANQET01. The sequence goes on from JANQET010000175.1 coordinate 19,850, forward strand.
CACCAGGTGGATGCTCGCTCCCAGGCTGCGAATCAAATCGATGCGCTCCTGGCTCATCCAATCCGGCATGAAAATCGTCACCGGATGCCCCAGTGCCCGGCCGGTGGCGGAAAAGGCGATCCCCGTGTTACCGCTCGTCGCCTCCACAATCAGGCCTCCGGGCTTTAGCACTCCTCGCTCATAGGCTTGGGCGAGAATGTGGTAGGCCATCCGATCCTTGATGCTGCCGGTGAGGTTCAAATTTTCGGCTTTGGCAAAAATACGACACGGTTTGTCGCGATATTTCAACTCGATTTCGAGCAACGGGGTATTGCCGATCAGGTGAGATATTTTATTGACCGGCTCTGTATTACAATTCGACATACGCTTTCACCTCCATACTGGAGTGTGTCAGACCCGGCGAGAAATTGTCCAGTATATTTATTGATTTCGTCGACATTCCGCCGAGGATGAGCGCCCAAAAATATCCAGCAAAATTGTTCACAATCCCCGTTTCGCAGGGGCTATTTACCGAACAGAAACGAACGAAGCAGGTGCGAAAACCACTGTCCCGTGGTTCGGCCAATGCTGGTGCAGTTGCAATCCTGGCCTCCATAGAGCCCCCCCAACCCCGCGTCCGACGGATTCAGCGGATCCGTATCCCCGTCGGTGTCGGCGTCGATATCACCGTCTCCGTCGGTATCGGTATCAGCATCTGCATCCCCGTCCGGGCCACCGTCACTCGAGTCATCGTCGGAGTAGTCGTTGGGATCGGTCTCCCCGAGCGCCGGTTCGTAGCGCCCATTGCGGTTGGCGTCTTCGTCCCCGTCGCGCACCCCGCCGCTGTCCGTATCCGGATTGAGATGGTTGGTGGTCGTCTCCCCGCCGTCCGCATCCGGTTGAAAATGGCCGGCGCTGATATCCGTATCCGGGTGCCACTGCTCGAGCGTGATGCCGATTTCGAGACCATCGGGCAGTCCGTCGTCATCGCTGTCCCAGTCCAGCGCGTTGATCAGCCCGTCCAGATCTGAATCGACATTCCACATCAACTCCTGCCCGTCGATGATGCCGTCATCGTCCGAGTCCGCGTCGAACGGGTCGGTGCCGGTGTCCATCTCGCCGTCGTTGGTCTTGAAATCCCCATCGCTGTCCATCGGGCGAACCTCAAATCGTGTGAAATAGGTTCCCGGCGCCTCCTCGCCCATCTCAAAGGCGTAGATACCGGCCCGCCCGGCCGTGACGGTCAGGTTTTCGGTGTCGTTCAAATCAAACAGGGGTTGCTCCGACGTGTCGATGGGATCGGTGCCCGACCCGAGCCAACCGCGAATTGTGGTGCCGACGATTTCGATGCGGACCCGCTGGGGCACCAACGAACCGGACACATAGGCCACCGCAGGAATCGGATCGAGCAACTGCACCACCGTGTTTTGCGAGATGCGGTAGAGCCGTGTCTGTGGTTCAGCCAGGTGATCGATTTGACCATCAGGAGCGGGCATCACATCCCGGGACAAGACCAACAGGTAAAAACTGCCCGGTGAAGTATAGCGAAAGACGATGCCCACCGCATCGTCATCGGCGGCATAGAACGCCCCCTCCACGCTGTAATCCCGCCAGGTTGCCTCACCGGCGACAAGGGCGTTTTCAAAAGGATCGGCCGATCCGCCGAACTGCCCCGGACCGTCCACATCGGTCTTGGGCGAGACCCCCAAACCGGAGTTGAGCGCCGTGCTCCAGGCATCTCCGGCCCAAACCGCATCCCACACCGTCGAGGTGGTGGCAAAATCATCTGCGATCGGGTCGGTGAAGTTGTCCACCAGGTTCTGACCGTACGCCGCAGGGATCCAAGCGAAATACAAGAGAATGAGCCCGTACCGAGACTTCATTTTACGGCTCCTTGACAATTTTGAATTCAACGCGCTCGTTTTGACGCCGCCCGGCTCGGGTATCCGGCGAGGCCAACGGTTCGCTGCTTCCCCGACCCTCGGCGATCAACCGCTCCGGGTCGAGCCCCATGGCGATCCAGAACCGCAACACGGCCATCGCCCGATCCTCGGACAACAACTGCTCGGCGTCGCCATCCCTCGCACCGGAGGTGTGGACGATGATGTGAACCTCCTTCCAACCCGGATTGGCCATGATCGCCGTGCCCAACTCCTCCAGAATACCACGGCTGTTGCCGACCAGGTCGGCCCTGTTCCGCCGGAAGCGAAGCTGACCCTTGAGCTGAATTCGATCCCCTTCAACGGTAAAGTACTCCGGACAACCGTCATGATCCTCGATACCGTTGGGGGACTCGGGCAACTCGGGACACTCGTCCGCCTCGTCCATCACGGCGTCCAAATCGTTGTCCGGATCCGGGCAGCCGTCCCCGTCTGCGTGTTCATCGAAATCCTCGGGCTCGTCGGGACACTGATCCTGTCCGTCGGGGATCTGGTCTTCATCCTTGTCCCCATCGGGACAGCCGTCCGCTTTGTCCAGCTCCTTCGAGGTTTCCGGAGAATTGGGACACTTGTCGCGAATATCATCGATGCCATCCCCATCATTGTCCGGCTCCGGACAGCCGTCTTGGTCCTCGAACCGATCGAAATCCTCGGGCTTGTCCGGACACGCATCCCGATCATCGGCAATGCCGTCCCGGTCCGTGTCTTGGACTTCCGCCACGGGGATCTCGTCAGGCCGATCGAAAAACGCCGCCGAAACCAGCCCCAAGCCGGCGATAAACCGAAAATCCGGCGCCCCGACCCCGGGGCTCAATCCCGCGCCGGCACCCAGAGAAACGACCACACCGCTGCCGAAGCGGTAAGAAA
>JANQET010000216.1 GCA_028278265.1 Myxococcota bacterium
CATCGTGATGGTGATTCTCGAGGCGACCGCCTATCGCGCGACCTCGCTCGATGAAAAAGGTCCCGCCTCCACGCCGTTTCTCAAGCTGATGGCCGCCGCCGGCCTCGAAGCGCAGCAAATGCGCGCTGTTGTTCCCCACACCTCCAAGTCCCTGTTTTCGGCACTCTGCGGTCGCTATCCGGCGATGCAACACCGTATCATCGAATCTGCGGACAACTATCCCATGCGCTGTCTGCCGTCACTGCTCAAGGAACGGGGGTACACCTCGGCGTTCATTCAATCGGCGGATGGGCGATTCGAAGACCGCCCACGGCTGGTCGCCAACATGGGATTTGACGAATTTTATGCCCTGCAGACGATCCACCCGATGCCCCAACCGCTGGGATATCTGGCCGGTGATGATCTCCCCGCTGCCGGCGCCGCATTGGATTGGGCAGTCGCTCAAACCAAGCCCTACCTCTTGGTTTTTCTCACTTCGGCGACCCACCATCCCTACCAACTCCCCCTGCGCATGCTGAAAGAAATGCCGCGTTCGACCCAGTTGACCGAGGCTGATCGCTACCTGCGATTGGTCAGCGATGCGGACAAGTCGATGGGGGGCTTGGTGCGCGGGCTGGAGGAGTGGGGGATGACCGACAACGCCATCGTCGTCGCGTTCGGCGATCACGGCGAATCGTTCGGCGATCACGGAGGATGGCAACACGACAATATCTATACCGAAGAGGGTTTGCGCGTTCCTTTTGTCATTCAAGCCCCCGAACGGGTGATCCCGGGGACGAAAATCGGGGGCGCCCGTTCCCTGCTCGACGTGCCGCCGACAGTGCTTCAATTGGCCAAGATCCCCTTCCTGGCGGATCGATTCGACGGTCGAAGTCTGCTTCAGCCGGCAGCTGATCCGGTCCGCCGCTATTTTGCCTGTTGGTATACCAACACCTGCGTGGGGTATGTCGAAGACGATTTGAAATTCGTGTTTCTACCCAGTACCAAATCCTGGTTGGTGTATCGGCTCGACGATGATCCGCTGGAGCTCAGGGCTGAGATTGAACCTTTAAACTGGCAAAAGACAATCGATTCCGTCCATCAATGGCATTCAGCGCGACAGTATGAGGCGGGTGGATTGAGCTGGGCCCCGAAAAAACTCTACGGCGAGATATGGGACTGTGCAGAAGGTCAGGGCCAGTGCAAACCCCGCCGACCTGTAAAATAATTGTTAAAATAGCGGGTTTGAGTCTTTTTTTGTTTTTTTGAACTGCTAAAAATCATAAAAAAAAAGCAACTACCTCATTATTCAGGAACCAGGAGAGTGAAGAACGGTTTTTCGACCTTTTAGAAGGAGGGTTCATGTCAAAACGCGATTGTTTCATTGTCGGCGCGGCGAGAACTGCTGTGGGAAGTTTCAATGGGAGTCTGACTTCCGTCCCTGCGGTAAAACTGGGCAGCATCGCCATCACCGAGGCCCTGAAACGGGCCGGTGTTGCCAGTGACAAAATAGACGAAGTATATATGGGACACGTGTTGACTGGGGCGCTGGGACAGGCGCCCGCCCGTCAAGCGGCATTGGGGGCGAAGATCGCCCATACCACACCATGCACGACGGTGGGTAAGGTCTGCGGTTCCGGACTGCAAGCTGTGATCATGGCCGCGCGGGGCGTCGCTCTGGGGGAAACCGATATTTGTGTCGCCGGTGGCATGGAGAACATGTCGGCAACCGGTTATGCCCTGCCCAAGGCGCGATCCGGATACCGCATGGGTAATGGTCAACTGGTCGATATGATGGTGAACGATGGATTGTGGGATGTGTACAACAACCTGCACATGGGGATGTGTTGTGATTTGACGGCCAAAGAGGAGAACGTCAGTCGGCAGGACCAGGACGATTTCGCGGTCGCCTCCTATCAACGGGCCCAACAGGCAACCGCGGAGGGGACCAACAAAGCCGAAATAGCGCCGGTGGAGATTCCCCAGCGCAAGGGCGATCCGATTGTCTTCGACACGGATGAGGGCCCCAAGGTGTTCAACGAACAGAAGATGCGTGGCTTGAAGCCGGCGTTCAACAAAGACGGGGGAACGGTCACCGCGGGAAACGCCTCGTCGATCAACGACGGTGGTGCCGCAGTGGTCATTGCGTCTGCCGATGCGGTCAAGAAATACAACCTGAAACCACTGGCGCGCCTAGTGTCCTGGGGATTCGGCGCAGTCGAGCCGCGACGGTTTCCGATTGCTCCGACCATCGCCGTGCAAAAGGCGCTCGACGCGGCAGGACTCGATGCCAAGCAGATCGACTACTGGGAGATCAACGAAGCGTTTGCTGCAGTCTCTTTGATGGCGATGCGCAAATTCGACCTGGCGCTGGAGCGGGTCAATCCACTGGGCGGCGCCATTTCAATCGGTCATCCGATTGGCGCCTCCGGCGCGCGTATCCTCACCACGTTGCTCAACGTGTTGAACCTCAAACAGGGGAAATTGGGTCTGGCCACCCTGTGCATCGGGGGTGGCGAGGGCAATGCGTTGATCGTCGAGCGCGTGTAATTGCCGGTAATCGGACTGACTTTCGCAACAGAGAAATGTCGACATAGGAGGTATCACGATGAAGTTTGAAAAAGTGGGAATCCTCGGTACCGGTCAGATGGGCGCCGGTATTTGCCAGGTTGCAGCGGCCGCGGGCTGTCAGGTGTACATGGCCGATCTCAACCTGGATATCGCCAGCAAGGCAAAAGAGGGCATTGGTAAACGGTTGGCCAAAGCCGTGAGCAAGGGAAAGATGGAACAGGCGGCGGCCGATCAGACGATGGCCAACCTTCATCCGGTGGAGAATGTGGCGGAATTTCGGGATGTCGATATTGCCATCGAAGCGGCCACCGAGAATATCGAACTGAAGCTCAAGTTGTTCAAGTCACTCGATGAGGCCTGCCCCAAAGAGGCGATTCTGGCCACCAATACCTCTTCGATTTCCATCACCCTGTTGGCCGCAGCCACCTCTCGACCGGAAAAAGTGGTGGGGATGCATTTCATGAACCCGGTGCCGGTAATGAAGTTGGTCGAGATGATCAAGGGATTGCAGACCGAGGATGCGGTCTTCGATGCGGTGACCGCGCTGGCCCAGGAGTGGGGCAAAACCACGACGGTCTCCAATGATTATCCCGGTTTCATGGTCAATCGATTGTTGATTCCGTTTCTCAACGAAGCCTGCTACGCGTTAATGGAAGGGGTCGGCACGGTCGAAGATATCGATAAATCGATCAAGCTGGGATTAAACCATCCGATGGGGCCATTCCAACTCGCCGACCTGATCGGCCTGGACACGGTCTTGGCCATTGCTCGGGTGCTGCACGAGGGGCTGGGCGACTCGAAGTACCGGCCCAGTCCTCTGTTGGTCAAGTATGTGGAGGCAGGCTGGCTGGGCCGTAAAACCGGCCGTGGTTTCTATTCTTACTAGTTCGGTTGCGTCGCGGGTGGCGGCCCGTACTTTGCTTGAGTGAAGGAGTGCGATGAATGGCGAACAATGAGCTGGAAATTGAGATAAGGCAAGCTGTCATTGAGGCCTCGCAACAGATCGTGGCGGTCATTAAAAATTCGACGCTGCAGGACCTCATCGCCCTGCAGGCCCAGGGCAAAAGTCTCGCCGGCAGGTCTGCAAAACGAACAGTATCCTCTAGCAACGCCGTGCCCGATGAAACGATAGCCGCAGAACCCGAGGCCAATAACAAGAAGGGCAAGATCCCCTATCCCAAGTGCGCCTATCCTGGCTGTGATCGCAATTTGTTCATGCGGGGTAAAGGATTCTGCGGTGTTCACTGGAAGATGTGGCGCTCGGGACAGATCGAGGATTCAGCTCACTATCTGCAACAAGAGGATCACCCCGGCTAATGAGCCGCACCTGGTTTGGGAGTGACGGTCCCGCAGGGCCGAGGGACGCTCGATGACGGTCGTGGTATCGGGGGCCTCGGGTCATGTGGGCGGTAACCTGATCCGCGAGCTGCTTCGTCAGGGGCGTCGTGTTCGCGCCATCGTTCGTGAAGATATCCGCGCCGTCGACGGGTTGGACCTGGAGCTGGTCCGGGCCGATGTGCTGGACCGACAATCATTGGATGCCGCGCTTGTCGGGGCAGAGGTGGTGTATCATCTAGCCGCCCGAATCTCAGTGATCGGCGATCCGGACGGCAGTGTCTATCGCACCAATGTGCTGGGAACCCGCAACATGGTGTCCGCCGCGCTCGAAGCGGGGGTCTCCCGGTTTGTCCATTTCAGCTCGATCCACGCCTTTTCCAGATATCCCAAACAAGGGATGATCGATGAGTCACGACCGTTGACTGAGGGCAAGGATGTGCCGGCTTACGATAAAACAAAGGCCCAAGGGGAGCGGGAGGTGGCCCGCGGCGTGGCCGATGGACTGGACGCGGTTATCATCAATCCCACCGCCGTCATCGGGCCGCACGATTACAAGCCGTCCCATATGGGCCAGTTTTTTTTGCATGTCCTGTCAAGGGCGGCTTCCCGGGCTGTTGCGCGGCGGATTCGATTGGGTGGACGTTCGCGACGTGGTCCAAGGGGCGCTGACCGCGGAAAAGGTCGGGAAAACCGGGGAAAGATACATCCTCTCAGGACAATGGCGCACGGTGGGGCATTTGGCAAAATTGGTTGAACAGGTGGCCGGGGTCCGGCAGCCCAGATTAATAGCCCCTATTTGGCTCGCCAGATTGGGGCTGCCGTTTGTGGCCCTGTGGGCCAAACTCACCGGAAAACCGGCGCTGTTCACCCATGACTCGATCAGCGCGCTGAACAATCACCGCCACATCAATGCGGACAAGGCAAAACGGGAATTGAACTATCGCACGAGGCCGCTCGAAGAGACGGTTGCCGATACCGTCGAATGGTTGAAGAAAAACCGGCTCGATATCCCGTAAAACCGGACAGAATTTATAGTTTTATAGCCTATTTGCCGCCGGTATTGGATTACCGTTACGCCTGATCCGACGGAGAATTTCCAGAGTGCTCCTCGGCAACTGCGGCAGCTGCTGATTGTTATTGGTGAATCCGATCATATTTTCAGGTGCTTTTTGTTTCGAATCGGTATACTAGATAGGCACTTGAATGTCCGTCTATTTAACTTGACCTATAGACGACTAGCGAAAAGGAGTAGAAAATGTTGAGAACCTTATGGTTGGTATTGATGTGCGCAGTGGTGCTAGCCCTGGTCGGCGCTGGTTGCGGCGGCGACGATGATCCGGAGCCAGACAGTGGGGGGGATGGCGACACTGATTCTGATACGGACACAGATACAGATTCAGATTCGGATGAGTGCGCTTCACTGACGATTACCACACAAAGTGGTGAGAGCTCGGTGGGGGTTGGCGAGACGATCCAATTCGTCGCCTCGTGCGGTGCGCAGGACGTGACCGCGACCGCCGACTGGTTGACCGTCGATGTGAGCATCGCCACGATTTCCAACGACGCGGCCGACAAGGGCCTGGCCACCGGCGTAGCGCCGGGCGTGACCAATGTCACGGCCACCTACACACCCACGGATGGCACGCCGGTAACCTCTGAGTCATTCGCGTTGACTGTCACCGATGTGGCTGTCCAGTCGATCGCAATTACCCCGCAGACCCATACGCTCGTATCGTTGACCGATACACAGCAATATACAGCGATGTGCACGGATGTGAATGGAAATGAAACCGAGTGCTCCGACGTGGTCAGCTGGGCTTCTTCCAACGGGGCGGCGGCGACGATCTCGGCTACCGGATTGGCCTCGGCTGTGGCCAACGGGACGACGACGATCACCGCGACATTGGACGGTATCGTGTCCAATGAGGCAACACTGACGGTGGCGATCGGACAGTTTTGCACGAATCTCGAGATCGTGTCTGATGGCGACGTCACAACAATCATGGCCGGCGACGACTTAAAGTTTGCCGCCTATTGCACCTTTGGCAAAAACGCTCGGCAGCAGACCGATGTCACCAACGACGTGCTGTGGAGCACGAGCGATCCTCAAATCGCAACGATTTCCAACGAGCCGTTGCACCAGGGTGAGCTCGCTTCGCTGAGCGAGGGAAACGTGACCGTATCAGCGGTCTACACCCAGCCCGATGCCTCGACAATTGACGATGATTTTGCGTTGACTGTGGAACCGGCGAACCTCACCGAAATCACGGTCGAACCCACATTTGCGGAGCTGAACTTTTTGGGAACCACCCAAGCCTATACAGCTTACTGCACGTATAACAACGGCGCCGGTGAGGACTGCACCGCCGACGTCAGCTGGAGTTCCTCGGTGACCACCGTCGCGACCATCGATGCGGCGGGAGAGGCGACCGCAGTGGCCAACGGAACGACCATCATCACGGCCAGCCAAGGGGGGATCGACTCCAATCAGGCCACCCTGGTGGTCGATACCGAAAACGTGTGTGTCGAAGTGCAGATCGAGCCGGCCAGTCCTGCCGATCTACCCGAGGGTTTGACGCAAGAGTTCAAAGCCACCTGCATCATGAGCGGTGGAGGAACCAACGACGTGACCGACTTGGTCGGTTGGACGTCTTCCAATCCGGAATTTGCGACGATTGAAGATACCGGCGTGGCACAGGCGCAGGCTCCCGGTACGACGACGATCACCGCGACCTTTGCGCTGGTGACACCGGCGCTGAGTGATTCGGTAGAGTTGACAGTGATCGACCCGGTGATCGATCGCATCGAGGTCGAGCCCGAAATGACGAATGTAGCAGACGGCGCTCAGATTCAGCTCACAGCGACCGTGATCTACACTGATGATACAACCAATATCATTACCGAAGTAGCGGATTGGACGACTTCGGATGGGGCGATCGCCTCGGTAGACAACGCCGGTTTGGTGACCGGCGAGAGCCTGGGCCAAGCGACGATTACAGCCACATACGAAGATCACGAAGACACGGCGACGATTCACGTGACCAACGCAACGCTGGTCGAGATCGATATCACACCGCCCGATCCCTCGGTGCCGGCCGGTATGGAAGTGCAGTTCACAGCGTTCGGAATCTACTCGGACGGTACGAGCTCGAACATTACGACCTCCGCGGAATGGCGCAGCTCCAATACCGATATCGCAACGGTTTCCAACACCGACCACGGTATGGCCACTGGTCAGGCACCCGGTGGGCCGGTGACGATCACTGCGAGCGCCGGCGGGGTGGAAGGCACCGCTCTGCTCACGGTCACTGACGCCCCTCCCCATAGCCTTACCATCGAGGCGGCACAGCCGGACAATACGGCCGGTCTGCCCATGGGATTGGTCCAGGGCTTCATCGCGCTGATCCACTATACTGCCGGTCCGTCAATCGATGTGACGACCTCCGTCACCTGGGATAGCTCAAACGAGTCGGTGGCCACCATTTCCAACGCCGACGGCAGCGAGGGCCAGGCCACCGGGCTGGCCATGGGCACGACCCAGATCTCTGCGACCTTTGAAGGGTTCACCTCGAATCCCATTCCATTGGTGGTCAGCACCGGAACGATCGAATCGATCGACGTTACCACGGCAGACGGGGCCGAAGAGGGGGTCGTCCCCCGAGGGTACTATCTCAACTACATCGCCACTGCGATCTACACCGACGGTTCATCGGTAGATATTACCGATGAAGTGACCTGGTCCTCAGGCGCCGAAGCGGTGGCCACGATCAGCAATGCGGACGGCAGTCGCGGTGTGGCCCGGGGTGTCGATGTGGGTACGACGACAATCACTGCGATCGATCCGACGTCGACCCTGTCGGACAGCGCCTCCATCGAAGTGACCGACAATGTGCTGGTCAACATCGAGCTCGAGCCGTTCGAGCTGGAGATCCCCGAGGGCGCGACCCATCAATTCCGATTGATTGGTCATTACTACCCTGAGGCCACCCACGATTTGACCGAACAGGCCACCTGGTCGGTCGAGAATCTCGACACATCGAACTCGGTGGGCAGTATCCTCAACACCCCGGGATCCCGAGGACTGTTCGAGGCGGTCACCGCCGGCATCGGCGACTTGGCCGATTGTGAGAGTGAGGTCATCGCCAGGGTGGGTACCTTCACAGCCAGGGCCTGTGTCGATATCTACTCGGTAGAGGTCGATTTCGTGGATGTGCAGATCGACGACACCCATATCCCGGTTGGTCTGACCGAACAGGCCAGATGTATCGTTCACTATGCGGACGGCCGCACCTTCGACATCACCGAAGACGCCACCTGGGCCAGTCAGTATCCTTCGGTCGCCACGGTGGGTGATGTCGCCGGGAACAAGGGCGTGATCACCGCGCTGAGCGATGATCCGCAGGACCAGACACAAATCACCTGTGAATTCGGTGGATCCGCCGATTATGAAGTGATTACAGTTGAAGCCTGTCCGCTCATTGAGATCGATGTGACTCCGAGCGAGGAGGTCGTAGCGCGGGGGATGACCCAGCAGTACACCGCCACTGGTAACTACGGCAATTGCGGTCCTGAGGACATCACCGACGTGGTCACCTGGGGCAGCAACAACGAGAACTATGCGACCATTTCGAATGTGGATGGCAGCCGGGGTCTGGCCCAGGTGCTCGACACCGCTACGGTGGGGAACTCGACTGTTATCCAGGCCAACATCGGCACCACCATCGGCGAGGCGACATTGATCGTCGGCGACGCCTGCGTGCTCGAGATCAACGTGATCCCCGAAGTGCTCGATTTGCCGGTGGATGTCACCCAGCAGCTGGAGGTCTCCGCGCTGATGAGCGATGGCACCGTCGTTCCGCCGTCGGTGTTCGGCAGCTACGTCTATTGGGACACCGAGGGTGGCCATACCACCATCCACGCCGAAGACGGCATTCTATTGACCAGGAGCTACACCGCCGAGGGCAACCCCGATCGGGTGGTGGTCGACCTGCAGAACGAACCGCCCTATGTGGGCTGTGATCCCGACGCCATCGGCGAAGCGCTGGTCACGGTCAATAGAGAAGTGCTTGAAAATATCGTGGTCTCCCCGGCGGATACCACCACCAGTCGAGGAACCCAGGTGGCCTACACGGCGCGAGGGTATTACAGCAATCAGACCAATTATGATATCACGGATCGGGTCTACTGGAACGCCGCTGTAACTTCGATCGCCTCTTTCCAGGCCTATCACGACGGCATCGCTACCGCGGATTCCGACAACACCGGCACCACGACGGTGACGGCCTCCCTGTCGCCGGGCAATGTGCAGGACACGCGCGTCGGCAGCGCTTCGTTGACGGTGACCGGGGAAGACCTCGTCGATGTGCGGATCGAGCTGTTGACGATTCCCGAAAGTTGTGTGGAAGCCCCGATTTGTGAATTCCCGGGCAACGTGCACGTAGAGTTTCGCTGTGTGGGTGAATTCTCGGCCGGCCCGGATCAGGAGTTGACCAATGCCCTGTTCAGCTCGAGCCTACCGTCAGCCCTCGATTTCCCGGGCGACGTGCTCGGCCGCGCGCTGACCGGCAACCTGGACAGCGGAGAGGAAACCGTCACCGTGACCTGCGCCGGTGCAGAACCGGATGATCCCAGTGCGACAATGGATGTGGTCGTGTATTACGCCGAAGATTTCGAGTACGAGATCGTACCGGTGGCCACCGATGAGCAACCCTTCCCGATGTTCCAGGGACAGAGCGCCCAGTTTTACGCGCTGGCCGATTGGGATGGGGACGTGTTCAACGTCACCGAGCTCGCCGACTGGCACACCACGACCGAGATGGCCCCCCAGCCTACCACTCTGGTGGACGACGGGGACAACAAGGGGTTGCTCAGCGCTGAGGACGGCGGTGTCGATATCATTTACGCCAACTACTCCTCCAATGGACACGGGAAGACCGACGGGAGCACCGTGGAGGTGAGCGACGCCTGTGTTGACCGCATTGTGATCAGTCCCGGACCGCGGGAAGTGATTGCCGGCCACACGATTCGCTACACCTCGGAGTTCCACCTGGCCAACGGCACCACCGCTCCGGCCACTGAGGACACCGAGTGGTACGTCGGGGCACCCTACGCCCAGAAGACACCCGAGGGCGAAGCCGGCGAATTCACCGGCCTGCTGCCCGGAAACACCTCGGTCACCGCGATGTATCGAGGGACCAATCCCGACTATCCGATGTGCGGCGACGGCGAACCGGGCGTGGACCACGGTATCACGTTCGAGTTCGCCCCATTGACCGTCACCAATCCGATCATCGCCGCGGTTCACGTGGCGTGCCCCTTCCTCCCCGGGGACATGGTGCCCGGACAGCACAGCCAGTGCTCGGCCTACGGCTGGTTCTCCGACAACCCCCTCGGCGCTGAGCCGGATGGCAACACGAACTATGCCGAGAACTGGAAAGACATCACGGATGAGGAGGGCACAACCTGGTCGTTGTCGAACGGAAATCCGACCGATGCGGTTGATGTGAACACTTCCGACGCGAAGGGGTATGTCATCGCGGTGAAACCGACCCAATCCGTCGACACCGCGGCGATCCGCGCCAGCTTCACCGACTCCTCTTCCAATACCGAGGTCGGCGACAGCGCCACTTTCGATGTACTCGATTGCGAAATCGACTCCATCGACGTGTACTCCTGCATGGTAAACAACGGCACTCTTCAGGACTGTGACGACGAAAACGCCGGCTACGACAGTCTGCCGGCCCATGAGTTCACCCAGGCCTATGCGGCCGAGGGAACCTGGGTCGAAACCGGTACCAGCGTCGAGTGCGCCACCCTCTGGATCACCCGTTGGGCCGATTGGGATACGGGCAACAACACCTTTGCCACGATGGCCGACAGTGTCGTGACCACTCACCTCGCCGGTCAGGGCAGCAACGTGTTGAT
>JANQET010000232.1 GCA_028278265.1 Myxococcota bacterium
TCAATTGGGCCAGACAGTAGGTGTCCAGCTGGCGCAACTCGGTTTGGGCCAGCTCGTCATTGCGCAGAATCAGTCGCCGCACCAGTCGTGAGGCGCGGACCGGCGTGAAGTCCGATTTGTAAGTCGACCAGTAGCGTTTCCAGAAGGCCACCGTGTCAGCGGAATCTTTGAACGCCCGATCCACGCCGATGCGTTCGGCCAGCACTTTGAGCGCCATCATGGCCCGTTGTTGTTGTTCCGGATCCATGCTGAACAGGGCGGGAACCACATAGGGCAACCAGGCACCGCCGGCTCGCAACAGCTCGCGCTGGGCCAACGGGGCGGTCGCCGGATCCTTCAGCCGTTCCAGCTCCCGTTCGGCGTACACCCGGGCGTCGTCGATGGAGAGATTGATGAACAGGGGCAGGTGAATGCCGTAGACCCGACCGAGATCAGAGGGCAGATCGGACAGGGCGGGCAGGCCGCGGGCTGTTCCCAGGGCCACCGTTGCCGGCGCCTGCATGCCCAGATTGAGCAGCACAAAGGTGACCAGGCTGATGCCGATCAGCGTCGGGATGGTGGAGATGATGCGACCGAGGGTAAAGCGAATCACCGCCGGCCCCCTTGGTCAGGGACCTGTCGCCAGAACAGGGTTCGCTCCTCGAGCCAGCCCTCCCGAATCGCCACGCCACCGAGCCGGTGGTTGATCAACGCCGCCCCGATGTGCCGGAAGGTGAAGGTGAACGGCTGCAGCTCGGTCAAGCGCTCATCCACGATACACAGGGTGTCGCGCCGCTTCTCCTCGTCACTCTCCTCCCGCAGGGTGTCCAACAGCTCATCCAATTCGGGATCCACGAAACGCCCGAAATTGTAGCCCCGGCCCAGGGCGCGGCTGTGAAACAGGGAAAGCGGCGAAAACGGCGGCGTGGTCGCGATGGCGATGACCGAGGCGTCGAACTGCCCCTTTTGCAGTTGGCTGATGTAGATGCTCCAACTGACCAGAGCCAAGCGCATCTGAATGCCCACCTGAGCCAAATCGTTCTGCACGATCACTGCGATGCGCTTCAGATCCGGGCTGGCATCGGGCAGCAGCAGATCAAACGAAAACTCGACCCCCCGGCGATCCCGGACCCCGTCGCCGTTGTGATCGATCCAGCCGTCGGCGATCAGCATCTGCTTGGCCAATTGGGGATCAAACGTCTGGGGCACTTCGCCGTTGGCATTGGCAGGATCGGGATCCGAAAAGAGGGCCAGGTTGTCGATGCGCTCGGCTCGGCAGCGGAGAATTGAGCAGCGGATCGCCTCGGTGTCGATCAGCAGCCCCACTGCCCGCCGGGCCGCTTGTCGGTTGAACACCGGGCTGGACACGTTGTAGACCCAGGCCTCGACCCGGGGCAATGGATAGGTGATCAGCCGCCAATCGTCTCGAGGGGCGGCTCGGCTCATCGGTGGGTCCGGGAGAATGTCCAAATCCTGTCGTTTCAACAGATCGAAGGCCACGCGCAAATCGGGGACAATGCGGTAGACCAATCGGTCGATCCGGGGGCGGGGGCCGCGCCAGTTCTCGGTGCGGGTGAGCTCGATCAGTTGACCGGGCAGCCAGCGGTCGAAGCGAAACGGTCCCGAGCCGATGGGGGCGCGGGAGGCGACGTGCTGGTTCAGTGGGGTGCGGCCAAAGACATGGGCCGGCAAAATGGACAGGGCGCTGAGGGCCCGCAAGAAATCGGGTCGGGGTCGATCGAGCAGCAGGGTCACTGTGTGGGCGTCGACCACGATGACATCGGAAATATCTTCGAAGGCGTGGCGCAGCACCGAGCCGGTTCCTGGATCGAGCAGGCGTTCCACGGTGAACCGCACATCCTCAGCGGTCAGGGGTTGGCCGTCGTGCCAGCGGGCATTCGGATCGAGGTGAAAGGTAAATCCGGCCTGCGGGGCTATCGCCTCCCACGACAGGGCCAATTCGGGGGTGACACCGTCGCTGTGGCTCCGGGTGCGGACCAGGGATTCGAAAATCGAGTGATCGGCGATTTGCTTGATAATGGGATCCACGTCCAACAGGGAGAGCAGGGACCCGGGCTCGTGAGCCACTCGAATCCGCACGGTGCCGCCCGACAGGGCCTGGGCCTGCTGTGGGACGGCGGCATCGCCAAGCGGAACGAGATCAGTCCCCCGCTGTTCGCAGCGGCAAGCGGCATCAGGCCACGGTCCGCCGCAGCCACTGGGTTGGCCCGTTGAAAAGCACGCCGACAGCGCCAAGGCCCATCCCAGTTTGATCAAGTGAGAGAAAATCATGACTTTTTGTATACGATTTTTAGAAATCAAAATCGATTTATCGACCTGTTCGATCGTCTTTGCTCGTTTGTTTCCGTCAACATTGCATTTATTTCTACTGACGTTGATGATAGCGTAAATTTTCCAGTCGTTTTCACAGGAGAAGAAAAAATGAAGAGCACAACCTATTCAGACCGTCGGCAAGCGCTGCGCAGTGCGGTACCCGATGGCGTGATCCTCTTTGTGGGGTATGTGGATGCACCGCGGACCTATCCGGCCAGCCCCTACCCGTTTCGCCAGTCCTCCCATTTTCTGTACTACGTGGGCACCAACCGGCCGGGATTCGCCGCGGCCCTACTCCCCGACGGCCAGGAGATTCTGTACGGGCCGGCAGAGGACCCGGATGATCTGGTGTGGCGCGGTCCCCAGCCCAAAATCACTGACCGGGCAAACGATGCCGGGGTGGCAAGGGCCGCCGAAATGTCGACCCTGGCCGCCGATATCGCTGACTGGCGCCAGCAGGGAACCGACATCCTCTACCTGCCCCCCTGTCGAGCCGAGCAGGCGGTTACCATGGCCCAGCTGCTGGACATCCCCCTTGCCGACGTGGCCCCCGGCGCCTCCGGAGAGTTGGCCCGGGCCATCGTCGAACAGCGATCGATCAAAAGCGCGGAAGAAATCGAACAGCTCGAAGCGGCGGCCGCGGCCAGCGCGTTGATGTACGATGTGGCGATGCAGACCATCGAACCGGGCATCACCGAGCTCGAGATAGCCGGTGTGATTCGGGGAGTGGCCTTGGCTAGAGGGTGCGAGCAGGCCTTCCCCCCGATCGTCTCGGTGCACGGGGAAGTGCTGCACAACGAAACCTACGACAACACCCTCGCCGCCGGTGACTTGCTGCTGATCGACTCCGGTGCCGAATCTCGTGGGGGATATGCCTCGGATTTCACGCGCACCTTTCCCGTATCGGGAAAATTCACCGACAAACAAAAAGAGATTTATCAGGTGGTGCTGGCCGCCCAACTGGCCGTGATCAGCGTGGCCTCGCCCAAAGTCTCCAATCGCGACCTGCACAAGGTCGCCGCCACCACCATCGCCCAGGGGTTGACCAACCTCGGCATCATGAAAGGTGACCCCGACGAAGCGGTCAAGGTCGGTGCCCACGCGCTGTTTTTCCCCCACGGCATCGGGCACATGATCGGGCTGGACACCCACGACATGGAAGACCTGGGAGATGTGGTCGGCTATCCCGAAGGGGAGCAGCGCTCCAAGCAGTTCGGGCTATCCTTCCTCAGGTTGGCCAAAAAGCTCAAACCGGGATTCGTGATCACGGTAGAACCGGGCATCTACTTTGTCCCCGAGCTGATCGACCGCTGGAAAAAAGAGGGCAAGCACAGCGAGTTCATCGACTACGAAAAGGTCGAGGAATACAGGGACTTCCGAGGGATTAGAATAGAAGATGACGTGCTGATCACCGAAGAGGGCTGTCGCGTGCTGGGACCGCCGGTGCCCAAAACCGTCGAAGAGATTGAGCAAAAGATGGCCCCAGAAGAACCCCCCAAGCCCACTGTTCACTAGTCTCAACGCCGCCAAAAACGAATCGCCGCCACCACCGCCACCAGCCCGATGACCAGCCAAACCACCATCGTGTAGGTCTGCAGCAGCTCGAGCAACCGATCCCAGTTCTTACCCACCGCAAAACCGACGGAGATAATCAACGCATTCCACACCACCGCCGACACCGTCCCCCAAAAGATCACCTGACGCCAGGACAACCCCGCCATCCCCGCCGCCACAAAAAAAAGTGCCCGAATACCGGGCAAAAACCGGTTGAGCGCCACATAAACCGCCCCATATCGGCGAAACTTCTCCAAAATCGGCGCCACCCGCTGCTGAGCCCGCTGCAATCGCCCGGAGAGCCTCACCCCGGGGCGCTCCCGCAGCCGGTAGCCAATCCCATAATCGATCAACGCCCCGGCCACCGATCCGGCCGTACAGGCCACCCCCACCACCCAAATGCTCCACCCCCGATGGGCCGCTAAAAACGCGCCGAATAGGGTCACCGTATCCCCGGGAAACGGAGGAAACACATACTCCACCAAAGAAGACAAAAACAGAACCACCACCCCCACCCAGCTCTGCCCCAAGGAGAGAAAATCAAGCAGTTGCTGAACCCAATCGGCCATCCCCGATCCATACCACACCCGATCCAAACCGAAAAACGCCCATCCGATCCCCACCAAGGAAAAGCCGCCACCAAGCCAACCGTCGACCCCCCACCGCAAAAACCACCCAAAACACCAAAAACAAGCCACTTTTTTACCCAATAAATCTTGACATAACCCGCCAGCCGCCTACTATCCCCGCTAGTCACTGTTCCTGCTTAGCTCAGTTGGTAGAGCGGGTGGCTGTTAACCACTAGGTCGGCGGTTCAAGTCCGTCAGCAGGAGCCAACAAAAAATCGTGCGAACCGAAGCACGGATTAGGTTAACAGAAAGCCTCGAAGACAACCTCTTCGGGGCTTTCGTCTTTTTAGCAAAGAATTCAAAGGTTTTACGGCCTTCGCCCCCACGCAAAACCACCTTCACTTCAAACCCTGAGATCACTCTGAGAGCGCCACCACCGCCGTTTCTCTCTCGATCCAGGCCGATTCTATGCTCTCAGGTGCAGAGAGCGGGTCAAAAACGGGGACAAGTGGTTAACTCAAAACGCCGATTTTGGGGTGAAAAGTGATCTCTGGTTGACCCCTTTTTGACCACCACTTTCGAAAAATGCAGTAATTACATACACTTAAGGCATACCCGTAGGCACAATTTTGAATTAGGAAACTCAAAAAACCGTGT
>JANQET010000241.1 GCA_028278265.1 Myxococcota bacterium
CCCCTCTCCGCTTGACGGAGAGGGGCTGGGGGGGAGGCGCTCGGAACGGTGAGCATTCGAAGATGGGGAGGGCAGGCACAGGGGCCCGCCCCTGCAATCATTTTTGATTAGTTGAATTGGAAATCGGAATGTCGGCTACAGCATGTTCTCCAGCGCGGAGAGGTCGGGGAGCTCGTCCAGGTTGGGCTGCAGGGTGATCTCGATTCGGCGGTTTTGCGCCTTGCCCTCTTCGGTGTCGTTCGACGCGCTGGGTTGGGTGTCCGCATAGCCCGCTGCCGAGAGGTTGGGCGCTGACATACCGTTTTCGACCATGTGTTCGACCACGGCCACTGCTCGCGCGGCCGACAGCGCCCAATTTGACTTGAAGCGTTGCTTGCGAATCGGCACATTGTCGGTATGGCCAGCCACCTGGAAGTTGCGATCCGGAATGGTGGCTAGGACCATCGCTACCTCGGCGAGGGCGTCCTTGCCCTCTTCTGAGAGCTTGGCCCGACCGCTGGGAAACAGAATGGCCGAAGCCATCTCGACCACCATCTTGTTGTTGACGATCTTAATCTTGAGTTTGCCCGATTTGACCATCGCCTGGAACTTATTGATCATATTGCGAAATACTTCTTCACGCTTCCGCGCCCGCTCGAGCTCCTTGGCCCGTTTGGCCGCTTCGCTCTCCAAGCGCGCCATCTCGCTGTCCAGTTTGGCCAGGCGCCCTTCGAGGGCCTGTTTCTCGGTCTGAAGCGCGGCCAGCCGTTGCTGGGCGTCGGTGAGCTCACCTTGGGTGCGATTGATTTCCGCTTGAAGCGCCGCCATATCCGCGTCGTACTTCTCCTGATCCACACCACACCCCAGCGCCACAACCCCCAGGGACACGATTAACATCAAAACACGAACCGTCCACCACATGTTGAACTCCTTTCCACAATGTTTTGGTTAGCTGACAAAAGTATTAATCAATTCCGAAAATTACGCAATTAAAACATCCATTCGTCGATGTCGACAACAGGGGAATCAGCGGGCGTATTTCTTCTGCCGGTCCCAGAATGCGCCGATTTCCGGGTCCGGGTGTTTGAGGGCCATATCAATCAGATCGAAGCGGGTGCCGGCCTGAAATTTGGTGAGGCAGTTGATCAGCGATACCACGCCCCAAGGCGGCGTCTGGTGATTGGCTAGCACAGCCTTGAGCAGACTGACCAGATCGGGAGAGGGGGTTCGGACACCGTGATCCAATGCGTTCTCACACAACAGGACCGCCGATTGCGCCTTGATCCCCGAATTTTGCTCCTCGATCACCGCTTGCGCCAGCTTCTTCAGGATGACCGGAGAGAGGGGGGGCACCACCAGACTCAGCGCGGCTCGCCGCACAGCAATCTGTTCATCGGTGAGCAACTCCTCGAACCGACCGGTGATGTCGAATCCTGCCATCTGCAACAGGCCCAGCGAGGACAATGCACTGGCGCGAATATCCACATCGAGGCGCACATTGGCAGCCAGCTCCCCTACTTGATTGGCCAACTGTTCAGCCTGGGCGGCCAGCACCTCGGCCGCTTGGATTCTGTTCGTCCCATCGGGACGTAGTGCGATGAGCACGGCATTGGCCGCTCGGGAACCGATCTCCCGATCCCGGGTCTCCATCAGAGCGGTGATGTAAGGCAATACGGGCCACGGATCGGCGAGATACCCGGCCGCATCGATGGCCACGAGCTTCTGCGCCCGATTGCCCTGGTACAGGCCGGCGACCAGATCCTCCGCACCGAGCAAGGCGGCAACGCGCCGAGGAACGGCCGGATCACTATCGGCGATCGCCCTGGTTAGAATCGCACTGGCCCGCGGGGAGAGGGGTGTCTTGCCCTGTCCACTACCCAAGGCTAATGGCAGCACCGCAACCATCACCACACAGATAACCGGAATTGTCCTTGGCAAGCTCACGTTAGAGGTTCCTCAATCAGAGCATCGATTTTGTCACCAGGACATTGCCAAAGCCCCCCTGCCCTGTCAACGCCGTGTTGACAGAAGACGGCGGGCGATGTTTGGTTCAACCATGAACACCACACAACTCCTCTGTACCATATTGGGCTTGAGCATCACCACGGCCGTACCGATCGCGCACGCCGCTTCGTCGCCAGTAGCGGTCACAAACAGCGGTTTCGAAAGCCGCAGCCAGGATGGTCTGCTCGAGGGATGGACCCTCACCCAGGCCCCGGCCAAGGGCACCCACACCGGACGGGATCACCGGGTGCGCCGTTCGGGCAAGGCCAGTTTGAGAATCCAAAACACGACACGCCAATCGGCGACCTGGCGCTCCGAACCGGTAACCCTTCGGGTGGGCCACCTGTATCGTCTGTCCGGGTGGATTAAGACCGACCGGGCGTTTGCCGATCCCACCTCCCAGTATCCCACCGCAGTACCGGCGTGCCTCACCATGGCCTCCTTTCCGTTCACCAACCACTCCATGGCTGTCGGCGCCACCAAGCCGTGGATCAAAGTGGAGACCCTGTTCATCGCCACCCAGACCCGAGACAGGGTGCGAGTGCACTTGGGCTTCAACGGCTGGGCCACCGGAACAGCGTGGTTCGACGATCTGACCCTAGAAAAGGTCGAGAGCATCGATGGGTTCCTTCCCGCCGAAGGGGTCACCCGCTACGGTCCGGCTTACCGCTACGATGACCGGGGCTGGATCTTCGTGCACATCGAGGGCCGGCCCTACGAACGGGGCTATCAGTACGGTCGCCTGCTCAGTGAAGAAATCGCGGCTTACGCCCAGAAGCTGGCCCACCAACGGAACCTGACCGATCCCAAGGCCGGTTGGGACACGGTCCGTTTCATGACCCAGGCCTGGTTGCTCAATCGCTATGAAGATGAATTTGTCACCGAAATGAAGGGCATCGCCGATGGGGCCCGCAGCACCGGACAGAAGCTGTTCGAGCGGGAGATCGACTTGGTCGATATCGCTTGTCTCAACTCGGTGATCGACCTGGGACAGATGCAGAGCGCACTGCAGCGAACACCCAACGCCACCTCTGGACTCAATTTTTTGAAAACCGAAGACGAGCTCAAGGTCAGGTACGAAAATCACAAATGCTCGGCCTTTGCCGCCACCCGATCGGCCACAGCGGATCAGCGATTCGTGTTCGGCCAAATCTTCATGTGGTACGGATACACCGGTGTCCATTGGAACGTGATCACCGATCTCCAACCATCACAGGGACACCGCTTCGTCTATCACACTTTTCCCGGGGGCATTCATTCAGGCGCAGATTTCTACATCAGCCAGTCCGGTCTGGTCATCGGCGAGACCACGGTCCGCCAGACTCCGTTCAATCAGGACGGCACCCCCCAGAGCAACCGCATCCGCAAGGCGATTCAATACGCGAACACCATCGAGGAGCTCGTCGCCATCATGACCGAGCGCAACAATGGTCAGTACACCAATGAATGGCCGTTTGCCAACTACAAGACCGATGAGATCGGCATCTTTCTTCTGGGTACGGAAAAACATCGCTTGTGGCGGTCCACCGAACGGGAATTCCCAGGAGGGCTCACCGATTTCTATTGGTGCAACAACAACAACAAGGATCTCGAGGTGCGCAAGGAGTATGTGGTCGACCAGCGCAACGCACCGTACGATTTGGCCTTTCGGCCATGGAATCGGGATATCGCGTTCAACCGGTTCTACCGGAAACACAAGGGCTCCATCGACGCCACCGCCGGGGTCAACCTGTGGGCCTCTTCGCCGATCAACCGCGCCCACGCCTGCGACGGTAAAATCACCACCGGGGAGATGGCCGAGCAACTGGTCTTTTTGGCCCACCACGGCAAAACCACCCTGCGGGAGAAACTCCCCGGCACCCGCCTGATCAAAGATCGCCCCGGTGCCCAACCCCACCTCAGCCTGGGCTATGCCGTCCCCAGCCCCCTGTTCATCACCGACAAGATCGCTCGACGCAAATCACCGACCAGCGAGGATCAACCGGTGTCTGACCCCGAAATGAATCTCGAGCCCGTCGAGGAGATTTACACCATCGACAAACGAAAATTGTGGCGCAACACCGTCTATCCCGCGTCACTACAGGAAAACTGGTTGGTCAGCGGTTCGGCAGCCTATTGGAGAATGCTGGACGAGCTGCCCGAAGAGGCGTCAAAAGCGGTCAAATACCTGGACGCCAAGCTGGCCGAGCTGAACGATGCGTTTCTATTTCACGTGGCCCGGGAGGGGGATGTGGCGCCGCTCAGAATAGCCGAACGCTATGATCGCTACATCGACTATCAGATTCCCCGCATCAAGGGCACCATCGCCCTGCACCAGCTGAGACTGCTGCTGGGCAACGCCGCCTTTTTCGAGGCTTTGGATCAGGTCTACTCCCGCTATCGGCAACGGCCGGTGACCACGAAACAGTTCATCAAAGCGCTGGAGAAAAGCACCGGCCGATCCCTGGGCGACTTTTTCGACCAATGGCTCGGTCAAAAAGGTCTCCCCAGACTCGAGACCCGCATCTCTTCACGGCGAGCGGGCAAGCGCTGGCGAGTTTCCCTGGTGGCGCGCCAACCGGAGGGAACCCCTTACCACCTGTTCGGCACCCTGACAATCGAGACAACCAAACGGCACTATCGCCACCCGGTCGAACTCAAGGGTCGAACCAACACGCTGAAGTTTATTGTCGACGAAAAACCGACGGAAATCTCGTTTAACCGGGGTCGGGATTTTCCGGTGCGACACGACAAATACTACGGACTCGGTCACTTTTTTGAGGATTTTGATCAGACCCTCATCGTCTACGGCACCACCCGGCAGATAGAGGCCCATCATGCCATTGCCCGCCGCTGGCAGCTCACCCTGGCCAACACCTATGCGGAGATCCTCTCCCCTCTGCGCAAGGACGCCGAGCTGAGCGCCGGGGAGCTGAGCGATCGGGATCTGATGGTGCTCGGTACGGCCGCGGACAACAGCGTGATGGCCCTGCTCGCCGAAAAAATCCCCGAGCTCACGTTCAAAAAGAACTTGTTCTATTTCCGCGGTACCCTCTATCCCCGGGCCGATCAGGGCATGATTCTGGTGCTGCCCAACCCCTATAACAAGCGCAGAAAGATCTTCCTGATCATCGCCAACAGTGCGCGTCAGCTCTACCACATGACCGGCAAATGGCACCGCGATATTCACGGCTACGCCCTGTTCAAGGGGCCGAAGATCGAATTGAGCGGATTTCACCCGGTCGAGCAGTTCGAGTGGGCATCGACATCAGGCGAGTAGCCGGTTGATTTTTTTGTAACGGATTCCACCGATTGGCTTCCTTAAGACAGCCCACTAAGGCCGAAAGGAGCAACCCATGCACCAACCCGCCAAATTGCTATTCCTCTCGATGATGTTCATCGGTGCTTGCGAATCGGGCATGACACAGACCGCATCGGCAGAGGCCCCCTCCCCTTTCCCCCCAACCCGGGCCTCCGGCCAGTTCCACCGGGCCTGGAGCGACGGCAAAGCCGAGCTCTCCGGGTACCGCTTGATCACCTCCCACTACGGCCAGCAGCGGGAGGGCACAGTGGTCATGATCTATGTCACCGAAGATCTGGATCGACGCACTTGGATCAAGGACGACCGGGGTGAGGTCCCTAAAACCGAGCAGGTGAAGGTGCTCAAACTCAATCGGCTCAAGCGATTTCCGACCGGAATTTACGACTACGCATCGATGACCAGTGTCTTTTCACCGGTGGACAGCAGCGGCCGCGAACGGTTCGCCCCGGTGCGGATCACCTCCACCGTTCAGGAGTGGTGCGGTCAGACCTATTACCGTCTGATGCCCCGGGCGGATCGGTTCACCCGGGAGGTTCGCTCCTATTTCTCGGTGGATGGGGAATCGGTCGACGAGATCAAAACCGCTCCCTACGCCCTGTACGAGGACGCCCTGTTGATCCAACTTCGCGAGCTGGACGGACCGGCCTTCAAGGGTGACCAATGGTCCGGGGAGCTCGTTCCCAGCTTGTGGAATTCCCGCAAGCACCACCGGTTGCCCCAATCCACCGCCGCGACGATCACCCGAGAAGCGGCGACCGAAGAGGGCCGGGCGGTCAACCGATTTACCATCACGCACGGCGACTTCACGTTGGTGCTGAACGTGGAACGGGCAGCGCCCAGGCGCATCATCAGCTGGAACACCTCCACCGGGGAACAGGCCACGCTGCTCAAGACGGTCCGCCTCCCCTACTGGAATCTCAACAAACTCGGCGACGAATCCTATCTGAAGCAATTGGGGCTGGCCCAATGAAACCTCAGGTCCCCATCATCTTCCGGCAGGCCGCATTCGTCGTGCTGGTCGGCTGGGCTGCCGCTGGAACGGCCAATGCTGCAACGGACGAGGATTCACTTCAGCACCGGTGGAGTTTTCTGGCGGGCGGCGGGGTCTGGTTGCATCCGGAGATCGGCGGTCACGGCATCGGGCTTTTGGCCTATGATCTCACCGGGCTGCCCCGCTCGGCCCATCTCAGCGCCGAGCTGAACACCGATACTTTGCGCTTGGGGGTCGATCGGATACGCTTCTTCGACGGGGTGCTCGAGCTCGGTGCGCGGCTGGAGGGTGAAGGGGGGTTTGCCGGTTTGTTGCCCGACTACTACCGGGACGGCCTGCGCGACGAATCCCGTGGGTTTTGGGCCAGCTACCTGGCGGGAAATCTGTTCGTTAAATTGGCCCTTCCCCTCAACAATTTCATCACCGCCCAAGTCGGCGGAAGACGGTTTTTCTTTTCCAGAGCCGAAAAAACAGACCCCGCCTTCATCCTGCCCAAGGAGACCTGGCTCCTGGAAACCCGGTTGCGCTACACCGGCTGGTGGATCAGGCACGACCCCTCGATCTCCGATCGGCACCGGTTGTTCAATCGCGTCCGCGGCATCGCCCTCGGTGTGGAGCTCGGCCTCGATCGCCGATCTGCTGCCGCTCCTTGGGGGGCGCTGGACAGCACCGTCTTCAGCCCGGCCGATCCGCGAAACACGCCGGACAAGGCCAGTTTCAGAGTACGACAGTGGCTGCGCGCCGGCGTGCAGGCCCTGCCCATCCTCCGCACCCAGTTGACCCAGTTCGCCGCGTTGGGCCGAGGGGAGGACGATCTCACCCGGGTGCGACTAGGGGGGATGAATCCCTATGTCATCCCCATTGCCGGGGCACCCTGGGCGGCCCTCCTTTCCGAAAACCTGGTCGCTGTCGAATGGAGCCTGAATGTTGGTCTCGCATCGGGGCTGGAAATAGGCACCTTGTTAGACGGAGCCTATGTTCAAGACGTTCGCCGACTGGGGCAGGACGACTATGACTGGGTACTCGGTACGGGCTTGTTCATGGATTGGCGCCTGGGCAATTTCCAGATCGATGTGAGGGCGGGCTGGGCACCGGGACAACAAGAGGCGTTCAGCGATCACCAGTTGGCCGCTTTCGCCGCGGTGGGCTGGAACCGATAAGCTCGACGCCGGTTGCCTTTCCC
>JANQET010000336.1 GCA_028278265.1 Myxococcota bacterium
TATCTGGGATGCCCCTGCGGATCATGGGGGCGTTGATCATCGCCCCACTGCTCTACGCCCTGTGGTCGGCGCTCCCGGCGCTCGTCCCCAGTCCGGCGGCGCGTCCACTGACCGTCGATCGGGCGTCGGAGCGACACAATCAAGCCCATCTTCGCCGGCTCTTGGCGCGGGAATCGTCGCGGCTTCCCCCGTGGCAGACCCGGCGGGCCGTGTATTGGGAAAAGGACGGCTACGGTGGGCGATACCCCTTGATCGAGATGTCCGATGCGGGATTCGGATTGCTACCGACCAAATTTATTCCGGCGCAAAATTTCGACCAGCTCTCCCATACCACACGTCCAGCTACCATGGCCGAGCTCGGCGCCTCGATGATCATCTCCCGCTGGCCGGTTTATCACGAGGCGTACCAGAGAATCGCACAGGTGGGGCTGCATCACATTTACGAATCTCGTGAGCTGCCGACCCCGCCGGCCCGCATCCGCGGGACCGGTCAGGCCGAGGTCATCGCCTGGGGCGACAAACGGCGGGTGATCCGGGTGACCGGGGCAACTCCGGGTACCGTGCTCTCGCTGACCATGGCGCCTTATCGAAAATGGCGACCCGCCTGGAACGGGAGGAAGGCGCGGCTCGCGGTGCGTCGGTACGGCGCTGTTCAGCAGCTGGAATTGCCCACTGCCGAAGATGGAGAGCTCATCCTGACCTATCAGGACTCGACGATTGAACTGATGTGTTTTGGTATCGGGATTCTGGTGTTGTTTGGCTGTCTGGTAGGTCTTGTGCTGGCCCCGCGCCGACTGCCCCGCTGGCTGCCCCCAAGCCGCATGAGGATTGCCTACCGGGCGTTTTCTCTCGCCTTTGTCGCCACCTTGGTGCTGGCCGGGGTCAAGGGGGTGAGTATGGGCCGCAAGGCGGTGTCCCGGGAGTGGTTGATCGCCGAGCCGCTTGGGAGTCGCGTCGCTGCCGTGCTGCATCGACAAGGCCATTCCTCCTTTACCATCACCCCACGCCGTTTTTGCGTAAGACCCTACACCCGCGATCCCTCCCCCGGTTGCTCCGAGGGGCTGCTGGCCCCGCGGCTGGCGCCGGCCCGGTCCCGCCGGGAGCTGATACCGTCCTGCCTGTCGGTGGGTGTCCCGCCCCGGGGGACGAGTGAGGTACGCTTCGCTCTGCCCCGGTCGGGTACTGTGCTCAAGGGCCGGTTTCAGAGCGAGCAGTATCGCCAGTCCGTTTCGGGTCAGGTCTTATTCAAAGACCCCACAGAGATCATGCACGATTTGGGCATGTCGTCCTATGCGGGGCACCCGTTCCGCCTCCCCATTCCCCCAGGTGCCGATGAGGTCGGGTTTGTCCTGTCCAATTCCGGGGCACAGCCCTACCGGGTTTGCCTCGAGGCCGTGGTGCTGCAGCCGCGATAATTTCCTTGGTCCTCCTTTTTTTGGGGAACCAAGCTGGGAGTTGTGGCGTTATGTTGGTGGAGGCTGGATGAGCGGACAGTCTGATAGCGCACTGATGGAGCGGTCAAAGCAGGGGGACCAGCGGGCCTTTGCCGAGATAGTCGAGCGTCACAAGGACATGTTGGTCAACTACTTGACGCGCCTGTGCGGCTCCCGCGCCAAGGCCGAGGATTTGGCTCAGGAGACTTTTTTAAAGCTCTATCTGCACGCTGCTCAGTACGCCAATAGCGGGAAGTTGAGCAGCTACCTCTATCGGATCGGCAGCAATCTGGCGATTTCGGCACTGCGCAAGGATCAGCGGCACCGATTCCTCGCTCAGATCGGGCTGGTCAACGATGTGGAATCCACCTCACCGGCCACGCCGCAAAAAGAGGCGTTGGTGCACGAAGCGCGGGAGAAGCTGTCCAAAGAGATCGCCGCGCTGCCCCTGCGCTATCGGATTCCGATTGTACTGCGGGAAATCGAGGGGCTGACCTACGACGAGATCGCCGATTTACTCGACTGCCGCACAGGGACGATTAAATCGCGGATCAGCCGGGGCCGTCAGCGGCTCAAGGTGCGACTTAATTCGTATTTCAATGGAGATACGCCATGAGTGATGTGGACGATAAACTGGACCAACTCATCCGCTCCCTTCCGCGGGAGAAAGCGAGCTCGAATTTTACCGCCGAGGTCCTGGCGCGGTTGAGTCGCCCGGAGATCGAGCGACCCATCGGCGGTTTCGCCCGCCGACCGCTGGTCTGGGTCGCCGCGGTGTCGGTGGTGATTGTCGTATTGGCCGCGATGGCCTATCGCGGGCACCACGAGCGGCTGGAGCACGAACATGCGCTGCAGCACGAACTGATGGCCATTCGGTCTGAATACAAGACCGTGATTCAACAGTTCGACGCGCTCCGTCAGGAGGCCCGGGACCGCAACACGGTGTACTTGGGAAGTGACGATCAATCGGATTATGTGATTGATCTCACCAAGTTCGCCGATCCGCCGGCCCAAGATACCCGGCCGGCGGTTTGTCCCGCCGATCTCGGCGTGGCCGGGGCCAAAAACAACAGACCACTACTCCGCGAACGGGATTCGTGGAATCACGGAGGCATCATATGAGACGAAAGCTTACATCCCTTTTTATCGCGATGGGGACGTTGACCCTCGTTGCCATCATCGCGCTGCCCGCCGAGGCACAACGGGAGCGCCGGTCAGAGCGATCGCGCCGTTCCGTGGAGACCGAGGAGTTGGAACGACACCGGCATCGACACCGTCCGATCTTGAGGACCCGTGCCCGTGGCGGGGAGAAGCAGGGGTTTTTGGGGGTGGGGTTGGTGCGGCTGACCCCGGAGCTGCGCCAACACTTCGGCGCCCCCAAACAAGCGGGGGTGATGGTGTCCCGGATCGAGAAAGAGAGTCCGGCAGCTCAGGCCAAACTGGCGGTCGGCGATATTATCACCAGCGTAGACGGGGAATTGGTCGATTCGATCGGCAAGCTGCAGCGGAAAGTGGTCGGCAAGGAGGACGGACAACAGGCGACACTCGGCATCATCCGCGCCAAGCGCTCCAAAAAGCTCACGGTCAAGCTCAAGACACGACGCCGGGCCCGGGTCGATGTGGGCCCGTATTTCAGGTGGTCCTGGCCCGAAGATGCATCTGATTTTGATGTTCAAATCGATACGGAAGCCCTCTCCGAGGCGATGGAGAACTTGGAGAAACATTTTGAAAAAGGCCTCGAATCGCCGCTGCTCAAACGGCAAATCGAGCGAACCCGGGAGATGAAGAAGCTGGAAAAGCAGCTGGAGAAACGGATTCAAAAATTGGAGAAACGCCTCAAAAGCCTCGAGAAGCGCTTTCAGACCAAACGGCTGTCGGTAAAAAAGACGGCAAAATCGGTGTAAACCCAGCGACCATCTGAGAGCAAACCCGGCCTCCTCATCCATTCCCTGTCCAACCTTTTGTTTTAAGACCTTGCAGGCATTGCCAATTGGTGCACGATGACTACAATCAGCCGTGTTTTTTTGCCAGGAGAGAGCCTGGAGGTAGTTGTCTTGGACTCGAATAACATTAGAAACTTTTGCATCATTGCCCATATCGATCACGGCAAGTCGACGCTCGCTGATCGCATTCTGGAAATCACCGGAGCGGTGGACACCCGATCGCTCAAGGCGCAGCACCTGGACAAAATGGAGCTCGAACGGGAGCGGGGGATCACGATCAAGGCCCAGACCGCCCGCTTGTCGTACACCGCATCCGATGGGGAGACCTACCGGCTCAACCTGATCGACACCCCCGGGCACGTGGATTTCCACTACGAGGTGGAGCGCTCGCTGCAGGCGTGTGAGGGGGCGCTGTTGCTGGTCGATGCCACCCAAGGGGTCCAGGCCCAGACGATGGCCAACGCCTATCTCTCGCTGGAAGCTGACCTGGAGATTATTCCGGTGGTCAACAAGATCGACGTCGCCGGCGCGGACATCGAAGCGACCCTCAAGCAGATCGAAGAGGTGGTCGGGCTGGATGTGGACGACGCGCTCCAGATTTCGGCCAAGACCGGGCAGGGGGTTGATGCGCTGCTCGAGGCGATCATCGAGCGGTTCTCCCCACCCCAACCCAAGTTCGACGATGAGCTGTTGCGCGCCCTGGTGATCGATTCCTGGTACGACTCCTACCGAGGAGCAGTGGTGCTCGTGCGGGTGTTTTCGGGAACCTTGAAAAGCGGGATGAAGATCCGTTTCTCCTCCACCGGGCGGGAGTACGAGGCCACCGAAGTGGGCACCTTTACACCGGACGCGCGCAAGCTCAAGGCGCTCGAGTTCGGTGAGGTGGGCTACGTCATCTGTTCGATTAAATCCGTCCATGAGACCAAAATCGGCGACACCATCACCTCGGTCAAAACCCCGGACCTGGCGCCACTGCCCGGTTTTCGCGTGGTCAAACCGATGGTTTTCTGCGGCGTCTTCCCCACCGATCCCGGCGGGTACCAGGACTTGCGGGACTCGTTGGACAAGCTGGTGCTGAACGATTCGTCGTTTGTCTTCGAGCCGGAGACCTCCCAGGCGTTGGGCTTCGGCTTTCGCTGCGGGTTCCTGGGGCTGCTGCACATGGAGATCATCCAGGAACGGCTCGAGCGGGAATACGGCCTGGACATCATCATGACCACCCCCACGGTGGTGTACAAAATACACGACAACGACGGCTCGATAGTCGACATCGACAACCCGGCCAAGCTACCCGAGCCGAGTGCGTTTACCGCCATCGAGGAGCCGTTTATCCGCACCACGATACACGTGCCCCAGGAGCACGTCGGCGGGATCATCAAATTGTGCGAGGACAGGCGGGGTATCCAGGAGAGTCTCAACTATGCCGGTCCGGGACGGGTAATTGTCATTTACGCCCTGCCCATGGCCGAAGTGCTGTACGATTTCTATGACAAGCTCAAGTCTGCCTCGCGCGGCTATGCGTCGATGGACTACGAAGTGATCGAGCATCGTGCCGGCCCCTTGGTCCGCCTGGATGTGTTGATCAACGGCGATCGGGTGGACGCCCTCTCCGCAATTGTACACAAGGACAACACCTACCTCATCGGCCGGGATTTGACGCGAAAGATCAAAGAGCTGGTCCCCCGGCAACAGTACGAAGTGGCTGTCCAGGCCGCAGTCGGGACCAAGGTCATCGCCCGCACCACGGTAAAAGCACTGCGCAAAAACGTCACCGCCAAATGTTACGGCGGGGACATCAGCCGCAAACGCAAGCTGCTGGAAAAACAAAAAGAGGGCAAAAAGCGGATGAAGGCAGTGGGCAACGTGGTCATCCCCCAGGACGCCTTTCTCGCCTTGCTCAAGATTGATCGCTAACTGATTCCCGTCCGTAACCCGCTTTATGCACGATGCCCCCGGCTGCAATTCAAATGGGCGCGCCATCTCCAGACGGACGCCGGTCATGGTGTTGTCGCGATGGTGTGAGGTTCGATTCACTACCCTCACGTCGAATATGATTCATAGTTTTGTAGAATGGGACCGTGCGCAAAACTGAGACCGTCCGCTTTGGCCAAGTGTATTCTGTGTCTATTTATACTCGTTCTGGAGACAGCAGTGTCGGCCGGTCCGAATATCGGAGTCCCACCCATTCGCAATTTCAGTGCAGAGGAGTATGGGGGCCACATCCAGGTATGGTGCGCTGTCCAGGATCGCCGAGGGGTGATCTATTTCGGCACCACCACCGAGCTCGTCGAATTTGACGGGACAACTTGGCGGACCGTCAAAAACTCCGAAGGGATCTTGGTGCGGTCGCTGAGTGTCGGAGCTGAGGGCACAGTCTATGTGGGGGGCGCCAATGACCTGGGATATATCAAAACCAACAATATGGGCGACTCTCTCTTCGTTTCTCTGCGCGAGAAAATCCCGAAAGAGCACGGTGATATCGGCCAGGTTTTCCAAGTATACAATACCCACCATGGGGTATATTTCATCACGGAATTTCTAACGTTTCGCTGGGCCGGGCAGCGGTTTAAGATCTTGCCCTTTGGTGGAGTATTTTCCGCCTCGGTGGATGGCCGAATCTACTTTCCGTCCAAAGATAAAGGGATTCGCGTCATTGCCAATGGTAAAATGTCCTGGTTGCCGGGCAGCGCCTCGTGGGTCTCGACCCATGGGAGATTGCGGCTGTTTCCCTTTCCCGGTGACCAGAAGGTTCTGGTATCTACCGAGAAATCCGGACTCATGCTCTTTACCCCCGCCGTCGTCCAAGATGCTACGGTTAACGAGCTTGTGGCGTTTCCCAATCAAGCCGCAGCGTACATCGGGGGCCACAGCGGGATTGCGTTGCTCAGCGATTCGACCCTCGCGATCGGAACAATCGGCCGGGGCATAGTGGTTTTGAATACCCAGGGCCAGCTGCTCCAGGTCCTCGAATCGTCGCTTTCAATCAACCCGCAGATCAGGTGGGCGGCGACTACTACGATGTGATCAGTCTCGAGGGTACCCATTGGATCATCATCGGCGATGTCTCGGGTCACGGGGTGACTGCTGGTTTGGTAATGATGATGGCGCAAACTGCGATTCACGCGGTGCTCGAAAGTCACTTGCACGATCCCCCCGTAAAAGTGTTGGAGCTCGTCAACCGAACCCTCTACGAGAACATCAGGAAACTGGGCGGATCCAAGTACATGACCATGACTATCCTTTCCTGTCAGGAGAACGGCGAATTCTTCTTCTCCGGCCTGCACCAGGACATCATCGTCTATCGCGAGGGATCAGGCGAGGTAGAACGGGTGGAAACCAACGGCATGTGGATCGGTGTGGTCGAGGATATCAATGGCATGTTGGAACTCGGACAGTTTTCGCTAAATCCCGGCGACGCCATGTTGTTGTTCACCGATGGGATCACTGAGGCGAAAAATGAGAACAAGGAGATGTTCTCGATCGACGGGTTAGTCAAGGTCCTCGACGAGTGCGGACAGGGGCCGGTTGATCAAATCGCGGGAAATATTCTCAACGCTATTGATGACTACAGTGGCGATGACGACATTACCTTCATGGTGGTGAAAAGATGTGGCAGGTAGGAACCAGGAGGAATGCTGTAGAGAGTACTTGGGGTGACCATTAATCTTTTTTGGAACTATTGTGTTGGTAAAACCGCCAGGATTTTTACCACGCCTTTTTTATAATCTTTGCGATAGACATAACTGATACTCCCCTTGAGGGAGAATACCGCTCTCAAGTTTTGACGAATCTCTGGCGGCTCTTTGATACCGGTTCTGAGCTTCTGATCTTCCCAGTGGTCTTTTTCCTCTGCAGCGGTCATAGATAGTAGCTCTTTTCGGATGCGTTCTCTGAGAGCTGGGTCGCCCTTCACGTGAATGGGGACAATTTTGTGCCCCCCAGACCATTTTTTTCGACGTTTGAGAAAGATCTGCCTCAAATCATCCATGGTCAGGGAGTCGACAGGAACCGTTTTGTTGGCCACGATGAGGATGTCTTCGGGATTCTCCGGTAGTTGCTGGGTACCTTGTGCGTTACCATCCGAGAGCATGAAAAGAGAGGAGATGATTATCATTTTTGTTTTGATCGATTTCATCTCTCCCCCCTTAAAATGAAACCGCAAGTTGTGCTGCCGCATAGCTGATTCCACGGCCGAATGTATCGTGCAGTGGCTCGACCCACGCCCCTTCGACCTTTAGCGTGACATAGCGGGAAGGGGCGAAATTCAGACCGCCGATATAAAATCGCTGTCGCAAATACTTGACCGTGTCCATGTACGACATGTACTCAAACAGCACGTACGGTGTTATCGACATCTCGCCTAAAAAGCGATCGAGCGGAAGGCGATAGCTCAGCAAGCCATAGGCGGCACGGCCGATAAAACTCGGCAAAAACACAGGGGCTCCTGCTACGCCGCCCGTCGTTACCAACGCTGGCAAGAACAAAGGTGGGCTCTGTTCCATGTTCGCCCGGCGCCAAACGTATTCAGCTTGAAGCTTTAACCCGAACAGCTGAATCAGCAGATCGGCAGAGACGATGTACTCTCGATGCTTTTCCAAAGTCTCTACTTCTACCTTTGCCGGTTCTTCCGGCGTGATCTCTGGATCGAGGTGAATGAAATGTAAGACAGGTTTGGTGTCGGTATAGTCACCGATATATCCGTACCCGCCACAGGCGATGGTTACATCGCGGGTCTCATAGGTGAGCTTCAGCTTGAGACCGACCGCCTTGTTTTCGTCCAGATCGATAAACTCCTCCCGAGGGCCCCTGCCGTTGGAAAGGGTAACGGCATAGTCGAAATAAACGCGCTGGATAGGGAAAAAGCGACCAAATATTTGGAGGCCGGTTTGGGCAGAAGGCATATTTTCCATGCTCTGTAGGTATGGCATGTGGGTGGGCAGGACCACCGTGGAGGTGTGGTCCACATTCCAGATACCATAGGGGGTGAGGAAGCGACCCGCCATCACATTGAATCCTTCAAAGGGCGAGTAGGTCAAGTGTGCGCGCTCGATCACTATTCCGCCGATCCGGTCGGCGTAGCTCGTGAAGGGATCCCTAACCATCGTATTTCGGCGCTCGAACTCTGTTCCAGGGGCGTTCGCGACTTCGTAGCTCAACACGTCGCCAATCGGTGAAAACGTAAAACGCAGCTCGATCAGGGCGTTCAGCGTATCGGTCATTTGGCTGTCAAAATACAAGTTGATATTGGACATCATAAAGGTCGACACGTCGTCGTGAAGCAACGTTTGAAACGGACTGTCCTCGTCCATAAAGAAGCGAAAGAAGGTCAAATCCAAGAAGCCGTATATTTTGAAGTATTTATCCACATCGACTTCTTCTGTTAGTTCTTCGAGCTCCGCCAGCTCTCTCGCTTCGAGTTCGGCCTCGAGCTCATCGATTCGTTCATTGGCCTTGGCATCCCGAGTTTCAAGCTCTTGTTGCAGCCTGCTCAATTCGGCCTTTATTGCTTCAATTTCATTGCTTTCATCGGGCTCGGTATTGGGTTCGGGAGTACTCTCCTGGGCGGAAACACATAACGCGATCGAGCTCGCAAACAGGAAAGAAATCAGCGTTTTATTTACCATTCCATGTTCCCTTTCTATTCGCACGTGCACCCGACCTGGCCGACCAAAATCGCATCGGAATCGGTAAGACAGGCGACGACTTGGGGAACCGATGTGCTGGCAGTGCAATCGCAGCACAGGTAGCTGTCTGGACAAATGTCCGAGGTACAATCCAATACCGTGCAGTACCCAGTTCCGGAGGTCGGGTTGACCGCACAGTAGTCTGCTCCCAATCCCGCACAACCCGAGTCATCCGAGCAGGGGGTACCAAGTCCATCTAAATTCCCATCGGTTTCGGTGCTTGTGTCCGAAGACTCGTTCGTATCCGTATCAGTGTCTTCAGGGATGCAAAGCATCGGATTGCCTTGTTCGTACACGTATCCGTCAAGGCAACACACTTGAATCTCCGGAACATAGAAAAATCCATCCGGACAGCGATCTTTTTCGTCGATCGAACATCCAGTGTGTGCAGCCAAGACAGCTGCCGTAGCAAACCATGCTAACCGTCTCGTGTTCATGCTCCAACCTCCCCCAGAATGGGCGACTTTTAGTATCAGTGAAAGTATGTGGGCAATGTGATTTGAGTCAAATTACTAAGGTTTGTCTCAACAGTCCGGACCGATCCAGGTGCTCATCGGGGCGACCAGGGCAAGGTGCCAGGGCTCATTGGGATGACGACGGCCACGACGACTGTTTGCGTCAGGAATACCCGCGCCGGACAATCGATTGCGAAACCAATTTTCGTCCGGTCGAGGAGTGCGCTGAAATATTACTAGTGCTGTTTCAACCGCACACTGATGGGTAAAGCAAGCGATTTCCCCCTTTGAAAAAGGGGGCCGGGGGGATTTCCACACGTCCAATCGTCTTTCA
>JANQET010000339.1 GCA_028278265.1 Myxococcota bacterium
AGCCGGCACCCACCCCCAATGTGCCGAACGGTCCCGGGTCGAGCCAGGAGAGCGGTTTGGGGGGCGTGACGATGTACGACGCCGTGGCGACAAAATCACCGCCGTCAACGACCAAGAGACTGTCTGGGCTCAAACTCCGCTCGATACCGAAGCTGAGCTTGAGCGGATTGATCCGATCGGTGGGTTGTTCAGCTTGCTCGTGGATTTGCCGGATGCGCTCGCTATCACGGGCGCGCAGCTGATCCACCCAGGGGTGGAGGGTTGCCGAGCGAGGTCCCACCTGCTTGGCGAGTCGAACCAGAAACTCACCGGGATCGCCCGCCACTGCCAACTTGGGTCTGAGGTTGTGTTTGACCTCGGAGCGGCAGCGGTTGATCGAGATGACGGTGGCCCGGCGATGGATGTCGAGACCGTAGTTGAGGCGAAAGTCAGCAGCAACCCCGGCGAGCACCACCACATCCGCTTCGCTCAACGCCGACCGCCGGTGATGTCTGAACCAGGTCTCGTGTTCCCGCCCCAGGAGCCCTCGGGCCATACCGGAGAGGAAGCTGGGGACTCCCATTCGCTCCACGGCCCGGCCAACCCGGGCGACCCGTTCAGCACCGCCCGATGCAGCCTGCGAGCCAATCAGCAGCACCGGGTGTCGGGCCTGTTCAACGCGGTCCGCCGCTTGGGCAACGGCGCGAGGGGAAGCTGTGAAGAGGGGCGGTTCAGCGGGTTTCGAGGCCCGGTGGTCGAACGCCCCGGCAAAGGTCTTTTTCAAGTACCGGCGCAAGTAGAGCTGCAGCATCCGGTCGAACAGGCGACTTCCCGTCGCGGCGACCTTGGTCTCGACCATCTCCCGGACCAGCGATTCGTCGTACAGCAGATCGAGGGGACACTCCACGAACACCGGGCCCCGAACCCCTGATTGGGCCACCAGAAACGCGTGCTCCAGGGTCGGCACCACCTCTTTGACACGGATCACCGGGAGGAACAGCTTGACGTGTGGGGAAACCAGGGCCTGCTGGTCGATGTCCTGCAGGGAACCCCGCCCTTTGAGCAGGGTCGCGGTCGCACCCCCCAGGACGATCAGCGGGGATTGGGCGAGTTGCGCGTTCTTGATCGCGGTAATGGCATTGGCCACCCCCGGTCCGGCGGTAACCGCGGCCACCCCCGGGGTACCGGTCAGCCGCGCGACCCCGTCGGCGGCGAATACCGCCGTGGCCTCGTGACGGGTATCGATCACACGAATGCCGCGTTTTTTTGCCCCGACGAGAATCGGCGAGATGTGGCCTCCGCAAAGGGTGAACAGAAACCGAACGCCCTGACGTTCCAGCACCTCGGCGACGAGATCGCCACCGTTCATCGATGTCCCCAATCGGTCCACCATCTCTTCCCGAGCGAACCGGGATCGTGCACTTCAC
This sequence comes from Myxococcota bacterium, assembly GCA_028278265.1. Classification (GTDB taxonomy): domain Bacteria; phylum Myxococcota_A; class Polyangia; order JAAYKL01; family JAAYKL01; genus JANQET01. The sequence continues at coordinate 1,407 of JANQET010000339.1, forward strand.
CCGCCATAGTTGTTGATTATCCCGATACACGGCATTACGCCAGTGAATCGGGCAGGTGGCCCACTCCGTCGGGAATCGTGTCAGTTCTGCAAACTCAGCCAAGCATCGTCCAATCGAACGCCGTAGTGCCCGGCCCAGTTCTCGGAATCTGCCCCACCGTCGAGGTACTTGAGATATCGCAGGCCCGTGCCGTAGCCACTGATGCTGGTGGTTTCCAAGAACCAATCATCGTCATCATAGGAATCGCCGATCCCGGGCGTCGTGTCGGCGACCACCCAGGTGTAATCGGACATGACGACCTGTGATGCGTCCAGGAGTTGGACTTCCACGTAATAGGGGTCTGCTTTGAAGACCTCTCTGAACCAGACTTCCACAAAAACAACCGGCGCCGCATCGAGCTGGGCTGCGGTAAATCCCTTGGCTATGAGGTCAATCGTTTGGGACCGTGTTGCAGAATCGTGTGAGGTGGCGAATTCCCAACTGCCGCTGTGGGGTTTCCACTGTCCGTTCGTATCATCGATTGCAGCCCAGCCGTCCCCTCCATCGGCCTCAATGGTCCATCCGCTCAAATCGCCGGTTTCAGCCCCCGGATTCTCGAGCAGATTGACGTTGAACATGTCGCCATCGGTATCGGTGTCACTATCCGAATCGGTATCTGTGTCGCCGTCCGCATCCGTATCGGTGTCACTGTCCGTGTCCGTATCGGTATCGGTGTCGCTGTCCGTGTCCGCATCGGTATCGGTGTCACTGTCCGTGTCCGCATCGGTATCGGTGTCGCTGTCCCCGTCCGTATCGGTATCACTATCCGAGTCGGCATCGGTGTCTGAGTCTGAATCCGTATCCGAGTCTGAATCACCGTCGGTATCGGTGTCCGAGTCTGAGTCTGAATCCGTGTCCGAATCCGTGTCTGAATCGGTATCAGTATCTGTATCACTGTCTGCATCATTGTCGCTATCCGTATCCGAGTCTGCATCAGTGGTTGGCGGGTCATCCCCTTCCTGAACCTCGGCGCAGTGGGAAACGAACAGCAGTAGCACGAGGAGATAATCAGATTTTTTCATATTTTCTCTTAAAAATCCTTGTTTTTTGCCCGTGCTCATCATACGAAAAGAGACCCCTCATGCCAACCGGAAAGCCCTTCCCCGCCACAATCCATTATCCCTCAAATCTTTTAACGAATTTTGATTATTTGATCCCCTTGGCACAAAACGGGAAATGATAAACAGGCGTAACACCAACCGCTCACGACCCACTGGCTGGGATGAGAATACCTGTACTGGAATATTATGTTGTCCAATGTATAATCTATTCAACATATGGCGTAATATAACCACGTCTATTGAATTCGTAAGATATTGCCTCTCTCTTTCCTGTTTTTCTTCTTGTATCCATTGATATATTTTCTATTATGGTTATTTGCAGACTATCCAGCGAAATCAGGAGGATTGGATGGGAACACCGACTAAACCCCCCCTTTTCATTTGGAGCCATCGATCCCATTGGATGATCTGGTCTATTGGAATCTACTGTGCCATAGTAATAGGTTGCCATGTCCAAGGACAACCCTTCGACGTCGCGGTTGACGCGGGGGGGGACAGCGATGCGGATGCGGACGGGGACGCAGACACCGATGCAGATACCGACACAGACGGGGATGCAGATGCTGATACCGATGCGGACTCGGATGCAGACTCAGATGCCGACTCAGACTCAGATGCCGATGTCGACTCCGATTCAGACGGGGATGCAGATGCAGATTCCGATTCAGACGCGGACTCAGATACAGATGCAGATTCAGACGCAGATTCTGACTCGGATTCTGATTCAGATACAGATACCGAAATTGAATGTTTGACTGACGCCGATTGTTTACCATCGGAGTTCTGTTACAACGGCAATTGCGTTTTGAGAGAGTCGGTCGTGCTGCTGGATCCACCCGATGACGAAGAGCAGGGACTCTGTTTTTCCCCGATCTGGGAGATTCAGCACAGAATCGATGAGCTCGTCTATTGCGCGACAGTCGTGATCGACAAGGGCGGAAGTGCTGATGATGGTGACGGAGAAGAGGTTTTTTACGTTGGCGACGTGGCGGAATGGACCACCGAGCTCAATCCATTTTATTATGACAATCAGCAATTCGAATGGACCGTCATCGTATCGGCGTGTGAATCCGAACATGCGAGTTGTGATTTTTGGATGGGAGGGTGTTCTCCTCACACCCGACGCTGTAGAGCCAATCCGTTAACCTACCCACCTTGTACCGGACGCACGCTCATCGCAACCGGCCGCGATCTCCATACTTCCCACGATAGCACCGAATGCGATATTTCTAGCATTTGCGACGGTAACAAAAAGGTAATCCCTCCTCGATCCAACGATGATGATGAATGTGCGGACGGCTACGGAATACTCGATGAAGACAACGATCTGTGTTGGCAGGAGCCGGTGGGACACGATTCAAAAGTCAGCTGGCACGACGCCATCGAAGCCTGCGAAGAGCTCGAACTGGGAGACTACGAAGAGTGGCGCCTGCCCACCCGGGAGGAGTACATCGGTCTTCTCGGCGATTGCCAACCCGACGTGTTAAACGGATACGCTGGCTGTTGCGGCCTCTCCACCGAGTTCGACAACCTGGAAACAGACCATTGGACATCCACTGAACACCCTGAATTCGCCGATGTGGCCTGGGCCATCAACCTCAACTACAGCTTTTTGGGCTACAGCGATAAATCGCACGAGTTCGTCGTGCGCTGTGTCCACGATGATGATTAAATAGCGACCGGCCAGGGCGAGCAGGGGTCGCCCCTGCACTGTGATAAACTCTTGTCGTCGACAATGGACGTTAGGCTGGTATAGTCTTTGCCCTCGCCGAATGTCGCGGGCTCGAAATCCCCATCCATTTTTTCTCCCTTTTTGAGGACAGCCACCGAATGTCCACTATAGTTATTTACGATAGGGTTTCTTCAACCAAAGAGAAAGGCGGGTGCCAATGAACCGATTGACGTTGTTTGTGTTGCTGGCAACAGTCCTGGTCATCTCCTGGGGATGTGGTGGAGAAGGGGGAACCGAGGACGGGGGAACCGACGCCCCATCGGGTGATACAGATACCGATACCGACACGGACAGCGATAGCGACACAGACACCGATACGGATACGGATGCAGACAGTGATTCAGATGCAGACACTGACACTGACGCGGACACCGATACCGACACGGACACCGATGCGGACACGGACGCGGATACCGACACAGATGTGGATGGGGACGCCGATACCGATACCGACACGGATGCGGATACCGATACAGACACCGATGCGGACACCGACAGCGACGCAGATACCGACATGGACGCAGACGCTGATTCGGATACGGACGCCGATATGGACACTGATACAGACACGGACACGGACACCGATGCGGACACTGATACGGACACGGACACCGATGCGGATACTGATACGGACACGGACACCGATACAGACACAGATGCCGACGCGGATGCCGATGCAGATGCAGACGCCGACACCGATACGGATACCGCAGATACCGACACCGATACGGACACCGCAGATACCGACACCGATACAGCGGCAGGTCCGCAGATTCTAGACGATACACACCCCGGGTGGTTTCCGCTGAACTGGAGATACAAACGCTGCAGCTACAACGGATGCCACGGCCCTGATGATGGCGTGATTGTCCTGCCGCCAGGACATGTCGATTCCACAGTGCCCTTTTGTGCCGACTGCCACGGGGGCAATGGATCACCAATCGCCCATGGGGGAACGCCCCCCTCTGATACCTGTATGAGCGGCTCCTGTCACGGCACAGCCCATAGCTTTACGACAGATGCCGAGTGCACAGCATGTCACCTGGCAGCAGAAGGCACCGTCCATCCCTAGCCTGAAATATTGCTGAACACTAGAACCAAAAGCAGCGACGGCGGTACCATTTGATATGATTCTGTTTATGTTTTTTTAGAGGGGGACGGACCGAACGGGCGAATGCCTCAAGCAGTGGGATCGATCATCGGGTCGACATCGGAATCAGGTGAGCTTGTTACCCATTTACAGACTTCACGACACGAATGGGCGTTTGAACAGCCTTGGTTTTCAACCATCCATTCGCTACCACTCGCACCGGATCCACTGGCGACAAAGAACTCTTTTATTTCCAGGAACACCGTTATATTCAGAATAGTGCACTTCTTTTCGATTCGGCGAGTGCGTTTTTGCATATTATCCCCGTCTTTCCCGCTGAGAACGGTTTAACTCTGTCTATTAATGCATGTATTGAACGGTTTGTTCAATTCATTCGAAAGTTTTTATAGAAAAGTGGCCACTGTGTAACTAGTTCCCGTCCCTAAATGGGGGTTTGAAGAGCGGCCGTCAGGTGCGCCAGCTGTGCAGTACAAGATGCAGTGTGCGTGCCCAAAGGCACGTACCAAATCTTGTGGGGTGCAGATGGCGTGCATCACGGCCGGTCACAAAGTAGCCATTTAGGGATGGGGACTAGCTATGGCCGTCGAACAGGGCTGCTAGCGCGACGCGGGTCTTTTCGATGGTCCACGGGTCGTCGAGATTTCCGAAGAGGAACCGATCGATTGCCTCCTTGAGGTCAATTGCCTGATCCGTATCCGGTGAGCTCCCCCGGTAATAGGCCCCCATCATGATCAAATCCTCGTTCTCCTCGTACGCCGCCAGCAGCTGGCGCAACCGATCGCTCGCGATCCGTTGATCGCCGGGAACCACCCCGTCCATCACCCGTGAAACAGATCGCAATATGTCGATTGCCGGCCATTTCCCCGCAGCGGCGAGTTTGTGCGACAGCACGATGTGGCCGTCCAGTAGGGCCCGCGCCTCCTCGGCCACCGGATCGTCGCTCCCCCCTTCGGTGAGTACGGCGTAGATTCCGGTAATCGAACCGGTCGCCGCTGAACCGGCCCGTTCCAGGAGGGCGGGCAAGCCGGAAAACGCCGCGGCCGGAAAGCCACCCCGGGCCGGCCGCTCCCCCATGGCGAGGGCCAAATCCCGGTGGGCGCGCACCACCCGGGTGAGGGAATCGACGAGGAGCAACACGTCCGCTCCCTCGGCGCGAAACCACTCCGCCACCGCGGTGGCCGTATTGAGCGCCTGGACCCGGGCGATCAGCGGCGCGTCAGCAGTGGCCAGCACCACCACGCTGCGGGCCAATCCCTCCGGCCCGAGCACCCGGTGGATGAATTCGGTCACCTCCCGGCCCCGCTCCCCGACCAAGCAGACCACACTCAGATCGCAGGCTGAGCGGCCGGCCAGTGTCCCCAACAGGGTCGATTTTCCCAGCCCCGGTCCGGCAAAAAGGCCGATTCTCTGCCCTCGACCGAGGGCCAGGCAGCTGTCAATACTTCGCACGCCCGTGACCAGTTGATCCGTGATGGGCCGTCGGGAGAGGGGGGCGGGCGCCGGTCGATCGATGGGCCAGGATACCACATCGGTCAGCGTTTCCCCGCCGTCCACCGGGTCGCCGGTGGCATCGATGATTCGCCCGACGAGGCCGCGACCGCATCGAATCACGGGCATTTTGGATTGGAGCACCACCCGATCCCCCGGACCGATGTCCGTCACCGGAACCAGGGGCAATAGGGTTACCGTGGATCCCCGACAGGCGGCGATGCGAGCCGGTACCGGCGACCGGTTCGGGCGCTCAATCACGGACAACATGCCGATTCGCGCACCGGGGAGCTGTGCCTCGATCACCAATTCGCTCACCGCGGTCACCCGGCCCTTGCTCACCGGCAACACACAGTTGGCGGCCGCCCGGTCCAGCGCGTCGAAATCGACAATCTTTGCCATGATCGGTTAGGCGTCGCCCACGATGGGTACCAACTGCCGAGGATCGATGCCTAGGCGTTCCAGGGGGGGGTACCAGCACTGATCGAGGGCAATGTCAAATACCAAATCGACGGAGAACGGGGCGTTGATCCAAGCGCCGGATTTGATTTCGCCGATCAATTGATGGGGCCCCCAACCGGTATACCCGAGGCAGAACCGATACTTTTCCGGGCCTCGCCCGTTGGTGATCGCCTCCAGCACGTCGAGGGAGGAGGTCACCGCCAGCTCGTCGGTTACTCGACGGGTATCTGCTCCCTGCCAATCGGGCGTATGCAAAATCCATCCCCGCTCAGGGGACACGGGCCCGCCGTAGAGCAGCGGGGGGTGTTGGTTGATATCCAATGGTACGTCGACCTGCAGTTTCATTTCACTGAGTACGGTGGCCAAGTCTACCTTGGCCGCGCGGTTGATCACCAACCCCAACGAACCCTCGTCGTCCTGATGCTCGAGCATCAGCACCACCGTGTTCTCGAAGTTGGGATCTCGAAGGTGGGGCGCAGCCACCAAAAATCCGGGAACGAGGTTTATCTCTTCCATCCTCTGATCATGCAACAGACCGAAAAGATAGTCGAGAATTGAATGTCGAGCCCCCCAAAAATCACGACAAAAAAAAATTTTCTGCGGGATTGACCGGCCCAACTCGGTGATTAGCTTGAAAATGGAAGTAGGTGAACGACGATGACAACAGCACTGGCAAGAGTTAGCGAACTCGACCGATACATGGCGCAGATCAGCCGGTATCCAGTGCTCGATGCAGCACAGGAACAGGAACTGGCGCGCCGCTGGCGGGACTTCAATGATGTGGACGCCGCCCACGCGCTGGTCACCGCTAATCTACGCTTCGTAGTAAAAATCGCCAATGAATACAGAGGGTATGGGGCGAGAATCCTCGATCTCGTCCAAGAGGGCACCATCGGATTGATGCAGGCAGTCAAGAAATTCGACCCGGATCGAGGGTATCGCCTGCTCACCTACGCGGTGTATTGGATTCGCACCTATATTCACGGCTTTTTGATGCGCACCTCCCGCATGGTGCGAATCGGCACGTCGAGGGCCCATCGCAAGCTTTTCTTCAAGCTGCGCGCTCTCAAGGGCAAGCTGGCGGCCAAGGGTATAACGGAATACGATGATGTTGTCGACCAGGTCAATCTCGAGACCGGGGTCAGTCGAGAGGACATCGAGGAGATGGACACCCTGCTCACCCGCAGCGACACCTCGCTCGACACGCCGATGGAAGCCAGTGGGGTCGCCCTGGCCGAGGTAATGCCCGCTGAGGGCCCCACTCAAGAGGAGCTGTTCGCCGACATGGAGGTCGAAGCGGATCGCGCGGCCCTGTTGCAGCGGGCCATGTCCGAGCTCATTCCCCGGGAGCGGGAAATCATCGAAAAGCGCTATTTTGTCGATCCGCCGATTCAATTGAAGGACTTGGGCAAGGAGATGGGCATCTCCAAACAGCGGGTCTCCCAACTCGAACGCCGCGCCCTCAAGAAACTACGCCAATCCATGGGCCAAGAGCAGCTGCTCGTCCAATAACAATTCATCCGCGGGCCGATCGGCGACGATGCGGCCGTTGTCGAGCAGCAGGGCGCGGCGGCAGGTCTGTCCGATGAACTTCAAATCGTGGGAAGCGATCAGCTTGGACTGATCAAATTCATTGAGCAGCCGGCCCAGCTCCCGCTTGCCCCGGGGATCCAACTGGGAGGTGGGCTCATCGAGCACCAGCAGGTCGGGCTGCATGGCGAGCACCGTGGCGATGGCCACGCGCCGCTTTTCCCCCTGGCTCAGTTGTAGTGAGAGCCGGCGCTCCAGCCCCTTGCCGGCCAACCCCACCTGGTCGATCGCCCGGGCGACGCGACGGCGGACCTCGTTCTCGTCGAGGCCCAGATTGAGCGGTCCGAAGGCAATGTCCTCGTCGACCGTGGGCATGAACAGTTGATCATTGGGATCCTGCAATACCACGCCCACTTTTGTGCGCAGCGCCTTTGAGGAACTCCGGGAAATCGGTACGCCGGCAATCCGAAGCTCCCCCGAGCCCAAGAGCGCACCGGCCAGCATCAACAATAGGGTCGATTTACCGGCGCCGTTGGGCCCAATCACCCCCACCGATTCCCCGGGTTGAACGCAAAGGGAGATTCCATCGATCGCCGGTTGAGACGCGCCCGCATAGCGATAGGTCACTCCCTTGATCTCGATAATCGGCGCCATGACGACGGTCATACAGGTATCCGAATCAAAATAGCAACCGGAATCAGGGACGGCGCACGACGCGGAAACCGAGGGACAGCCCGTTGAAATCGGGCGGATCACTGTAGCGGTTGGCCACCTGGCTGAACTCGGCGTGGTCGTACCAGGATCCCCCGCGACTGACGCGCTTGGTGCCCGAGTCCGGTCCCCGGGTGTCGTCGTCTGTGAAAGGGGAACCGTCGACGTAGTCGCCGAACCAATCCCAACACCACTCCCAGACATTGCCGCTCATGTCGTAAAGGCCCAATTCGTTGGCCGCTTTTTCGCCCACTGCATGGGTGCCGTCCGGTGAATTTACCCAGTACCACGCGACATTCTCGATAGTCGCGTCACCACTGAACTCATCACCGGGGCGTACGCCGCGATTTCTCGCCGCATACTCCCATTCCGCATTGGTCGGCAGTCGATAGCCGGTGGCTGTCCAGTCGACCCAGCCGGCAGCCGGATCCGCCTGGGTGCTGGCATCCCGGTAGACAGTGGTCTGTGTCCCGTCGGTAAAATAGACCGGCATCAACCCCTGGTACTCGGAGTAGGCGTTGCACCAGACCACCGCGTCATACCAATCGATCCAGGTGACCGGATGTTGGTCGTCGGTTGACGCGCCGCTCCCCTGTTGTCCGTCGTGGTTGAACACATACCCCTGGCCCACGGCCCAGGTCCGGACGGTCTCCCACAGGGCATAGGTCACTTCGTACCGGCTGATCCTAAAATCGCCCAGCGTGACGACATGGGTCGGCTCCATCACGCCGCTCCAGCCCACGGTGTAGGTCCCGCCCACCACGATCACCGTCCCGTCAGCAAGTCCTGTGTCCGTATCTGTATCGGCATCCGTATCGGTGTCTGTGTCGGCATCCGCATCGGCATCCGTATCGGTGTCGGTATCGGTATCGGCATCGGTGTCGGTGTCTGTGTCCGTATCGGCGTCGGTATCGGCATCAGTGTCGGTGTCGGTGTCGGCATCCCCATCTATATCCGTGTCCGCATCTACGTCAGTATCGCTATCTGCATCTACGTCAGTATCGCTATCTGCATCTACGTCAGTATCGCTATCTGCATCGGCATCAGTATCACTGTCGGTGTCCGTATCACTATCGGTATCCATGTCCGAGTCGGTGTCCGAATCTGCCCCCGCATCCGAATTCGCGGCCGAGTCCGAGTCTTGGTCGAGATCCCGTTCCATACTGACGGTTTCGAACCCGATTCGGCCGCAAGCGCTGGACCAACCAATGGTAATCACCCCGACGACAATCCAAAAACCGGCATATAATTTTACGCTCATAATGTATTAATACTGTACCACTAAAACATCTCCTACTATACCAATCGTCTAGAATCAAAGAACCTTAACGCTCCAGCTCCATCTGGTGGACGCCTCCTTGGCCTACGAGCGCATCATCATTGAATAATCCGGCTTCCGCGCCCGTCGATCATATACTTGACGGGTAAGGATCAAATCCAGGACAATTGAACAGTCAAACGAACTGGGCCCCAACAGAAAAATAGGGTGATCAGATGGGATTGCAAATCAGAAAAACAGTGAGCAGCGCCGTCGCGGTATGGCTGTGTTTGACGGTGCTACCGTTGGGCGTGACCCACGCCGGCGAAAAACTGACGCCGACCAAGGACAAGGCGTTGCTGCGTCTGCTGGTCGAGACCAGCACGGGCAAACCGAGCGCCGGCACCATCGTCTCGGTGCGCGACGAAAGCGGAGAGACCCTCTTTTTAAAAGTCTCCGACAAGGACGGTCTGCTCGGCCTGCTCGTGCCCAAGGGCAAAACCTACACAATCAAGTTCATCTCGTTTTCGGCCAAGAAAAAAGAGCTGATCCAAAAAATCGCCGTACCCGACAAGGCGAATTTCAAGTTCACGGTGAAGCTGATCTACAATCCGATTTACGTTTCGAATTTCACGCTGGAGGGGGTGTTTTTCGATACGGGCAAGGCCACCCTCAAGCCGAGCTCCTATCCCAACTTGCGGGACCTGGTGGATTTCATGAAAGCCAAGGACACCACCGTCATCGAGCTCTCCGGCCACACGGACAACGTGGGAGACGACGAAGAGAACCGCAAACTCTCCGAAGCCCGCGCCAAATCCGTCAAAAAATATCTCGTCAAAAAGGGAATCCCCGAAAAGCGCATCGTGGCCATCGGTTACGGCGAGTCTAAGCCGGTCGACACCAACGCCACCCCGGCGGGAAGAAGAAAGAACCGCCGCACCGAAGTCAAGATTCTCAAGAAGTAAGGCGGCTACGATTCCAGCTGGTTTTGGGACCAGTGCCTTGTCAATTAAGATTTGTCGGGTCTGAATACCCAATTCCACCTTTGAAAAAAGGTGGTTAGGGGGATTTCGTCTCCGGTGCGGAACCTTGGGAAGGACAAAATCCCCCCTTTTGAAGGGGGAGCTTCTCACCGACCTTTTTGAATGGATTAGTCGCCGCGGGTGATTCTGACCCTGGGGGTCAGCTGCCGGCCGAGGAAGGTGGCGAAGGCGTCGTTCAGATCGGCGCTGGAGACTTGGGCCGAGGCTTTCGGCTTCATCCCCTTGGGCGGCCGGATGGGGGGCAGTCCCTTGGCC
>JANQET010000435.1 GCA_028278265.1 Myxococcota bacterium
TACATTCTTGCAGTCAAAAACGCCGCAACCTTACTGTTTTCTTCTGAAATTTCGAGCTGTTACCCTAGGCAGACTTGCCTAGATCGCCGGGAACTTCAGGCTAAGGGTGAGACATTTCTTGGGATTCGTGGCGTGATGCGGCAACGCCACTGGTCCGGTCCCACAAGCTGGGAGAGACGACTTGGAATTGATCCCAAAATAGCGGCGAAAAACAAGTGGATACGGATAGAGGCCCTTCATCGACACCGGGAGTTTCTCAATGAGTACCGCCTGGCGTTCTTACAGTGGAGAGATGGCAACCGGGAGGTGATGTTTCCTGCGGGTACATACGCCTTGCGCGTTTACGCAGGAGTCAAATGTCAACCGGGATAGCGGTTCTGAGCCTACAATCCGAGTCAATAAACACGGCAAACCACGCGGTTCTGCACAGATCCATTCGAACATAGTCGGAAACCGAAGTAGGGCGTTGGTGAACGTCTCATTGGCCTCCTGGCTTCCCATCGTCCGATCGTTGTCCCTAATCGAGCGATTTTCAAGGTCACAAACAGTGAGAACAGTGGCCCTTTTGTTACTCGTTTATTACTAACCGGGGTGCGTCTGTTGGCGGGCCGAGTCTCGTTTATTACTCGATCAGGAACAGCGCAAAATGAAAGGTTTCCAATGGTCGTTTAGGCGCCCACACCGTCACTGGATAGCTCCGGTGTCGTGAACGAGATGCCGGAGTAGGTGCGCCTGAGCCGAGTTCCCAGTGCCTATACATTCCCCAAGATGTCGGTCGATGGTTGATCTTTTATTTGTGTTTATTAGAACCGAATGAAGTCAGTCGCCGTCGCCCCGAAATTCTGGCGATGGGGTGGGGGGCAGCAGGTTTCGCTGACCACTCGTCGGGAGTTCGCGATTTAAGGAAGACTCTTTGAAACCGTTACCAATGGTACGAGACCATCGTTCAATTTCAATTTGGAGGCGTGAATGGGATTGAGGACTTTTGCCACTCACCGCGGCGACCTGTCCGTAGCCCTCGGGTTGTGGATCCTGGGGATGGTTGTGTTTCGACTCGACACCGCTCGAGCCGGCGAAACTATTTTATTCGAACAGCTCTCAACTGATCAGGGGATGTCCCAGGTATCGGTGCAGAATATGCTCCAGGATCGGCAGGGCTTTATCTGGTTCGGCACACAAGACGGGTTGAACAAATTCGACGGGTATCAATTTGTGATCTACCGTCATGACGAACAGGACACAGCCAGTCTGGGGGATAACGACGTCTGGACGATGGTCGAGGACGACAGCGGAGCCCTCTGGATCGGCCTGTACAACGGCGGTCTCAACCGATTTGACCCCCGCACCGAAACGTTTACCCGTTACAACCACAGACAGGACAATCCGAACAGTCTGAGCGAAGACCGGGTACGGGCCCTCTACTTGGATTCGTCAGGCACCCTGTGGATCGGTTCCGAAGGGGGAGGTCTGAGCCAATTCGACCCCCACACTCGTTCATTCGAGCACTACCGACATCAGCCGAAAAACGCCAATAGTCTAGGCCACGATACGGTCGAAGCGATCTATCCCGATTCGCCGAGCGCCTTGTGGATCGGTACCTGTGGCGGTGGTCTCAATCATTTTGATCGCCGGACCGGTACATTCACCCACTATCGCCATCGCGCCGATGATCCGACCAGCCTGAGTCACGACTGTGTCAAAACCCTGCTGAAAGATTCAACCGGTAGTGTGTGGGTGGGAACCGTAACGGGAGGGCTCAATCGATTGGATCCCCAAACCGGCCGGTTCACTCGGTTTCAACGACGGCCCGATGATCCGACCAGCCTGAGCAACAATTCCGTCAGGGCGATTTTCGAGGACGCCAAAGGTCGGTTGTGGATCGGTACCCGGGGCGGAGTCGACCGCTTTGACCGAAAAACGCAATCGTTCACGAACTTCAGCCATCAAGAAGACAACCCAGACAGTCTGAGCCATGACTATGTTTACTCGATTTTAGAGGATCGCTCGGGGGGGATGTGGTTCGGTACATTGGGGGGCGGTGTCAATCGCTTCGATCCCCTGACCCACGGCATCAAGACTTACCGGCGTCAGCGGGACAACCCCAACTCCCTGGCCCACAACATCATCCGGGCGGTCCATGTCGATTCCGTTGACAACGTCTGGGTGAGCACCTATCTCGGCGTCGATAAGTTCGACCCCCGGACCGAAACCTTTACCCATTACAAGCTACAGACCGATCGTGGAGGGCGCCTGGTTCGCGACTACATCTTCTCCATCACTGAAACCCCGTCGGCGGCAAGCGCGGGCCGAAGTGTTGCACCCGGCGATCTGTGGTTCGGCAGCACCGAATCGGGTCTCAAAAAACTCGACCCGGCCAGCGGAACGTTCACCGCGTATCACCATCGCCCCGAAGATCCAAACAGCATCAGCGATGACAACGTCGAAGTCGTGTATACCGATATTCGGGGCGATCTGTGGGTTGGTACGGTGGATACCGGATTGAATCGGTTCGATCGGAAAACCCAAACGTTCGAACGTTTCAGGCACGACCCGGAGAATCCGGCGAGCATCAGCAGCGACGAAATCAGGGCGATTTGTCAACAGCGGGACGGGACGATGTGGGTCGGAACGAATATGGGACTCGACCGGATGAATCTCGTCGACAAAAAATTTGAACACTTTCGTCACGATCCGAGCAACCCATCCAGTCTCAGCCATGACATGATCAACAAGCTTGTCGAGGACAGCAAGGGCAATCTTTGGGTCGGTACCGATGGTGGACTGAGTCGATTCGATCCGATCGGGGAAACGTTCACGACCTACCGCGAGCGCGACGGGCTGCCCAATTTGATGATAACCTGCGTGCAGGAAGATCAGCAGGGACTTCTCTGGGTTGGGACAAACGAAGGGTTGGTGAAATTCGATCCCCAGAAAAAGAGTTTTGCCTCCTACGACAAGCTTGACGGGTTGCAGGGCAATTCGTTCATGCGCCAATCCTGCGGTATCGACAGCAGCGGAAGGCTGTTTTTTGGCGGGGAAGGGGGACTGAGTGTCTTCAGGCCGACCGACGTCCGGGAGAATACCCTCGTTCCCCCGACGGTGATTACCGATTTTCTGCTCTTCAACAAATCCGTTGAAATCGCCAGAGACGACGCACCGACAGAACACTTTCGTCTTCCCTTACATATCAATCACATCCAAGAGATCGCCTTGGATTATACGGACTATATTTTCACCTTCGAGTTCTCGGCGCTCAACTATCGGCAGCCGGTTAAAAATCAATTTGCCTACCGGCTGGAGGGGTTTGATCGACAGTGGATCGAAACGGATTATCGAAATCGCCGGGCCACCTACACGGACATCCCTCATGGCAGCTACACGTTGCGCGTCAAAGCCTCAAACGATGACGGCCATTGGAACGAGCAGGGTGCAGCGGTTCGCCTGACCATTCTGCCGCCCCCTTGGAGGACTTGGTGGGCCTACTCCCTATACACGATTGTCGCCCTGGCCCTGCTGATTTGGTTTGTCCAGGTGCAGCGCAACAAAGTGAAACAGAAGCAGCGGGAACTCGATCGGGAGCGACAGGTTTCCGCCCGGCTTCGTCAACTGGACAAGCTGAAGGACGAGTTTTTGGCCAACACCTCGCACGAGCTGCGTACACCCCTCAACGGTATCATCGGCATAGCCGAATCCCTCATCGAAGCGGTCGAGAAGTGGCCCGCTGAAAAGACCAAGGCCAATTTGGCGATGATCTATTCCAGCGGCAAGCGGTTGGCCAGCCTGGTCGACGATATTCTGGATTTTTCCAAGATGAGAAACCAGGCCCTGATGCTCAATCAGGTACCAGTGGATCTCCGTGCCCTGATCGAGGTGGTCCTGGCCAATTCATCGACCTTCATCAAGAACAAGTCCGTGGAGTTGAAAAACAGTGTCCAGGCCGATTTGCCCCCCGCACATGCAGACGAAAATCGGCTTCAGCAGATCCTCTACAATTTAATTGGCAATGCGATCAAATTTACTGAAGCCGGTACGATTGCTTTGTCCGCCAGCGCCGCTGATGGTCAGCTCAGGATTAGTGTGACCGACACCGGCATCGGTATCCCCGAAGACAAGATTGAGACGATTTTCGAATCCTTCGAGCAGGTCGAGGGAAGTGCGGCCCGAGTGTACGGCGGTACCGGGTTGGGTCTGGCTGTGACCAAGAAACTGGTCGAATTGCACGGTGGAGGCATTGAAGTGTCGTCGCGTGTCGACAGGGGCTCAACATTCACTTTTACCCTGCCGATCTCCGAGGAGGAGCCCGCCGGCGACGAGGCCTCGGCCCGGACTGCGCCGGTGATCGAAGAAGAGGTCGAGTTTCGCGAGGCCAAATTCACCTCGATCGCCCCGACCGTACAAGCCCCCATCGATCCCCCCTCGGACCCGACACAAGGGGAGTTCCACATCCTGATCGTCGATGACGATCCGATCAATCTTCAGGTGCTCGAGAACCATCTCTCTCTCCAACACTACCGCATCACCCAGGCCGCCAACGGCGTGGAAGCGCTCGATTACATCGAAGGTGGGGACAAGTTCGATTTGATTCTGTTGGATATCATGATGCCCAAGATGTCCGGATACGAGGTGGCGGAGCGACTGCGCACTCTTTACGCCACCCACGAGCTGCCGGTCATCTTTTTAACCGCGAAGAACCAAGTGTCCGACCTGGTTGCCGGTTTTGCCGCAGGGGGGAACGACTACCTCACCAAGCCGATTGCCAAACCGGAACTGCTCTCCCGGGTAAAGACCCACCTGGATCTGTTGGATACCAATCGGAATCTGGAGCAGAAGGTCAGAGAGCGCACCGTCGAGTTGCGCGACAGTCTGGAGAAGCTCAAGAAGACCCAGAAACAACTGGCCGCGGCTTCCCGTCGCGCCGGCATGACCACTGTGGCCAATGGGGTGCTGCACAACGTGGGCAATGTGCTCAACAGCGTCAATACCTCGACCCATCTGATACGGGATCGTTATAGTCAGGTCGACTATTCAAAGCTCGACGACCTGGTGAAGTTGTTCGCCGATCACGAGGACGATTTGCCCGGTTTTTTTGCCGTCGGCGCCAAGGGTCGCAAAATTCCCGATTACCTGAAGACCCTGGGGCGACATTGGGCCGATCAAAGAGAGGAAGTGATGAGCGAGATGCTGCGATTGCGCGAAAACGTCGATCGCATCGAACGCGTGGTTGCTGCGCAGCGGAAATACGCCGGGGCGGCCGGGGTCTTGGAGACAGCTGCATTGCAGAGTCTGGTGGAGACAGCCGTGGAGATGAGCGACCTCTCGGGGATCGCGGATGAGATTGAAATCGTTCGGTCGTTCGACGAGCTGCCCGAAATGATGGCGGAGACGCACAAAATCGTACAAATCATGGTTCACCTGCTCAACAACGCAGCCTGGACACTCAGGATGAGCCGGGCAGAACAGAAACGATTGACCCTGGAACTCAAGCAATCAACTGATGATATCGTGCGCATGGGGATCATCGACAACGGGATCGGCATTCCCAAGGAAAACCTGACGACCATCTTTCAACACGGGTTCACCACCATTGAGGGGAGGGATGGTATCGGTCTGCACAACGCGGCAAACACAGCAGTGGAAATCGGTGGGAAACTGAGTTGTCACAGCGATGGAGAGGATCGCGGCGCGTCGTTCTATCTCGAGATCCCGACAGCCCCTCAAACCGACACCGGCTGGAGAGAAGCCTCTACGAGGGTCCACTCATAATCAACAGCGCCGGTGTTACGGCACCTGTTGTTTGTCCGGTGCTACTTCGAAATAGGGCAGGGCCACTCCGGCAATCGTAATCATCTGTCGCGTGGCGGTCAGGTGGTCCTTGCTCTGCAAGGCCGAGTATGCCGCTTCGGTAAGCAGGGTTTGACCTCCGGTGGCGGTGTCTTCGCCGAGTTTGGAGGCCAGGTTCATCTCATCTCCGAACATGCCCTCGGTACGCGATAGGAGGAGTCGACCGTAGCCGATGCCGATGCAGACGGTGAAGGGTTCGCTCTCGAGCAGCATCAGGCCGCTTTCTTCGAGCTGGCAGTGCATCTCGAACGCTGCGGTCAAGGCCTGGTCAGCGGTGGGGAACTCGGCGAAGAGGTTGTCCGCCTCAGCCCTGAAGCCGGTAGCGCCGCAGCCGGAGAAGATGCGACCACCGATTTCCCTCATCTTGGCCACGAGGGATAGAAAGTAGACAATTCCCCGTTGCTGGGTCGTGCGGGAGAAACCGGTGGAATCGAGTACCAGAACCGCGCAGGTCTGGCCGAATCGATCCCAGATGCGCTGCTCCGGCGCGGTGTCGTCGAGGTCCGCGTTTTCAAGTTCGAGCAGTGTTTCAAACAGTCCTTTGGGCTCGCTCATCAAACCATCTCCTCTGGCATGGGATCAGCTGTCAAAAGTGTAAGCGTTCCGTGGGGTTTTTCAACCGCCCCGGGGTTGGACACACCTGTCTACAGATGCAAGGCCAGGCCCAATTGGACCCCCCACTCGAGAAACGGGGTGACCATCAGCTCCTGGCGGTCGAGGATGGTCACGTAGCGCTCCCGGTTGGTGTACACGCTCAGCGTACCGGCGAGCAGTAGATCAATTGATTGGGTGACGGTCAGTCCCAGGTGCGCACCGCCGTCGAGACGCAGGCGCCAACTCGTGTGGCGACGTGGGGTTTCGTTGGCCTCCGGGGGGAAGTAAACGCGCAACCAGCTCGGTCCGGCGCCGAGCAGAGGTCCAAAGGAGAGCATGCGACATCGCCAGCGGTAGCCCACGATCACCCCGGGGTGAATCCCCAGGGCCTCGACCTCCGCCTTCCCCGTCTGGTCGAGGGGGCCGCTCGTCACGCCCAGCGCGCCGCGAACGAACAGCTGGTCCCAGCGATCGAATTGGACCGCCAGCTGGGCCCCCCACAGCAGGGAAGGGCCCCGGTGGCCGGCGACACCCCCGCGCAACAAGCCGGTCCCCTGGAGCACCAAGTTCATCGGCGGACCCGAATCGGCTATCTGATCTTCGGAGACAATAGCCTGATCGAGGAGCTCTCTGGCGGCGACGGCGAGCTCGACGGCGGCGTCCGGTCCATGGCCGATTTCCACGATGCGAAGCACGGCCCGCCCTTCGCCGATCACCACCAGGTGCAACCCAATCGAATCGGTTGATTTCTGCTGCAACCACAAAGCAGCGGTCGCCTCGTGTGCCGTCAAATCGCGCTCGATGCGCTCCAGCTGATCGGCTGAGGAGAGGGCGGTGAACCGGGGGCCGTGCTCGGTGATCGATCCGACGGTGAACCGATCCAGGGCCAGGGCCAATTCGGTGGTCAGGTCGTTCTCGATCGCGCGGCGGGAGGGATCATCAGCCACAGAGATGAGCAATACCAACGGCTTTGGGGCAACCTGTTCCGGCTTGTTAGCGGCATGGGACCGGGTCGGCCCCAGGAGTGTCAGTACCAGTGCAAAACAAATGAAGGGCGGAATTGAACCAATTGATCGGTTTTGACAATGCGACATGGGGCCAGGCTAGTGGAGTTGCCCCTGACTGCCAACCTGTTTTTTTCGGTCGTTCGGTCCGTCACTCCACGATCACCGTCTCGCAGCCGAATTCGATGACCACGTCCCGGACAGCGCCCGATTTCAATGCGTCGCAATACGATCCGTAGAACTCGATCTTGTTTTTGTTGACATTATTGAACCAGTCCCAGCCGTTCAGGTGGTTGACATCCCGGGGCACCACATCGCCGTCAAAGTAGATGTTCACCAGATTGTAGTCTACGCTGGCCCCCGGGTTGGGGACGGTGAACAAACAAGAGGTGACCATGTTGGCGATCTGTTCGAAGATACCTTCCAAACTGGCGAGATCGTCCGCGTGGAGGTAAGTGCTTAGGCCCGTATTGCCGGCCTGGGCGATGGCGTTGAGCTGTTCTTCGTTGGCGTCGTCCCCGTAGCCGATGGCGAAGATACGCACGTCGTGCATCTCCACCACCTTCTCCACGGTCTGGGTCAACGCCGGAACCACCTCTTCAATCGGCTCGTAGCAACTGTCCTCGCCGTCGGTGATCACCACCGCTGCACCGGATACGTCCGGGTCGGCCAGTTTGCCCGGGCGATTGATCAGGCGGGCTAAAATAGCGTGCAACGGCGTGCTCCCGCTCAGCAGCGGATCGAGATGCTCGGCGCACCATTTGATGATCGGCAGGTGATTGAGCTGGCCGCCGATGGTGAACAGGGGGGAGTCGGCCACATCGCAGAAGTCCAAACTGACGGATGCATCGGGAAAGGTGTCAAAGCCGAATTCGATGGGGTTGTTGCGATCATTGACCAGCATTTGGGTCAGCGCTGTGGAGGCGACCTTCCACTTTTCGCCGGTCATGCTCGACGAGAAATCCTCCAGCACGGCCACCGCCACTTCGGGAAAGGGTAAAAAGGACTCGTAGGTGGCACAGACCTCGCCGTCGATTTGCGTGGGACAGCCGAACTGGGCGCGGACGTCGGTGATCAGATTGTCTTTGATTTTTTGACACGCCGGACCGTAGAACTCCACCTCGAGCTCATCGTTCTTGGTCCAATCCCATCCGTCCAGGTGTTTGCGATCCCGCTCCACCACTTCGCCGTCGAAGTAGAAATTGACCTTGGTCGAATCCCAAATCGTCGACGGTGAAGTGAGCAGGTAGCGGCAGGGCCGAATCGACTTGGCGATCTCCTCGAACGCCTGATTGAGCGTGGCGCTGTCAGTGGCCGGAATGAATTGACCGAAAGTGGAACCGCCGTTTTGGGCCACCGCATTGAGCTCCTCCTCGGAGACCTCGTCGCCCAGGCCGACGACGACGGTTTTGATATGAGATATATCTTTGAGATCGTCGGCGATACCGGCCAGCACATTGAGCTTGCGATAGGGATCGGTGAGCAGCGTCTGATAACAGTTGTCGGCGCCGTCGGAGAGCAGCACGATGTAGTTCGCGGTCTTGGCGTCCTGTAGGGGGGTATCGATCGCGCCCAGGTAGTACTCCAGTCCGTCGAGCAGCGGGGTGAAGGCGACCGTACTGGGTGGATTGTGGCGCATCCATTCGACGATCTGTTGACCGGTGTTCGGTGCCACTTCGATCACCGGCGACGGTTCGGTGTCGCAGGTGGGTACCAGATCGAGCCACATATTGGGAAAGACGTGCAGGCCGAACCAGGTGTCTTTGAGCTCCGGATGATTGACCATCATTTCGATCGCATCGGTTGTGGCCGACCACTTGTCCGCTCCACCGGCGATGTCGTCGTTCATCGATCCGGAAGCGTCGACGAGCAGCATCACCTTGACCCCGGCCAGCTCCAGGTCGATCTCCTGTTCGCCGCAGTCCGTGTCCGTATCCCCATCTCCGTCCCCATCCGCGTCCGTGTCCCCGTCCCCGGCGGCGCTGCCGTCCACTCCCCCGTCGCCCCCGTCGAGGCCGTCCGCGTCCTCGCCGGAGCAAGCCCCCGTTAGCAACATCCCCAGCAGCACTCCTGCGCCGCACAGTTGTCGGCCTACGATCCCGATCATCATCTCCTCCTTTGTCGTTTCGGCGAGCCTCAGCGTTTTGGCGTCGCGTCTATTCGAGTCATCGCCTCACCTCGTCAGAAGGTTCCCGATTCGATTGACAGGATAAAAAATCAGCGCCATACTCCCACGGCGGAAACGGACCGGGCTCGGTTGAAACCGGAAACGGCGGAGTACAGACGGGAACGCAGGACAATGAACAGGCCACGTCTCTACAACTACCACTACTATTATTATTGCGCGCCCCGAGCACCGGATAGGTGAGTTGGCCCTTTACCGTTTCTACCGTTGAACAAAGTGCAGCTCACCTGGTTTTCAGGTGGGCTTTTTTTTTGCGCGAGGTACAGCATGATAGTCATTTGCAAGAGCTCGGCGATTGAATCACAAATCAAAGCGATCGAAGCGGAAATCGGCAAGCACGGTCTGCAGGTGCACCGATCAGATGGGGTGGCGCACACCATTTTAGGGGTGGTCGGTGATCGCAGCGGTGTCGATCCCCAATCGTTTGCCACCATGCCCGGGGTGCGGGAGGTGCTGCAGGTCTCCACCCCGTTCAAGTTGGCCAGCCGGGAGTTTCATCCCGATGACACGGTGGTCTATGTCGGCGATGTCAAGGTCGGTGGAACTGAGCTGGCCGTGATGGCTGGGCCGTGCGCCGTCGAAGGGGTTGAGCAGATTGAGACCACCGCGCAATTCGTCAGCTCCCACGGTGCGCGCATCCTGCGCGGCGGCGCGTTCAAACCCCGCACCTCCCCCTATTCGTTTCAGGGGTTGGGCGAAGAGGGGTTGAAGATGATGCGCAGTGCTGCAGATGAGCTGAACCTCGCCGTGGTGACCGAGGTGATGACAATCGATCAGATTCCCCTGGTGTCAAAGTACGCGGACCTGCTCCAGGTGGGTGCCCGAAATATGCAGAACTTTCCCCTGCTCACGGAATTGGGAAAAGCGAACAAGCCGATCTTTCTCAAACGAGGCCTCTCCGCGACCATCAAAGATTGGCTGATGAGTGCAGAGTACATTTTGTCTTCGGGCAATGCCCAGGTCATTCTCTGTGAGCGGGGCATCCGCACCTTTGAAACGGCCACACGCAATACCCTCGATTTATCGGCCGTGCCCGTGGTCAAGCAACTCTCCCACCTGCCGATTATTGTCGATCCCAGCCACGGGGTCGGGGATCGTCGGTACATCGCGGCGATGGCCCGCGCTGCGGTGGCCGCCGGCGCCGACGGGATCATGGTCGAAGTGCATCCCGATCCGGCCCGGGCCCTCTCCGACGGACCCCAATCGTTGACGTTCGAGCAATTCGCCGCGTTGATCAACCGCTGCCGGATCATCGGGACCACCCTCGGTCGGCGCATTCCCAAGGGGACCGACCGATGACCGAGCCGCGTATCGGGATCATCGGCTGCGGGTTGATCGGCGGCTCGATCGGCCTGGCGCTCAAGCGAAATCGAACCGCCGCGACGATCAGCTGCCTCGATCTGCGGGAGAACCTCGGGGCGATCACAGAATCCGGGTTTGCCGATTTTGTCGGCACTCTCGATGATGCGCCCCAGATGTTGCCCAATTGCGAGGTGGTGATTCTGGCGACACCGGTGGAGGTGATCCTGGAGTTGTTGCCACGAATCGCCCCCCACCTCACCGCCGGCACGGTGGTCACCGACGTGGGGGGCACCAAGCAAGCGATCACCGAGCAGGCGGGCCGCGTCCTTTCTGCCGACATCGTGTTTATCGGCGGCCACCCGATCGCCGGTTCGGAAAACGCGGGGATTGGGGCGGCGGATCCCCTGCTGTTCAAGGACCGGGTCTATGCATTGTGTCCCCGGCCCGACACGCCGGCGCCCGCCCTGCTCACCCTGTTGGATATCGTCGAAGATCTGCGGGCTGTGCCCCTGACCATCGAACCCGATGAACACGATCGGATCCTGGCCATGGTCAGCCACCTGCCCCAGCTGTTGTCGATTGCGTTGGTCCACGCGGCGATGGAGGCCGACAGCTTTCACAGCATGCTGGAGATGACTGCCGGCCGAGGATTCCTGGATTTGACCCGTATTGCCGCATCCGGATTCGATCAGTGGGAAGGGGTGCTCAAGACCAACCGGGAGGCGATTGCCCATGCCCTCGATCGGCTGGAACGGAGTGTGCGCACCGTGCGGCAGGCGCTGGATGATGACGATTTGGCGCCGCTGTGGTCCGCAGTGAGCGACAAGCGGCGGACGATGACCGCCCAGAGTCGGCCCCTCAAACGCAAGCCCGACCTGCGTCTGTTGATCGATGCCTGCGACGAACGATTGCTCAAAGCGCTGAGCGATCGGTTGCGCGCGGTCGATCGAATGGGCCAGCTCAAGGCCGACGCCAGCGCGCCGGTCTACGATCCCGACCGGGAGCGACGCCTGTTCACCGCCCGTCGAGAATGGGGCAAGACCCTGGGCATTCCCGACGCCCTGATCGACGGCCTCTTCGAAGTCATCGTCGACCACTCTAAGAAATTGCAGCGGAAATAGGCGCTCCCGAGCCGAATTGGACGAGGTGTAGGGGCAGACGCTGCGCCCGCCCGAGCCCGGCTCGATACGAATGGGCCTGGCTTGACACATAAGTTGACCAGCTTGTACCCTTTTGGACTTAACGATTTTGTTCTTCTTAAAGATGCTGAACCCCGAGCAAGTGAAAGGATTGTTTGATGCGCAAGACCATCACCGCAGTATTGGGAGTCGTCCTGTTTGTGCTGTCCTCGGTCGAGGCGAATGCTGACGAAGGCTTTATCGGTGCGGGGGTCCGCTTTGCATGGAACAATTCCAAAGACCCGATCATGGTGTACGACGGCATGGGGCAGGGGGCGCCGGGACTCTCGTCGCTCGACTACGGTGGACCCAAGTTCGGCGCCGCGGTCCATTGGGGCGTGACCAATCAGTTGGTGTTGACCCTGGCAGCCGATTTCGGATACTTCCACCACACCGTTTATCCCTATCCGGAAACCAGCTCGATGCATTTTCGCTCTTCAGTAAAGTCAGAATTCTATACCATTGGTGGATTATTGGGGGTGAAATACTACTTTGTCGATCCAGAGGCTGATCGGGCGGTGCTCTATCTCGCCGTAGGGGTCGGCGCCTGCTTCTCCGGGGCAGGGAGTACGGCGAATGTGCAGGATGCCCGGCACCAGGTCCGGTTGGAGTGGAACGAAGAGTATCCCAATCGGGATGACAACGATTTCCAGGACGCGATCGCCGGGGACAGCGACTACGAAGATCATTGGGAGGATGACTGGGAGGACGCCGAGAAAGCGGACGAGGATGCACAGAATGTATTGGACGCCCAGCTGGAGATGGTCGGAGATCTGGCCTCACCGCTACTGTTTCAAGCGGCGTTTGGCATCGAGTTCTTTGCCACCAAGGGGTTCAGTATCGGCGCCGACATTTTCGGTGTGAGATTTGCGTTCGCTTCAGCCGATGTGGGAAAAATATCCGGTTCCGATATAAATACGGCGGCCTGGACCGGGGATCAACGCTACATCAATCTTTTTCTCTACTCTGCGGTGACGATGAATTTTAATTTTTACCTCGGTGGCACCACTTCATCCGCACAGGAACAACAGGAGGATTGGGTCGAACCTTCGGGAAACACGGATTGGGAACAGTCCGATAGCTCGTGGGACTCACCGGCGGCGACCGGTCAGTCGACCTCGTCGGGAACCGGTAGCGAGAGCGATCGTTGGAACACCAGCGATTCCTGGAGCACCGGCGAAGAGGTCGCCCCCGAACCGGCACCGCGAAAAAAGAGTCCCCCCAGCGGGAGGGCCAAACGGAGGAAACCTCGCGCCAGGCCGAAGGCCAAACCCAAGGCGAAGCCGGCCCCACCGAAGAAGAAGCCACCTACCGATGAGCCGCCACCACCACCTGCTGAATTTTAAGACTTCTGCAAAACAGCACTATTTTTTACAAATGAAGTTTTCGGATTTATACTATTTTATTAACACTTTATAAACGTTTCCAAATCGTTAGTAAAAACGCTATGAACACCCCGTTGATGTTAGACTGTTTATTCCCCGAGTATCACCAGGGAGGGTGCGTCGCCGTGGCGAATTATCCCCCCGGTCAACCCCGAAGCGAAAAAGATGCCTAAAGAAAACAAAGTAACGACCCGTCCCGTACACGACTTGGCCCGCCTGTCCTATTTGCAGGATTTGATGCTCCACCGACGCGTTCTGTTGATCGGCGGGCGATACGATTTGGCCAAATTCGTTCACCAGCGCGGAGCGCGGTACGTGTGTGCGGTTGATGAAGGAGAATCGGGCCCGGACTGGACCAAGGATCCCGAGGACACAGCAGTCGAATTGAAGCAGATGCCCTTGAGCGGGTTGAAATTTCGCGACGGCGTGTTCGACCTGGCGGTCGTGCCGGATTTGAGCAGCCTGGAAGAGCCCACCCCGGTGCTCAACGAAGTGCGGCGGGTTATCGGTCCCAAAGGGCACCTGGTGGTGGCCGCGCCGAATCCGGCTTGTGAGCTCCCGTTGGAAGAGAGAGCGGACTGGCCGCTGCTCGGTTACTTCGAAATGTACGATTTGCTGGCCGAAGTATTTGTCAATGTGCAGATGATCGGTCAATCCCCCTTTGTCGGCTATGCGATCGCCGATTTATCCTCGGACGAGGAGGATCCGCCGATTAACCTCGACGCCGAGCTGCTCGACGAAGATGCCGAAGAGATCGAGCGGTTCATCGCGGTCTGCGGGGATCGGGCGGTCGACCTGACGCCCTACAGCGTAATTCAAGTTCCCTTTGCCGAGCTGGCGCCGCAAGCCGCCCCGGCAGAGGTGGACGACACCCCCTCGCCGGCTGAACAGGAGCTGACCGAGAAATGCGCGACCCTCGAACAGGAGACCGCGCAGCAGGCCGAACAGATCGAGGCGTTTCGAGCTGAGCTGGAGCAGCAGAAACTGGAGCTGAGCAACCGGGGAGTGCGCATCGGCACCCTGGAAAAAGATATCGAACACGAGAAGCAGGAAGCCGAAGCCGCGCGGGCCAGGGCGGTGAGTATCGCCAAACAGTTCGATGATCAACGCAAGGCGAGGCAAAAAAAGGAGCTCGAGGAGGAGTTCTCCGCCCGCTCCAACGAAATCGAACAGCAAACGATGAAGCGCGAGCTGACCGCCGAGATGCACCAGGTCGAGGAGCGCGCCCGCTCGGCAGAAGCGGCCCGCGACGAAATGATCGAGCGGGTTCGGGCCAACGCCGCGGAGTTGGATCAGTTGCGAGAGCAGCTCGCCGCGGCCAAGGCGGCCAGTGGCGATGCCACCAAGGTGCGGGAGCTGACCGCCCAGTTGCATCAATCCGAGGAGCGCGCCCGTTCGGCAGAAGCGGCCCATGACGAGATGATTGAACGGTTTCGAACCGCTGCTGCGGAGCTAGACCAGGCGCGCGAGAAAGTGGCCGCGGCCAAGGCAGCCAGTGGTGATACGGCGAAGGTGCGGGAGCTGACCGCCCAGTTGCGTCAATCCGAAGAGCGCGCCCGTTCGGCAGAGATGGCCCATGATGAGCTGATCGAGCGGTTGCGCAGCAACGAGGCGGAGCTGGACCAGGCGCGCGAGAAAGTTGCTGCGGCCAAGGCGACCGGTGCCGATACGACCAAGGTGCGGGAGCTGACCGCCCAGTTGCGTCAATCGGAAGAGCGCGCCCGTTCGGCCGAGACGGCCCATGATGAGCTGATCGAACGGCTGCGCAGCAACGCCGCGGAACTGGATCAGCTGCGCTCCCAGCTCGATGCCGCCCGGAGCGCCGCCGAGGCGGTCAAGGCTCCGAGCGCGGATCCGGAGCTGCAAGCTAAACTGCGGGAGCTGACCGCCCAATTGCGACAGGCCGAGGATCGCTCCCGATCCGCTGAGGCAGCCCACGATGAGCTGATCGAGCGGTTCAGGGCCAACGTCGCTGAGCTCGATACCCTGCGCAATCGCACGGCCGCAACTGAACAGGAGGCAGCTGAGCGGCAACAGCTGCTCGCCGAGCAGCGACGATTGACCGAAGCACAGAGTGAGGCCGGCGCCGAACGGGAGGCGCTGGTGGCGCAGATCAACGAGCTCGAGTCCCGCTGTGCCAAGGCCACCCGGACCGAGGAGGAGGCCACGACCCGTCGGCGGGAATTGGAGGCCAAACTGCAGGCCAGTGCCGAGACCGAGGCGATCGCCGCACAGGAGAACGGGGATCTCCGCAAACGGGTCGCCGCCCTGCAGGCCGAGCTCGACCGGAACTCAGCGGCACCGGCGGTGGATTCGATCAGCCCGGCCCAACTGGCCGAATTCGAGCGGGAAGTGAGCGAGGAGCAGTCCCTCGTCGAGGAGGAGATCGCTTCTTTGGAGCGTCGATTGGCGGAAAAGGCACACGCCTTGACCGAATCACAAAACGAGTTGCAGCGGCGCGAGGCGATCGTCCGCGACCTCATTGTCAAGCTCTCGCTCAAACAACCCGAGGCGGCGGACTTTGCCGCGCACACGGATGAATTGCAGGCTCAGATTGCGAAATTCAGACAGCGCAGCGCCGATCTCGAGAAAGCGCGAAACACGGCCGAAGCGGCGCTGGATGAGGTCAACGCCCAGTTCGATGCGGCGCGCCAGGAAGAGGCCGCCCGCGCCGAGCAACTCGAAGCGGAAATAGCCTCCCTGCGTCGAGAGTGTGACGAGATGACCGGCCAAGTGGAAGCGGCCCGGATTTCTGTTTCGGATATCGACAATTCGCTGGAAGAAGAGCGCAAGGACAAGCAGACGCTGTTGGACCGTGCCGAAGCGGAAGCGACCAGACTGCGGAACGACTGTGTGCAACACGAACAGGAGCGGGCGCGGGCCGAGGCCTCGTTATCCGAAGCGCAATCCCAACTGCTGGCCACCCAACGGGAGATGGCCGAACAGATGCGCGGTTTCGAGCGAGACACAGCGGCGCTGAAAGAGCAGCGGGACGCGGCGGCTGCCACGGAGCAAGAGGTGCGGATCGCGCTGACGGCGGCCGAGGAGCAGCTGAAACAGCTTCAACAATCCCATGCCAGACAAATGGACCAACTCGAGGCGCAGGTCGCTGCCCTGAGCGGCAAGAGCGCCGGGCAGTATCGGGCGCGGGTCGAGGCAGAACTGGCCCTGGCCACCGCAGACCTGGAGTTGCAGGAGTTGATCAAAGAGCTCGACCGTCGCACCGATCGTTACGAAGAGCGGCTCGCCGCCCTCAAGGGGGAGAGTGCCGGGTACCGGCGAGCGCGCATTGAAGCGGAGCTGAACGTGGCCAACGCCGGCCTGGCCCACACTCAGGCAATCGAAGCGCTCAACGAACGAGTCGAGCTCTACGAATCGCAGATCGCCGCACTCAAGGGAACCAGCAGCGGTCAGCATCGGGCACGGGTCGAGGCGGAGCTGGCCCTGGCCACGGTCGAAGGGGAGCTGGACAAGCTGCATAAAGCCCGCGCCGAAGAGGCCGAGCGGGGCAGGAAAGAGGAAGCCGAGGCGGTGGCGGAGCGAGACCGACGGATCGCCGAGCTGGAAGGCGAAGTACAGGCCTCCCGCTGGCGCAATGACGAACTGGAAGCGCGCCAACAGGACGCCGTGCGCAACCTCAAAGAGAGCAAGATCGAGCTGCAGTCCATTGCCACCGAAAAGCAAGCGATGGGCGAACAGCTGGAGCAGCGGGACGAGACGCTCTTGGCGATCCGCGCCGAGCTTACGGCTGCCGACCGCCGGGCCAGTCTGTTCGAAGCCGAGTCCAATCAACAGCGGGAACGGGCCAACACGGTCGAGCGGGAGCTCAAAATCGTCAAGGGCCGGGCCAGCGCGTTTGAAGCGGAGATAGGCGATGCGGCGCAGAACCGAACACAGCTCGAAAACAATCTGGCCGAGCTGAGTCAGCAACTGGAACAGGCCCGGCAGCAGACCGCTGATGTGGAACACTCCCTGACCG
>JANQET010000450.1 GCA_028278265.1 Myxococcota bacterium
AAGGGAGTGCCGACGGGGACACGGACACCGATACCGATGGGGATACCGACGCGGACACCGACGCGGATACGGACAGCGACACGGACACCGATGGGGATACCGACTCCGATACCGGGGAGATAGATGACGGTCACCAACCAAACGACGGCATTCCCGGGCCCCATCCCGATCCCCACGAACCGGGCAACTGACCATGGAGGCATGATGCGCACCCTGTTCATTTGTTGTCTCCTGACCGGCTACGGTGGACTGACCCACGCCCACTCGCCGGGTGAGTCGGGTGCTGGCCGCGAAGCGACCGCCCAGCGGAAAGACCACGGATCGGAAGAAGAAGAGGAAGAAGAGGAGCAGCACGAGGGGCGATATTTTCACATGGCGCTGGGCCTGGGGTACTCCTGGATCGTGGCCGGGGGCACCCTCAACCCGCTGCCCGGACTCGAACGGGTGGACGATCCGACCCATCAAACCCCCACGCTGAACCTGGCGTTCGATTGGGGGGCCGGTATCATCGACAACCTCGCCCTGCACCTGGGCATCTACTTCGAAAAGATGCTCACCCGTTCCCCGTCCCCGGAAATCGCCTTTACCCTACTGGGGCTCGGCGGTGGGGCCTCTTACTACTTCGATAGAATCGACCTCTACCTGACCACCCAGCTCCGCTACGTGGGCATGCTGCTCTTTTTTCCCTCAATCGTCTGCGAACGCTATTTTTCGGATAAATACGAGTGGTATGGGGGGCCGGGACTTTCGTTCACCGTGGGCAAGGAATGGTTTGGCAACAATGCGCGCGGCATCGGTTTGGGCCTACAGGGGAACTTCGCTCACCTGCGGGGCGACGATGTCAACTTCAACTATTTCAGCCTGATGATTGTCGGTACGGTGACCCGTTTTTAACGGGTGGGCAGGATGACGGCGATTCTGGTGTCCTTGTCGCTGGTTTCCACTTCGGTACGGCCGTTGAGCGCCCCCACAGCCAGCCCCACGGCGTACAACCCGAGCCCGCGACCGTAGCGACTTCCCGGCTGGTTCTTCGCCTCTGCCTGACCATCCCGGGTGAACAGCCCGTCAACGAGCCCTTCGGCAATCGGATACCCCTGATCGTGAACGCTGATGCGCACCCCTTGGGGATCCTCGACCGCTCCGACGATCACCGGCGCGTCTTTGGGAGAGTGGCGAATGGCGCACATGATCAGGTTGTCCAACACCAGCTCGGCGTACCGCTGTTGCCACAGGCAAACCGTCTGGACGATCGGCTCCTTCATCTCGAGGCGCACCCCTGCGGACTCGGCAGATCCGGCGCAACGCTTAACCGCGGCGCGGATGAATTCATCCACAATCACCTCGTTGATCTCCACCTGTTCCTTGTTTTCGAGCCGGGCGATCTGCTGAAGGTTTTCCGAAAATCGGAGCAACATCTCCGCTGCGAGAATCGAATCGGCGACCGCTCCGCGAAGTTCGGTAATCATCGAATCGTTCATACCGCTATGCCGATCCTCCGAGAGATCGGGCAGGGTGCGGTAGAGATAGCTCAGATTTGTGGACAGGGCGGAGATGGGATTCTTAAAATCATGGACGAGCAGCTTACTCAATCTGCTCTGCGTCTGTAGCCAGACGTCCGATCCTTCCGCGCGATTCCCCATGGTGACATCCTCCTCCGCGTTTTTCGCGGTAATCTTACTCCTCTACTATTTAAATGCTAGCACGGATTCGGCACCGTGGGCGCTGACAAGCCGATCCACATGGTCAATGAGGCGATCGCGCCGCTCCAACACACCACCGATCTCTTGCTCGTCGAGCAGTGGCGTTGCGTGCCATGGTTCACGGCTCAACGCGCGCTCAATCGCCGGTCGGTCCAGCTCCCGCAGCCGGGTGACCAGCGCACTAGAAAAACGCTTGGTCGCCGCCAATAAACCGTTCATCCGGTTGCGTTGTCGGTCGGACCAGGGGGCGAATGAGCCGTTGTTGTCGAGCAACACGAAGGTGTTCTTCCGGTGATTGATGAACAGATTACCCCCGGAAAACCGATCCCAGTTGCCGATAAGGTAATCCAACACGACCATCGCAGAGGCCTGTGCGGCCAACGGCGGGTCCGGGATGGAATCCGTTTTGATGTCCAGCCATTTTAACAAGGTGGTCTTTCCGCCGATCGGATCCAGGCCCGATCGGTCGAGTCCCTTGAGCCAGGTAATCGCTGCGCCGGGAATTCGACCGCGGTTGTCGATCATTCCCTTTTTTGCCAGCGCCGCCGCTTTGTCCGGCGCGGACTTTTTGAGCAGATTCACCAACCGGTTCTGGGAGGCGAGGCGAATCGTCGAAGGGGGCACGCCGTCAATCTCCAACGATTCGGCGATCCGATAGGCGGCCACCTCGAACCGGGCGCGGCGGTCGTACCGGAGCATCGGTTTGAAGGCCACCCGCTCTCCCCCTTCGAAGGCGATCTTGAGAGACAGGCTGCGGGTCGAAATCAATCGAGCTCCGATGATTTTGGCATTCCTGAACCGCTCGAGAGCGGCGTTGGTGATTGACGCCGGTGATCCGGCTTGCTCGCCGCTCGGGTCCTTTCCCGCATCGTCAGGCACAGCCCGGGCTGGGGCAGGAGCAGGACTCGACGGCACAGGGATCACCTCCGGCGGCGGGGTTGGTTCTTTTTTTGTATCATCAGCCTTGTCGGATGCCGGCTGGCATGCTGTAATGACTGATACTATAATTACTGCTGCTGAGCGAAAAGGCTTCATACGAAGGATTTTGGCACGAAAAAAAGGGAAAAACCAAAAAACGGAATCTGTAAAAGAATGCTTGACACCCCAAAGGCTCCCAATCTAACGTGCATCTCCTTGAGCTTTCTGGAGGAACGTAATGAAGGCAAAGGACCGATCCAAATTTGAAAAAATATTGCTGGAGAAGCGGGAGCGCTTGCTCCGCAACGCACAGCAAACACTGGAAAAGGACATGACGCTGGACACAGCCGATCTCCCCGATGAGATGGACTTGGCGTCGAGCGAGTACCTACAGTCCTTTCAGTTTCGACTTCGGGGGCGCGAACGCACCTTTTTGGCCAAAATCGACAAGGCGCTGGCTCAACTCAAAGACGGCAGTTTCGGCATCTGTGAGGCCTGCGACGAACCGATTCACCCCAAGAGGCTCGAAGCGCGTCCGGAAACCACACTTTGCATCAAGTGTAAAGAGGAGCAAGAACAAGAAGAACGCCAATTTGGCGACTAACTTTCCCATCTCGATTTTTCCAAAATTCCAATAGTAGTAGGGGCAGGTCTCCGTGCCTGCCCTCCCTGTCGTACCCTTGAGGCCCCGGTTACACACCCCACCACCCCGTCACCACCGGTGCGGATCGCCGCCTAACCCCGCCTAACTGGGAAGACTGATCAGGAAGGTGGTGCCTTCTCCTTGAACGGTGGAGAAGTTGATCTTTCCGTGGTGGGCCTCGACCACTTCCCGCGCCACGGCCAGCCCCAAGCCCGTGCCCTGGTCTTTGCCCATCGTGACGAACGACTCAAAGATCGACCCCTGAATTTTCTCCGGAATCCCCGGACCGGTATCGGTGAAGCCAAAGACCACTTCGTTCCCCACGCGATCCACTTCAATCGTCAACCGTCCTCCGGGACCCATCACCTCGATCGCATTACAGACGATATTGTTGAAGGCCCGCAAGAATTTTTCCTCGTCGACGCGAATTCTACCGCTGGTGCGAATCGAATAGCGCAACTCGATCTGCTGGGCTTCCAGCTGGGGCTTGAGCTGCCCCATGAACCGTTCCATGAATTCGTCGATCCGCACGTTCGCCGCGAGCAGTTGCCGTTCCCCTTTGGAGAAGCGAATGATCTCCTCGGCCATACCGGAGATTTGGGCCAGCGAGCGGCGGATGTGATCCAAGTACTCCAGTGATTCCTGGTCACCGGATTTGCTGGCCAGCAGCTCCGCATATCCGGAGACCACGGTGATCGGTGTCTTGAGGTCGTGCAGCACGCTGGCCAGCAACCGCCCCACGGTCGCCAGCCGCCGGTCCCGCTCGCGGGTCTCCCGGTCCAGATAGTGTTCCAGGGCCAGGGAGAGACGGGACGCCATCAGCCGCAGCAGCACCATCGCCGGTTCGTCAAATCCGTGCTTCGAGTCCCGATTGGCCACCAGCAGCGACCCCTTGGTTGTCCTTCCCCCTTGGCCGTAGACCGGCACCGCCGCCAAGTTGTTGAGCTGAATACCGATGCGGGTGGCCAGTGACTGGCGGAAGCGGGGATCGGCCATCGGGTCGGTCAGGCACAGCTCCTTCGAATGGATCGCCACCCAGCCCGAAAAACCGGCACTGCGCTCCACGCGAAGCACCTGATCGTGCAGCTCTCCGTTGATGTCGATCACGATTCGCATCTCCGCACCGGTGTCGTCCAACAGGTGAAAGATGCCCAATCGGGCACCGGTGATACCGATCATCCGTTCGAGGACCGCGAAGACGAGCTCATCGAGATTGTCCGCCCGGGCGACCAGCTTCTCCAACTCGAGCAACAGGGTCAGCTCCTGATTGCTCAGCTCCAACTCCAGCTTGGCTTGAATGAGCGCCTGGTTCTTGGTCACCAGGTCGACCAACAGGCTGGCATTCTCAATCGTCAGGGCGAGCTGCCCGGCGAGCAGGCCCAGCAGCTCCAAGTCGTCTTGATCAAAGGTTTCGTCCCCTGCTTTGTTCAGCACCTCAATCACGCCGATCGTGCCGCCGTTCCGACCGCGGATCGGGCAACCCAGCACACAGCGCGTGACGAAATCGAATTTTTTGTCCCAATGGGAATCAAATCGATCGTCTTGATAGGCGTCGGGGACGAGCACCGGCCGGTTGGTCCGGGCGATCCAGCCGGCGATCCCCTGTCCCGGCTTCAACCGGATTTCCGAGATGCCCTCGCCGCCGAACATCCTCGACACCAGCTCACCCGATTCAGTGGTCAGAAACAGAGTGGATCGCTCGGCCCTCATGAGCTTGGTCGTCTTTTCGACCACCAGCGAGAGAATCTCCTCGAGACTCATCGTCGACTCAAACGCGAGCCCGATTTCCTTTAAAATTGCGAGCTTTTGCTCGATCAGCCGCGAATCGTCCTTATTTTCATTAGCCATGGCTTTTGACAATTGCGGCCTCCTCGCCGGCCTGTCTACTCACTGATTTTGGTGCCACATTCCGGACAGAACTTCGCTTGTTCGAGGAGCTTCACGCCGCAGTTGGAACAAAATTTAGGCGCGGCAGCGAGTGGTTTTCCGCACTCCGCACAAAATTTTCCCGGCGCGACCGCTTTTTGGCACTCCCCACAGGTCACTGTACCGCCGCTAGAGGGCTGACCGGATGGAGTGGCGTCCCCCTGCAGTGCGCCCGGCTGACCCTGACCCGGCTGACCCTGGGGAAATCCCTGGCCGGCCTGGTTCTGCGCCGGTGCGCCCTGCTGTTGACCGAACATGTTCGCCATGCCGAATCCGACACCGAGCGCCGCGCCGCCGAGCATCGCGTTCCCCCCACCTCCTTCGCCACCGCCCCCTTCGGCCATGCCCTCGCCGGCACCGATCATCGCCTTGCCCGAGGCAAACTGTTGGTAGCCCTGCATTCCACCGGCCATGCGCACATACGCCGCATCGGTGTACAGCTTCTTGAGATTCTGCTCGTCGGTATCCTTGATCGCCAGCACAAAGTTACCCAACTGCGCGACGCGTACGCCGTAATGGTCGACATATTTGCGCACCCCGTCGATCACCTCTGCCTCGATTTCCTCGGTGTAGGCACCGGAGACCACGTCGAGCAGCGGCCACTTCTGCTTGACGATGAGCTCGGCTGTGTGGTCTCGAATCACCTTGAGCACCTGCTGCTTGAACCAGGAGAAAAAAGAGTCATTGTCTGCCTGACGCATACCGACCAGGCCGAGGATCAGCGCTTCGGGGTTGATAATCTCCAACGCGAAGTCGCCGTGTACCATCGTTTCCACGGGAATCCCCGACTTGGGGTCCTCGATCGACCCGATGCGCCCGCCGAACTTGATGCCCGGAAACTGCCGAACCGATACGAAAAAGATTTCAGCGATCAACACATTTCCGCCGGTGAACGAATCGACGAGATTGGAGAGAAAGGGGATGTTCTCGGTTTTCAACGTATGGCTTCCCGGAGACAGTTTTCCCACGACCTTTCCGTCGCGAAAGAAGATCGCTATCTCATCGGAATCCACCGTCACCTGAGCATACGTCGGGATGGTTTGATCCGGATGTTTGAAGATCGCGAAATCCTTGGCCTCGTCCGGCCGTGCGATCATTAGTTCCTTGATTCCGCGTTTTAAGAAATCGGCAATTCCCATCACAACCTCCTCATCTACGGCACATAGTCAAAACGGCCTGGCGATGGTCTACTTTTCCTTATGATAGACGTGGGTTAAGTAACGGTCAAACTCAACTCTTGTTGTTATAGCGGATTGTTCACCCGTTTTTCGGGGATAGGGGCACAAAAAGCGGTAGTGGCGGCAGCAGACGGTTTAAAAAGTGTCACAATCTGCTAAAATGCCGACGGAATTGTATCCGGGAGGTCTTAGAATGAACAGTGTAAGCGGAATTACCTCAACCCTAACCCTTACTTTGATTCTCACGACCGGTTGCGGTGGCGGGCTATCGGGAACAAATGCATCAGGAGAATCATCCGCCAATTCTGCAGAAGATATCAACGTTCAGCTCTCTGCCGAAGATTTGCGACTGCGGGCAACCCTGCAACGGGCCGTGCTGACCACCGCAGTTGATGCCCGGCGCTACCGACCCAGCGCCCCGGAGCAGACCGAGTTCGATCCCACGGTGCCGATCATCTACCTGGTGGGCAAACTCAAACACATTCCCACCCACTCCCGCATCGAAACCCGCTGGTACCGGGATGCAGACCCGGAGCCCCTGCTGGTGTCCGATGTGCGCGGTTCGGAATCGTACCAATTCATCGCCTCGCTGAGTGCCGAAGACAAACGCTTCATCCCCGGGACGTACATCGTGCGCATCTTTGTCGACCACAAAGAGGTCGGGGCTCGTCCGTTTCGCATTACCGGCACGGATCCCCTGGACCAAGGGGCGAAAATCGCCCGCATCGCCGTCTCCCCCAAGGTGGATCGAAACATGAACCCCAAGGCCCCGGCCAAACGGTTCAAACGGGGAACCCACAGACTGTACGCGAGCTTTGTCGCCCGCCACGTGATCCCCGGGTCAGTGGCCACGGTTCGCTGGCTGCGCAACGGCAACCTGTTTCACGAAGAGGACATGGAAATTGACGGAGAGCGGCGCTACGGCGCCCAGATCACCGCCAACGGAGGACTGCCGTCAGGGGCCTACGAAGTGGAGGTGCAGATCGATGCCACGCCGATGGGCAACACCTTTTTCAAAATCGGCAACGGCAACGGGGACGGCGGTCCGGCGATCGATACCGTCCGGCTGGGTCACCAACTCAACGCCAACAACATGCCCAAAAAAGCGCTCAAAGAGTTCCGCCGGGACACCTCGGTGATCCAGTGCGGCCTCCGGTTCTTGGATGTGCCCCAAGATTCGGTCATCGAGATTCAGTGGGTGCAAATCGAAGAGGATGGAGAATCGGTTTGCTACGTCAACCGCTCCTCACTGGCCGCCGGCGGTTCGGGAACCATGGGGGCCGCCTGGGAGCCCACCTACGAGCTCACCCCCGGACAATACAAAGCCGTGGTCCTGGTCAACGACGAAGTCCTGGCCGAGCAAGATTTCGTCATTCGGTAGCACTCTTTCCCAACCGCAGTCCCAGCCCCAATGAGGCTTGCAGATCCGATCTCAACACCCAGCCGTCATCTTTCATCTGCAACAATCGGACACCCGCACCTACCTCTCCGCTGATAAAAAACGGGGTGATTCCCAAAGGTATCTCCGCTCCGATCAATCCGACGAAATCCAATCCCGAGGCGTGACCGAGCGTCCCGTCCACGTCCGATTTCTGGAAGATATGTTCGTATCCGGCATTGACCGAGCCCCTGAGAACCAAACCGGCGAGCCGAAGAGCGTAGCCCAGGCCGAGCAGACCTCTCAGCTCGTCATAGCGCTGCGTGTTGGGGCTTTCGCTTCCGCTCCAACCGAGGAGGACCCCGAATTCGGGGCCCTTGCCCACGTCAGCCCGATAGGAGACAGCCGCACCGAACCCGCCGGAGAACGCTTCGAAGGGCCACTTGCGCCAAAGGCCGGCGACGCCGATCCGGTGTACTGCCGGGTCGCCGGGCGGGGGTGCTCGAATCGCGGTTTCGATGACGGGAAGCTCTCGTTCACCGGAGACGCGGCTCCCCCGGAGGGGTTCGCTTTTCCCGTTGGATCCGGCAAAGAGCCCTCCTTTGGCCACTGCCTCGGTGAGTTGAATCGATTTGAAATCGCTGTCTGTGAGCTCGGCTCGGCCGGCTTGCGTGACAATGGCTTGGGCTGCGCGGACTGCGTTGTCCTCGGTGAGCAGGTAGACGCTGTACTGTCCGGCGGCCACCGCCAGCACCCCTTTTTGGGCAGGTCGCAGATCGGCCTCGGCGACAATTGATTCCCGGCGCTCGTCCAGAATGAGCAGCCGCCCTCCCTCGGCCACGGTGACGCCGAGATAGGAGTTGACGATCCCCGGCTCGGTGAGCACGACCTCCCCTTGACCCTCGATTTTGTACTCGTACATCGGGTGTTGGCTGCCGCCGATGGTCACGCTGGTTCTGGCGAGGGTCCGGTTGTAGGTGTAGTGATAGGCCTCCCCGAGGGTGACCTTACCGTCCCCGGATTGGTCGCCGGTGCCCCGCAATGCCGAGACGAGATAATGGGTGAAAAAGGCGCCCCTTAGCTCAACCGATTCCTGACTGAGCTCGTTGTCCGCACTCGAGGTGATGATGGCATAACCTTCTGACGAGAGCTCGTCGTCGATGCGAATATCGAATGTCGGACCCCGTCGGCCCCCTTTCATTGAAACGAGCTTTCCGCTGAGACACGAATCGAGAATCGCCAGACGCAGATCCACCGGCGATGATTTGAGGAAGTCCAGCAGGCCGGCGAGCCGCAACACCGTCCCGCCGAGCTCGAGGGCGTCCCCCTCGGCATGGCCAGAATAGTAGAAGATGAGCATGGTCCGATCACCTTCGTTGAGGATCCCCTCCTTTCGTTGAGCGGCGATGCGGGCCTCAACGCGTCGAAGGGCGCGCCAGGTTTGATCCGCGTCCGCGCCGAGCAACAACACGGCATCGTCCTCGGCGAACCCACCCAGCTCGATCAATACCCGGTGAAATTTGCGGGCGTCCTCCTCGGCAAAGCGCAAGCTGTCGTCGGGATTGCTGCCCAGATTGTTGCCCAACACCACGGCGTACTTGACGGTTCGAGCGCTCGTCGGCGCAGGGCAGACCACCGGAAGGAGGGCGATGACCAGAATCGTTGCGAGTCGCGTCGTCAATCGGCGCTCCGGATCTTAATCACGCGAATCATCTCCACGTCGATTTCCGACTCGCCTTTCGTCGGCTCGGTCGCACGGGACAAACGGGCGTGAACCCGGCGCCGATCGAACTCGGCCGGGGAGAACGCGATAAAAAACGTCTCTTCGCCGAGGGAGTGGTCGAGAACGATACTGCCGGGCAGCTCGTGACGGCCCGCCCTTTTAAGGCGCAGCGGTCGTGGATCGCCCTCGGGGCGGGTGTCCGGATAGAACGGCGAGACCTGACCTGTGGCATCGACCGCAAACACCGAGAGCCACCCCTCCCTGGGAATCGTGACGACAAACCGCACCGCATCGGCCGGTTTGAGCTGGGCGCCATTGTTCACGCGAAACTGCGCATTATCACGCTGGGCGTAGACCGCCACTGCGATTTCACCGCGAAACAAAATATCGTCCGAGGTCTCGCGCGCGGTAAACGAATCGACGAATTGAAAGATTGCGAAGGTCACCACCACCGCGGCTGCGGCGAGTCCGACCAATCGAACGCGCCGGCGGCGACGGACGCCCCCATCGAGGTCAAGCGGGATCGGCGTTGCGGCATCTGGGGGGTCATCGAGTCGTTGCAGCTGATCGACCAGGGCTGACCGGCGTTGATCAGCAACCACCCCATATTCGCGCCAGTTGTCTTCGAACCCGGTCACCTCGGCAGCACAGGTCTCGCACTCGGCGACGTGCTCGGCGACCCGCGCCGCTTCTCCCTCGCTCAGCTCGCCGGACTTCCAGGCGACTAGGCTGTATCGTGAAGGACACTTATTCAACGGTCTCGCCCTCCTCAAACAGGTTACGCGTCCGCAGGCGCAGGGCGGTCAGCCGTTTGACCACACTTCGCCGAGAGATGCCCATGGTTTGGGCGATCTGTCGCTGGTTCATCCCGATCACGTACACCGCAATCAGTATCTCGAGACTCCGATCGTCGAGCTCGTGCACCAGCTGTCCGATCACTCGACCTGCGTGGATCGCGTTGACCGGATTGGGTGTCGGCGCCTTCACCGATGCTGCGGTCTGCGGATCCGCCGTGAGCGACCCCTTCCGCGCCCGGAGCACTTTGAGACAAACATTGTTGGCGATGCGATAGAGCCAGGGCAGCCTGCTCTCCCCGTAGCGAAAGGTGTCCCAAAAGCGGTAGGCATTGATAAACGTCTCCTGCACTGCGTCTTCGGCCTCGGATCGATCGCCGAGCAGCCGGACACAGAGATCGTAGATCGGCCCTGCAAAGCGCTGGTGTAGCATCTCAATCTCGCGGACTTTGGCCTCTCGTCCACTCATAGGAACAATCCACCACCCGACGCAATGAGGAACCGACTTGTTCGCTTTTTTGTCACTTTTTCGCTCAACCCCTTTTTCACGACGCCCCATCATACCGTAAAACCTCGAATTCCCAATAATTCAACGGCCGGGGCCCGGGTTGCACAGAAAAAGACACTTTGGGGTTCCCACTTTCTCCACCCGGCCACTTAGACCCATTGACCGTCCCAACCCGCGGCTACCGCTGGGTTCAATTGGTTCTTTCTGGATCGACAAAAAAGGAGTAACCGAGATGGCGACCGAAAAATTCGACGTAACCGAAACTGATAACGAAGGACCCCGATCTTCCCTGGGCAAGATGGCAGGAGGCTTCGGCCTCTTCGTTCTTTCGTTCCCCCTATTGTTTTGGAATGAAGGCCGGGCCGTGGAGACCTCCCGCAGCCTGGAAGAGGGCGCCGGCACAGTGACCAGTGTCGCCGCAGACACGGTGGTCCCGCAAAACGAGGGAAAGTTGGTTCATCTCACCGGAGAGGCCACCTCTGATCAAGCGATCTCCGATGATACCTTTGCCGTTTCTGCCAACGGTTTGCGCTTGATGCGCACGGTGGAAATGTATCAATGGGAAGAAAAGACAAAAACCGAAAACAAGAAAAACGCCTCGGGCAAGAAAAAGAAAACAACCACCTACACCTACAACACGGTCTGGTCGGATGAGCTGATCGACTCTGCGGAATTTGAAATCACCAAGGGCCATCTCAACCCGGCCGAGCTCCCCTGGCCCAACAAAACCACCAACGGTCAGGGAATTACCCTGGGCGCCTTCTCGCTCCCTGAAAATCTGGTCGCCAAGATCACCGATTGGCAACCGGTCACCCCGACGGCAGAGGCCGCGACCCAGGTGTCCAGCGATGCTCTGGTCCATCAGGACTACATTTACATCGGCGAAGATCCGACCGATCCCGCGGTCGGCGATGTGCGGGTATCGTTTCGGGTTGCCCCCCACCAACAGGTCAGCGTCATCGCCAAACAACTGGGCAGCACGTTCGAGCCCTACCAAACCGAAGCGGGCATGCCGATCAACATGCTCACCGCCGGAACGGTCTCGGCGGACCAGATGTTCACCTCCGCGCTGGAGGCCAACACCACCCTCACCTGGATCTTGCGACTGGTCGGCTTCTTGATGATGTTCGGCGGCATCAGGGGGATTTTCAGGCCGCTGACCCGAATCATGGAGTTCATTCCCCTGCTCGGCGATCTGGTCAACATGGGCGTGGGATTATTTGCCGGCGTGTTGGCCGTTCTCTTGTCCCTGATCACCATCTCGGTGGGATGGATCGCCCATCGTCCCATTTTGGGTATCGGGTTGTTGGCCCTCGGCATCGCCCTGGCTGTGGGAATGGGGTTGCTGGCCAAAACCCGTCGCCAACGGCGCATCGCCACTGCCTAGTCGACCGAGCCATCTTTGACCTTGCGCGAGGGGCCTGGCCGGCGATAGACTTCCCACGGATGTTTGCTCGAAGACCGCTTTCTCGTCGTTTAGCGATTTCCATCTCCATCGGCGCAGGAGTTGCCGCACTGATGGTGGTGTCAATTGCCTGTGGGCCCGGGCTCGAGGATCAACCGAACGATGGCGATTCGATCAATGGGGGAGACTCCGATACGGACGCTGACACGGATACCGACAGCGATGCGGATTCGGACACCGATGCCGACACCGACACGGACGGGGACGCGGATACCGACGTAGATGGGGACAGCGATACGGACTCGGACAGCGACGCTGATTCGGATGCTGACGGGGACACGGATACCGTGCCGGTGGAGAGTTGTGACGGTCAACCGGACTTTGCCGTTTGTCAGGTGGTGACCTCGCCGGATTACAAATATGATATCTGTTCGGCAGGGGAATGCATCTCACCGGGAGCCGAGGATCTATGTGTTCCGCTGGAGCGCTGCAATCCCCCCGGACCGTACTTTCCCCTCGCGGACACGGGTATTTTCAAATGCTACGGCGAATCGACGATTGTGTTCAATGAATGTCCCGGCGATCCGGGGCTGGCCAGCTGCGCAACGACAGCGTTCTGCGGCCAGGATGCCCAGTACGGCCTGGATACGACCTCTTCGGTCAATCGGTTCAATCGACTGACGGGCGCCGAGCCGATCGTGATCGACGCCTGGACCGAGCTGGTATGGCAAGGCTGCCCGGCAGGCCTGACCAGCAGTTTGTGTGATGAAGGTACCCTCGAGACACGTACCTGGGCAGGCGCGATCGCTTACTGCGATGCGCTCAACTGGTTCAACCCCTCCTACGGGTGGCACCTGCCCAGTCGCTACGAGCTGCAGTCGATTGTCAACTACGCCACGTTCGCTCTCGCGGTCTATCCGGACAGCTTTCCCAACATCACCTCGGAGATGAATTTCTGGACTGCCTCGCGGCAGGAGGGAGTTCCCAAAGCGTGGATGTTGAAGGGCAAAGAGGCCCACCTGATCCCCGACGATGTCGATGTCCCCAAGTCGGTGTTGTGTGTCTCCCGCCATCCCCAAAAGGTGACCCAGCGGTTTACCCGCACCACCGGCCTCGAGCCCGTTGTAGAAGATGCGGCCACCGGTTTGATCTGGCAGGGTTGTGCCGCAGGGCTCAGCGGCGATGGCTGCACCACCGGCACCACCGCTGAGCTGACATGGAAAGAGGCCCTCGCCTACTGCGAAGGTCTCGACTGGGGAGGCATGGACGACTGGCGCCTGCCGGACGGGATGGAGCTGGGCTCCCTCGTCGACGACTACACACCGCTCGGAGCGATGGCCATCGACGAAACCGCATTTCCCAATACCCCGACGGAAAAATTCATCACCTCGACCGCCACCAACGCCGTCGATCTCATCTTCGTCTATTTCGATACCGGCCATGTGGTCGAGGAGAGCAGGAGCATGATCTACCTGCCGGTGCGGTGTGTACGCGCGGGCCCCGGTTCAACGACTCGGCGCCCCGGAGGCTGATGCCCGTCGTCCGTTGGCGGCGATGTGGGATCGCCTGAGACCGTAGCCGCTGACCCAGGTTTCCGCCAATGCGAAGATCATCGCCAACAACAACAAGTACGGCCAAATGGGCAATTTGCCGGCGACCGGCGCAAACCGTTTTTCCGCATCGGCGTCGTCAACCGATTCGGCCACCTTCGTCAGATCCGATTCTGCGGGATCGGTCTCGACGACGAACTCCAGTCCAACGATCTCTTTCAGACCGCCGTACTCGGGGATTTCGGCCCAGACGCGATAATGTCCGGGTAATTGGGTGTGGGTGAATTCGATCGCCGTTTTCCCGGCGAGCTCCCGAACCGTGTAGGTCACGTCCTGTTTATCCGGACCGCGAACGATCAACCGCTGCATGCCCTGACTGACTTCGAGGGATATCGGACGGCCCACTTGGATTCGCGGCAAGCTGCGATCGTCGAGACGACCGGCCAAATGGCGCGTGGCCCGCTGAATCAGCGGAAGAAAACCGGGACGAATCGGTAGATCGGTCCAATCCCGATCGATGGTGGTGGTCAGCAACATCACCGAACCGCGGCCGACTTGGCGCTCCAGCAGCAGCGGCAGGCCCGAGGCCAACTCGATGAGGGTGGTCCGACTGCCCGCGGTCAAGGGATCCACGAGGAGATGGGCTTCGACCCGGGTGCCCTCGAGGCCACTCGGTTCGGCACCAAACGGGTGAAATACCGGATGGGCGCGGTTTATCGTGGTCACGCGGTAGCGCC
The DNA here is from genome assembly GCA_028278265.1 of Myxococcota bacterium. Lineage (GTDB taxonomy): Bacteria > Myxococcota_A > Polyangia > JAAYKL01 > JAAYKL01 > JANQET01. The sequence continues at coordinate 14,461 of JANQET010000450.1, forward strand.
GGCCCTTGCGCGGCGCTTGCTTGACCGAGCGCAACTTTCCGGGCAGCACCGACTCGATTGCGCTGAGTTGGCTGCCCCCCGGCGCCGGTGAGACGAACAGCCCACCCCCTCCTTGCACGAATTCCACCAACCGCTGGGCCAACTCCCGGTCGATCGTCGCCATGCCGACGAGAAACACCACGCTGTTGCCGGTCAGCGGTGCCGCGGAGGCGGTTTTGGCGTCCACCACCACCGTGCGGATCGGCACATCACCGGGAATCGGGGTTTTGAGCGCCCGGAGCAGATAAAATGCCTCGTCGCGATAGGACCCGGGACGAAAATCCCCGTCGATGATCAGGGCTGAAATCGACCGTCGCACCGAGACGGCAAAGTGCCGGCGATTATCCTCGACGAGAGCGTCACCGGCGATGCGAATTTGGCCCCGGTGCATTCCTTCGACACCGAATTGGTGGTGAAACCGCTTGGCCACGGAGCTCAGCGCCGGAACCTCAACGTTTCCGCGCGCCACTTCGATGTCGTCGACCTCGAGGATCACTTCGACCCGATCGAGGGACCCGGGACTGTAGTTGGTCACCTCCGCTTCGATGATAACTTCGGAAGCATCCCCCTCCGGCGAGGGTTTGAGACGAATCTCGGTCAGTGCGGTGTTTGACCGGGGTACCCCTGGCCCCGCATCCAACACGCGAAAAGCCACCCCCGAGCTCACCGGTGACGGTGCGGTGCTCTTTTTGAAGCTGTTGTCGGCCAAATCCGTGACCAGGATGATCTCCCGCTGAGCCAACGGACTCTCCTCGAGCATTTTGATCGCCAGCTGGAGTGCGTTGTTGATGTCACCGGATCGATATCCCGGACGGGTCTGATCCAGCAATCGTTGAATGTGATCCAAGTTGAACTCCAACTCCATGGAGAGGGCCCGCGCGGGGTATCCGGACAGCACCAGCGCCGCCGCATCACCGGGACGCAGCCGTTGAAGCTCCCCGGCGATCAGTGACTTGGCCCGATCGAACAGGGTCTTCCCCTTTCCATCGGCCAACCGCATGCTCAGGGAGTCATCGAGCACAATCACCACTGCGAGCTCGGCACCGGCGCGAACGCCTCCGGGCCGTTCGACCACCAGCCCCGGCCGAGAAGCGGCCAGGACGATGGCGATCAACGACAGAATGCGCAGGGCCAACAATATCCATCCCCGCAGGCGCAGTTTCGGCTCTCGTCGTTGGGCCACCTTGCTCAGGATCTCGACTGCCGGAAAATGAAGCGCCGCTTTGCGCTGTCGCCGAAAGTGAATCCAAATAGGCAACACAATGGTCACCAATCCGATCAACATCCACGGCGCAGCGAAACTCACGACTACCTCTGGTGGGTGTGCCGGGAGGCGGCAAAGTTGGCTAATACGAACTCCGGGGGAGCGTTGGAGATCGCAGTGTGCAGGTCGATGCCCGATTTTCCGCAGAGATGACGCCAATGGTCCTGCACCGCACGCACCTCCTTGCGGTAATCCGCCCGGAGCATCGTGGGATCCGCTTCGACCGACGGTTCCCCTTCGAGCCCGTGAAACATCACCGGCTGCTCAAAGGGCAGGTCGAGCTCGTCGGGATCGAGCACGTGAAAGATCGCCACGTCGTGTCCCCTAGCGGCCAAGCGGGTCAGGGCCAGCTCGGCATCCCGGTCGGCGCCCCACAAATCACTGGCCATCACCACCATCGCCCGCCGGCCGATCCCGTCGGCGGCGCGGGAGATCGCTTCGGTGAAACGGGTTCCCGAGGAGACGGCGGTTCTCACGCCGGCCAGCCGGGACATGATCGCCGGCAGATGATCGGGCCGTCGCTTGGGCGGAAAAAAATCGATAATCCGATCGGCGAAGGTCAACAGACCGGCCGCATCTCCCTGGCGCACGAGAATATGGGCCATTGCGCCGAGCAACACCCTGGCGTAGTTCAATTTTGTCGCTCGCGCGCGCTCGCCGCGATAACTCATCGAGGCCGAGCAATCCAGCACCAGCAGACAGCGCAAGACCACCTCGCGCTGATGCTGTTTGACGAAATACCGATCGGTTCGCGCCAAGGCTCGCCAATCGATGTCCCGCAGATCGTCTCCGGGAGTGTACTTTTTGTGCTCGGCGAATTCGACCGAGGCGCCGAAGTGAGGGGAGATATGGGTTCCCCCTTGAATCCCCTCGACAACCCGCCGGACCTGGATGGTCAGGGTGGCGACCGCATTGAGCGTCTGAGCATCGATGGCCAGCGACGTCGGCGGCGTCGAACGGTTCATTGGGGAGTGGTTTCGATGAGTCTGCTGATCAACTGGTTGCGGTGGACCCCCTCGGCCTCGGCCTCGAAACTGGTCACCAGCCGGTGTCTGAGCACTGACGGGGCGAGCACATTGATGTCATTGAGTTCGACGGCAAACCGCCCCCGCAGCAGGGTTCTCGCCTTGGCGGCCATGATCAGCATTTGGGCCGCTCGCGGTCCGGCGCCAAAGGAGATGTACCGTCACACCTCCTCGGGGGCCAACGGATCATGGGGTCGGGAGCGACGCACCAACCGCACGGCGTATTCGATGATATGGTCGGCCACCGGTACCTGGGGTACCAGATTCTGCAACGCGATAATGCGCGATTTTTCGAGCACCTGCTCGATCACCTGGTCGTTCCCCACGGTGGTGCGGCGGATGATTTCGGTCTCTTCCTTGGCCGAGGGGTAGCCCATCTCCACCTGCAGCATGAAGCGATCCAACTGGGCTTCGGGCAGGGGATAGGTACCCGCCTGTTCGATCGGATTCTGGGTAGCGAAAACGATAAACGGTCGGTCCAAGCGGTAGGTATGGCCGCCGGCGGTGACCGACTGCTCCTGCATCGCTTCGAGGAGGGCGGCCTGGGTTTTGGGCGGCGTGCGGTTGATCTCGTCGGCCAGCAACAGGTTGCAGAATATCGGACCACGAACGAATCGGAACGCCCGATTGCCGTCCCGGGTGTCTTCGAGAATATCGGTCCCGGTGATGTCGGTGGGCATCAGATCCGGGGTGAATTGTATTCGACCGAACACCAGCGAAAGGGCGCCCGAGAGCGCTTTGACCAAGGTGGTCTTGGCCAATCCGGGCACACCGACGAGCAGCACATGTCCTGAGGCGAGCAGGGAGGTGAGCAATAGATCGACCACTGTCTTCTGACCCACGATCAATTTGTCGAGCTCCACCAGGAGCTGGCCCCGCGCCTGGACCACCCGATCGACCAACACTTCGTCGGACATCGTGCCGGAGCCGGGCTGACTGGAAGAC
>JANQET010000476.1 GCA_028278265.1 Myxococcota bacterium
TGCGACTCTTCTGGACTGGCTATGCGCTGCCTAAAAAACGGCGAAAGTCTAGACTAGTTGGCAAGAGACCACCCAGTATATAATGGAATTAAAGAAGGAGACGGTCTTTGATCGTTTGATCAAAGCTCGCAGATCCAATTCGATCATTACACAGCCCAGATGTGGCGTAGCCGGGATGGATGAGATGGAGCACTTATTGTGCGCATTGGAGAGGGAAGCTCATCCGGAGATACTGAGTTTGAGCATCGACAGCTACACTCGTAATAAAGATTTTGAAAAAGCTAAAAGATGCCTAAAAGAGGTTCCGTTTGATCTGAATGGATTTCCACTGGTTAGCCATGGTTGGGAGAACGGCCGGCAACTCAACGAATCGATCGGGGTACCACTGCAAATACGACACGGTTCTCCTGACGCGATTACACTGTTCCGAGTAGCGTTGGCTTCTGGAATCACGGCGTTTGAGGGTGGAGGGATTTCCTATAATCTTCCCTACGCTAAAAATGTACCTCTTCGGACATCGTTGCGCGCCTGGGAGGTAGTGGACTGTCTTAGCGGCAAGTTGGCGACAGAGTATTCCATAATAGTCGATAGAGAACTATTCGGTACTCTAACGGGACTTCTGACTCCTCCGTCTCTCGCGATCGCCGTTGCTGTCCTTGAGGCGATTTTAGCCACTCTCCAAGGTGTTCGATGCATTTCTGTCGCTTATCCAGAATCCGGAAATGCCGTGCAAGACGTGGCTGCCTTGCGCAGTATTTCAGATATTGTTCAAGGATATCTGAAGAACTATAGCGGTATACCAGATGCGGAGGGGATCCACGTCTTTCCGGTGCTGCATCAGTATATGGGGCCCTTTCCTCAAGACAAAACCAAGGCGGAACAGCTCATCTCCCAAGGCGCCTTGACAGCGACGTGGGGAGGGGCAACGAAACTGGTCACCAAAACACCTGCCGAAGCCATTTGCATCCCTTCAACCGAGGACAATATCAATGGATTGAGAACTGCCAAGCAAGTGATTAAAGCGGCGACAAATTGCCTGTTGGATGCCAGTGAAATTGTCTCAGAGCAGAATTGGATCAAACAAGAGGTGAAAGAAATATTAGCGCCGGTTTTAGAAATGGCTAAAAAAACAACTCTGCTCGAAGCAATTATTTCTGCTTTTGATAGCGGATTGCTGGATATTCCTTTCGCTCCAAGCGTCCACACAAAGGGAAAGATAATGCCCTCAAGGGACGCAAACGGAGCGATACGTTATCTAAAATGCGGTGGATTGGCGTTGAGCGAAGAAACACAGAAACGTCACGGTCAGCAATTGAGACAATCTTCTACGAAGACATGGCGGGAGAGAATCAATCGAGATTTGTTTTACTTTGCGCCTGAATCGCAAATGTGTCCAGACAGCACCAATGGGCTGATACCGCTAGCGGAAGCCTCAACCAAAAAAATAATACTTATGGTGACCAAAAGTGACGCGCACGTTGTCGGCAACCAAGTGCTCAACGCCATGTTGGAGGAGATGAATCACGAGGTTATCAATTTGGGCGCTTGTAGTTCCCTCGAAGAGCTCAAGGCCACTTTACTCCAACAGCCTGATGTTGATCTAATCGCTATAGGAAATATGAACGGGCATGCATTGGCGGATTTAGAGGGACTGGCAACGCTCAAACAGGAGCTTCACCTTACGTGTCCAATCGTCTTAGGCGGCAATATTTCGATTCACGGCTCTCTCACTGAATCACAAAAGTCCCAGTTGCATCAACTTGGTATCGATAAAATAATTGAAAATCGTATCGACGGTGGCGGGGAAAAATCATCGCGTGGTAATGTCGCATGAAAGAGGTGAGCTCGCGAACGATTGAATCGGAAACCATCGTGCAAAACGAGCGTCTAATCTGCGGCAGTGACGAGGAGCGATTTTTGCACCAAGGTCTTGAAACACGACTGATCATTCCAATAAGGTCTGCTGGTGTCGAGCCCCCCTTGTTCCTCGTTTATCAGCCGTTTGGAGGTCCGTTTTCACCAGAGGCGCTGGCCGAGCATCTTGATCGCAAAATACCGGTTTATGCCGTGCTGCCTTGGACCGGCAATGATCCGCCTTCACGGACCATCGAAGGGACGGCTGCTCGCATGGTCCGCGCGATACGAAATACCCAATCCAAGGGTCCCTATCGTATCGCCGGCTGGTCTTTCGGTGGGCTCATCGCTTTTGAAATCGCATTACAACTAATCGGCGAGGACGCCCAGGTGGAATTTGTGGGATTGTTTGATACGGAAAATGATTTGTCACCGGAGGAGAAACAACTTGCGTCGCGGTCCGGCTTGCGAGAGAACAATTCCGCTGGACAGCACACCGTATACGGAACCCGGTCGTTTCCCCGCACGCTACATTTGTTCCGATCGAAAGAAGCCGCCGAGACGAATCCATGTCACGGCTGGACAGACGTTGTTCCGAAAGAAAAACTAATGGTCATCGAGCTTGAAGGCGAGCGGCATTCCATCTTCGAGGTTCCGCATATCACGGCTCTCGCCGACACAGTATCAGACCTGCTAAACGAGCACAAAGGGGAATGTGATGGACCGGCGGAACCATCGTACAATCCATTAGTCCTTCTGGGCGGCAGCAAAAGCAAATATTCGGGCCCGCCGATGTTCTGTGTACCGGGAGCGGGAAACAATGTGACATGCTATTTTGAGCTGGCAATCAGCTTAGATGGTAGCGGACCTGTTTATGGCTTGCAGCCACGTGGGCTCGACGGCTGTTTTGTTCCCCACTACTCGGTTGCAGCGGCAGCGAAACACTATTGTGATGTGATCAATGCGGCGTATCCACAGGGTCCATTGCGATTGCTGGGACATTCACACGGTGGATGGATCGTCTCGGAGATGGCGTTGCTTTTGCAACGAAGCGGAAGGGCTGTCGAATCATTGACGATCGTGGACAGCAATGTGCCGGATGGAGCTCACCGGGAAATAAGCACCATTGGGATGATCGAGAAGTTTATAGAAATACTGGAGTCGCAAACGACCCATTCATTGGGCATTCGGAGATGCGATCTGAACGCCCTCAACGGTAGCGAGATTAGAGAACTTTTACATCAACGAATGGTGGACGCCGGTTTATTGACCCAACAGACAGATCCCGAAATTCTCGCCGGCCCGATTTGGGTCTTCAGCGCCAGTATGCGGGCACAGTATTCTCCCGAAGAAACCTATAAAGGCTCGGTTCAGCTGGTATTTGTTGATGACCCAAAACTGGATGAACAAGCCAACCGCGATTCCCAGAGAAAAAAACTCCGTGGGTGGAAACGTTGGATGCCCCACACTTCACTCCTGCTGTGTTCGGGGAACCATATGACGGTGCTGAGGCGTCCCCACATCGCACGCTTGGCAGATTGGATGAAAAAAGAATTCAGGAAAGAACGAACCTCATGAACACAACACTCGCACCAATAGCAGTGTCGAAGAAGTTCATCATTGAGAATCTGTTTGAGTTGTATCTGTATAGTATGTCGGAGTATACGGGATTTAGCATACAACCAAGCGGGAAATTTGAATTTGATTTGTCCTTTCTCAATGATTACTGGGAAAAGGAGGACCATTATCCCCATTTGGTTTTGTGTGAGGAAGAATTGGCGGGATTCTCGTTGTTGAGGCGATATCCATATGAGAGTGAATATCATGACATTGGACAATTTTTCATTTTGAATAAGTTTCAAGGTAGAGGTGTGGGGCGGAATGCATTTATACAATCGGTGTCAAAGTTTCCGGGAAAATGGTTAACGAGAATTCGGGTGGACAACACGGGCGCAATGGGATTCTGGACAAAGGTCATCGGCGAGACAACGAACGGCAAATATAATATGGGGGAGGAGTTGTATGAGGGAAGAGTGCGGATGAATTTTATATGGTATGAAGTCTTTACCCAATAGTAGGTTGAATACGGTAGGCTTAGGCAATGCGTACGTTCTTATTATTGTCAGTGACACTTGTCGGTCTTCCCTTTTTCAATTTTTCCTTTGCAGACGGTATAGAAAAACGAGCGGCCGTTGCGGTGCGAGTAGAATCACCGCCGAGGATTGACGGGGAGCTTGAAGATTCAGCTTGGAGGGATGCCCACTGGCAAGGTGGTTTCGTTCAGGTTTTTATGGTCAAGCTGAGCCATACGTTTCCGCGAAGCCTTCGCTGATCAATACAATGAGTGTTTGATTCTGTAGCTCGGGGCGGATGCCGTGGTCTCTCAAGGCCGGCTGGAAACCACCGGGTGCTCTTCGGCGGTTTGCCAGGGGAGCTCCGGCCACCAGCGGTTGATCGGGAGCGGCGCGGTCGGGTCGATGCTCTGTCCGGGCTGGGGGATGGAGAGGGAAACGGTGGCTTCCCTTGCGGCGACCAGCAACCGTTCGGCCGGTTCGATCCAGCTGTGCAGGGCCAGGTCGAAGGTGGCCCAGTGGACTGGGATCATCAAGCCTCCGCGGGCCATGGTCACTGCTTTTACCGCCTGTTCAGGGCCCAGGTGCACGTCGGCCCAGAGCTGATGGTAGGCGCCGACTTCGATTAGGGTTGCATCGAACGGTCCCAGTCGCTGCCCGATCTCCCGGAACCCGTCGAACATGCCGGTATCGCCGGAATAGTAGACCCGGCGGTTCGGCCCCACCATGGCGAACCCGGCCCAGAGGGTCTTGTCCCGGTCGGCCATGACCAACGATCGACCCGAGAAATGCCGTGCCGGCGTGGCGGTCACGGTGACGCTGCCGATGGTGGTGGATTGCCACCAATCTAGCTCCACAATCTGTGATGGGGGTACCCCCCACCCTTTGAGCCGCGCCCCCACTCCGAGGGGAACGGTAAACCGAACCCCCCGGGGCGCCAGCTGCTCCACCGTCTCCCTGTCTAAATGATCGTAGTGATCGTGGGAGATCAGCACACCATCGATCTCGGGCAGATCCGCAAGGGGAATCGGTGGGGCAAAAAACCGCTGGGGGCCGGCCCAGGAGAAGGGAGAGGTTCGACAGGACCACACCGGATCGAGGAGCAGGCGTACCCCGTCGATTTCCACCAGGGTGGTGGAGTGACCGAGCCAGGTGATGCGCAACCCGCTGGCCGGTGTGGTATCGAAGTCGGATTTTGTTCGCTGAACAACCGGCAGGGGCTGCTCCGGATTGGTGTGCTCGCCCCCCTTGACCCACTCTTTTAGGGTTTTGAAAAACTGTGGGTCAGAAACCGGCATCGAATTCACAAAACGACCCTCTCGATAGTTGGGCGATTGGCGGGTCAACAGGAGTTGATCCCCCTCGGGCAACGCCCCGACCGAGGCACATGTGGTGATCATCGCAGCACCTCCTAGTCCCAGGATTGTCAAAAAGGAAAACAATATCATACGGATCCACCTTCGTTTGGTTACTTTCGTCAAAAATCGGTTCATCGCTTGCCTTTTCCCTTCACGCTAATTACACTATACAGTGTAGTGCACTAAAGCCAAATGTCAATGGCAAAAATGCACTACACTGTACAGTTTACCGAGGAGGCCGATTTGGTGGTCAAAAAGAGGGATACGAGCAAAAAACGCAACGACATTCTGGACGCAGCGGTGAAGGCATTTCAAGATGAAGGGTACGAGAACACCAGCATGGATCGCATCGCGGAGATCGCCGGCGCGTCCAAACGCACGGTGTACAACCATTTCCCGAGTAAGGAGATCTTGTTCAAAGAAGTGGTCAATCGTTTTCATGACGAGATCATCGCTCTGGAACAGATCACCTACAAACCCGAGCTCAGCCTAGAGGAGCAACTTGCCGCGTTCGCGGATGTGAAAATTTCAGTGGCGCAAAATCCCACCTGGCTGGGTTTGATGAAGGTCACCCTGGGGGTATTCATCAGCCACCCTGAGTTGGCCGAGGAGACCATGGTCCGAGCCAAAACAGGAGATGACATCCTCGTCACCTGGCTCGAAGCTGCGGCTGCAGATGGTAGAATCAGGTTCAAAGATGCCAAGTTGGCGGCGACGGTGTTTTGGTCTTTGGCGTCCGGTGCATTCTTCTGGCCGATGCTATTTCAACCGTTTCCCCCGGCGGATCAATTACAGACACTCAAAACCGAGGTGGTTGAGACCTTTCTCTCTCACTACCGGATGTAGACTTGCCCGCCGATGGTCGGATCGGATTTCGCAACGTCCGTTGACCATCCTGCCGAGTCCGAACCCACAATTCGCTTCCGACAAAACTGATTGCACAACTTTGACCTGATGGTAAAATACGTGACCAATCAATAAAACTCGAAATTCTTCAGCAGCCCAGAAGAGAGGAACAAATGAAACGCATTTTTATTTGGGAAGTGTTGTTGTTCGCGGCGTTGAGCACTGTTGGATGCGGCGGTCAAGATGACGATGGGGATCCATATCCTTGCGAGTCTCCGCTAACCTGCATGCCCGATCAGCAGTGCACCGCACTGGGTGGATCTGAAGCTCAGTTGCCAGAGGGAGAGATGGAGTTCGATTGCCCGCAAATGCAGATTTGCTGCGACAGCACCAGTGCCGGAGATGCAGACACCGATACCGATGCAGATACGGACACTGACGCCGACTCTGATGCCGATGCGGATACGGACACCGACGCCGACTCCGATTCCGATGCGGATACGGACACCGACGCCGACTCCGATTCCGATGCGGATACGGATACCGACGCCGACTCCGATTCCGATGCGGATACGGATACCGACGCCGATTCCGATTCCGATGCGGATACGGACACCGACGCGGACACCGATTCCGATACAGATACCGACAGCGACGCTGACTCAGATGCAGATACTGACACCGATACCGATACCGATGCAGACACCGACGCCGATACCGACGCGGACACCGACACCGATACCGATGCAGACACTGACACCGATACCGATACCGATGCGGATACAGACACAGACACCGATACGGACACGGATACCGACGCCGATACAGATGCAGATACTGACACTGACAGCGATTCCGATTCCGATTCAGACACCGACGCTGATACGGAGACTGACCCGGATACCGATACGGATACAGATACGGCGACCGATACGGATCCGGTTTTCGACTACGATTTCGGTGATGCACCGGACGCCCCCTACCCCACCCTGTTGGCCAACGACGGTGCGTATCACCTCATTTCCGCGGACACCGTTTTCCATCTGGGTGATGCCATCGACGCCGACCTGGACGGCCAACCCACGGTCAACGCGGATGGGGACGACCTGGACTCAGACGGAGATGACGAGGACGGCATCTTCTTTGACAACCCGTTCGCACCGGGATTCAGCTCGGTGATTCGCGCCTACCTCACCTCCAGTGCCGACGTACCGGGATACCTGCACGCCTGGATCGATTTCAATGACAACGGCAGTTGGACCGATCCCGGAGAGCAGGTTCTGCAAAACACGCGGCTCGAGCCGAACGCCTACACACCATTGCTCATCACAGTTCCCGGAGTGACCGATCCCGGACACAAGTACGCGCGATTTCGGTTGGTCTCCCAGGAGGCCGAAAACGTGATACCCACCGGCGGAGCTGACGACGGCGAGGTCGAGGACTACCTGGTCACCGTGGTCGAGACGATGCCATGGGATTTTGGCGATGCGCCGGAGGGCAGCGGATCGTTCTTCTATCCGACCCTGTTGGCCAGCAACGGGGCGAGGCATGCGATGACCGGCGAGCTCTGGCTCGGCACGGTCCGGCCGGACGCCGAGGGAGACGGCCAACCGACGATCGGCGCGGATGGAGATGATCTCGATACGGCAGGCGATGATGAAGATGGCATCGATTTCATTGAACCCTGGTATGTGGGTCAACAGACGCGGTTCGGTGTATCGATGGGCAGCGACTTCTATAGCGAGGGCTATCTCCACGGTTGGGCCGACTACAATCGGGATGGGGACTTCGATGATACCGACGAATACTTCATCGTCGGGGAGCCATTGGTGGCCAATTCATCCGGCACCTATCACTTCACCATTCCGCCGACCGCTTCCCCGGGGCCGACCTACGTCCGCTTCCGGCTGATTGCGGCCGGGGAAATAGCCCTCAGCGCCTTCGGATCTTTTGACAATGGGGAGGTCGAGGACTACCTCGTCGACATCATTGAGCTCGATTTCGGTGACGCCCCTGAGACCGAAGAGCCACTATTCTTGCAGTACCAAACCACCATGGCCAACGATGGGGCGCGGCACGGGCTGACCGGTGCCCTCTGGTTGGGCAACCCCATCGGTGAACCCCCTATCCCGCCACCTGATCCGGAGCTGGACGGTCAGCCCAACTTGTTCTGCACCGGCGACGACATCGATCCGCAGGGGGATGATGAAAACGGCGTATTCTTATATCCATTCCAAGTCGGCATGTCCGCCATTCAGGTCGATGTGGACGCGGTGTACGGCACTGCCACACCGGGCACGGGACTGCTCAACGTCTGGGTCGACGTCGATCAAAACGGTGTGTGGGATCCCACGGATTGGCTGGTGCAGAACATGCCCTTGCCCGCCGGCATCACTAACTTGCTGATACCAGTGATCGGCAACCCGGCCCCGCCGTCGCTGTATACCCGATACCGCTTCAGCACCGAGCCGCTGACCGAACCGTTCGGCCCGGCGCTCGACGGGGAAGTTGAAGACTACCTCATCGAAGTGCTACCGCCGCCTGGATATCTGTGGTGATCTAGCTCAATCCCGCGGCCGTCGACCCTCCCTCGGTTCCTCAATAACCAACTCGGAGAGCTGTTTCGCCGAGATGGCCCGCTCGGTGTTGAGCCAGCGCTCCACTGTGGAGATGGCCGCCTCTTTGTCCGCCGGTTCCAGGCTACCGATTCTCGCGGAGTGGCTGCCCCGCACGGCGACGTACTTGTACGAGTCCGCGGCACCGACGTGGTCGTACTCGCCGGCGGTCCAGGGATCGAACTCCCCGTAAATGAACAACAGGGCCTCCCCCTCGGCTTTGACCCACTCCTGGATATCCGGCATGGCCTCTTCGTCCAGGGTCACCGTCACCCCGTCGGGCATGTAGTGGGGCGGGGTGTAGGTCTCTCTGAAATCCATCACATCGAGCAGGTGCTCGTCGTCGACACCGGGAAGACCGAGCTGCACCCCCACCGCATAGTAATACGGCAGGAAAAAGCCGATCGTGCCGTCATCCCAGTCATTGATGTACGACTTGGCCCAGTTGTAAATCTGATCCGCGGTGCCGTCGGGACTGGGCAGGCTGTCGCAGCGACTGGCCCCACCCCCCTGCCAGAACAGGTGGGACGCCTCGAGCATGGAGTGCTCCACCGATTTCTCCGGACTGTTTTCCCCGAACCAGGTGAAGTTGCTCGTGTTCATCCGGGCGACCATCTCATCGCGCATCTCCAAGGTGGCCTGTTGGAGATCCCGCAGGCGCTGCCGGCAATCGGCGAACTCACTGCCGCCGACGGTTTGCACGAACTCCACGAATCTCGGATCAGCCCAGCCGTAGACGATTGGCGCCACATAGGCCACGGTCCCCTCCACGTCGCAATCGTAGTACCGCCGGTAGAAAATCGCGGTCTCACCCCCCTTGCTCGCCCCGGTGGTGACCCAGGCCTTGGGGTAGATCCACTTCAGCGCCGCCCAGATGTCGTGAAGATCCCGAGCCGCCTGCTGAATAGTCAGATACTCCCAGGGAATATCCCCCGAGGGCACGGACTCTCTGAAGAACCGATGCTCCGCGACGACCACATTGACCGAGAACAGTTGGGCCAACTCCCCACCGCTGGTGGACAGACTGTACCCCTTGGTCACAAAAACAGTCGGGCTGTCAAACGAGCGATGGCGCACGAACAGCCGTTGGTTGAAGCTGCCCAACCAGGGGCGGTACTGATCGATCGCCTGCTCGAAGCGCACGTGATACCCCCCGTCCCCTGGCGACACACTGGTCACCTGGGGCACACACTCCAGCATCCCCTGAATATCGGTATCATCGCACGGGGGTTCGGGATCCTCTTCGCCGCACTCGGGATCGGGTATCGAGGAATCGGTGTCCCCGTCCCCATCTGAATCGGTGTCCGCATCCCCGTCGGTATCCCCGTCGGTGTCTGCGTCCGTATCGGCATCCGCATCCGAATCCGAATCCGCGTCCGAATCCGAATCCCCATCGGTATCCCCGTCGGTATCCGAATCCGCGTCCGCGTCCGTATCACTATCACTGTCACTGTCGGTGTCTGCATCCCCGTCCCCATCGGTGTCTGCATCACCGGCGCTGTGATCGTCGTCGTCGGAACCTTCGGAATCATCGGAACACGCCGCGGCCATCAGCAGGACGCCGACAAGGACCCACCAACAAATCAATCGGTTTTCCATTTTATTCCTCCCGGTAGTAGACCATTTATACCCGATCGGCAGGGGAGAGCGCAGAAGTATTTTGTCGAATTTGGCTGCAGATCAGTTGGTCGGTTCAGCGAGTCATCCACGCGACGAGGCGGATCAACGATATCTTCCTGTCGGACTCGCCAATAGTCCGGCAGCCGCAGCTCTGGGCGTCATCATCCGGATCGCTCGAATCATCGTCGTCATCGTCATCACCGTCGGCATCACCGTCGGCATCCCCGTCGGCATCCCCGTCGCCGTCCCCGTCACTGTCTCCATCTCCGTCCCCATCTGCATCGCTGTCCGAATCGCCATCGGCGTCACTGTCCGAATCGCTGTCTGAATCGCTGTCTGAATCGCTATCTGAGTCACTGTCCGAGTCAGTATCTGAGTCACTGTCCGAGTCACTATCCGAGTCGGTGTCCGCATCCCCCGATGAAGTCATCACATCCAGCGCCGGATCGCCGAAGAAATGGTACTTGGTATCCCCGGCCCAACCGGTACCCCCGGCGATTGGATCGGTATAGACGTACTCTTTGCCGTACTTGACCAGCAGTCCTATCTTGGTGATGTCCTGCTCGGTGTTGCCCCGGGCGATCCCCCGGTTAATGGATTTCTGCTCGATGCTGGAATTCTCCGATGCACCGAGAAAGGTGACGCCCCATTTCTTGTGACCGATAATCGTCTCCCCCCAACAGGCACTCGATGTGGTGAACGTTCCGGTGAGACAGGCAAAGCTCAGCACAAAGGGATAGATATCATTATCGACAGAACCCGTGGCGCTGAACCCGGACCAGCCGTGCTGATAGCCGTGCCCCTGGTACGTTTGAAACCGCACCCCTTTGTTCATCTCGTCGACCATGTCCTCATCGGTCATGTTGTCCTGCCAAGCGAGCACGTTGACGATTTCCCAATCCCCTTGCTCCCAGTACTCCTGAATCTCGGCAAACTCATCGTTGATGTGGCTGTCCCCGTCAAAACTGGAGTAGTGGATGATCTTCGCCGGCATATCCGACACGTTCTTGTCCACCCATTCGGTCTTGTCCACCAGGTTCTTCAGCGCCTCGTCAGAGCGGGTAAAGAACAGCCCCAGCACCACGTCGGGTTTTTGATCGCCGTCCATAATCGAATAGTTGATGTACGATTTGTTTCCCCCCTCGCTTTCGTGGGGAAAGTCATTGTGATTGCCGACCAGCAGCAGATAGACAAACTCGGTCTCCTGGTATTTGTTCTGGATGAACCCCTGCATCGCGCTGGCCGAGGTGCCGGTCTCCGCTTGATCGCAGACCATCACGTCGTGGGTCCTGGAGCGCAATTCGATGAAGCGCTCGAAATCGGGATTGTCCTTGAGCCGGTCGGCGACGATCACCAGGTAGCCGTCTTTTTGAGCAAACGGCGCCGGCTTGGGGGTGTAGTTGACGAAAATCGCCTTGAGATAGTCGTGGTAGGCCTTCGAGCGAACGCCGGGGATGGTCGTGTGCCGGGGCATGTCGATCAGCAGCTCGATATTTTCGGTCACGGTGAGCCGGTTCTTTGCCGGATTGTAAGCATAGGGGCGGATGGTGACGACCACGCCGGGGACCCCATGGATGGCGAACGGTGCGGAGACAGAGACCAAATCATGATCGTTGCCTGCCGAACGATAATAGCTCGTATCATAGGTAAACGGCCGCTCGGCCAGGGGGATATAATCGGGGAAGTACGCCTGCACCGGATAGATCGGACGGGCCAACAAATGGGAGCGCTCGTTTGCCGAGACAACCTTGATCGCGGGCACGGTGCCGTCCTTATCCAGGGCCAAGCGAAACATATACGAAGGCAGCGCCGCCTGTCCCGGCAGGCCCCCGTTGCCCAATCCGTCGACCGCCACTTTGACGAACTCACCGCCGTCGCGCTCCACTGACGTGGCGGTAAACGGCGGCAGCTCCATGCGAACGAGGTAATCTTCACCGCGCGAAGTGAGCTCAAACGGAGCATCTTGGCTTCCCAGGGAGACGAGCGGTGCGACCGCGACGGCGAGAAAAGCAATGACGGCCAACACACTGACATCCGATTGATGTCGGATACGGTTCGGGAATTTAGTACCACTGATCATTTTATTCCTCCGTTTTGGGGGAGCTTCGGCAAAGCCCCTCGTTCACAGCGTCTTCATCTCTGTTTTGTTCGTTATAGAGGGCACGATTAGTTCACTTCCTGCTAATCGTTCGTACACATCTTCTCAATTCTGGCGCGATGGTTCAACCATATTCGCACCGATGAATAAAAATAGAGGGCAATTTGCCCAACGGCGCGAAGAATTTGCTATAAATGTGAATAGTTACAGTACGAGAGGATAGCGAGAGGTCTCGGCGTGGATCGAAGGATCTAGCTCTCGCGCTTGATCACCATCGCCGTGGTCACCCCGCCGCCGCCGCAGATCGAGGCGATGCCCAGCTCTTTGTTGCGTTGCCGGAGCGCGTTGTAGAGGGTGATCACGATGCGGGCGCCGGAGATGCCGGTGGGGTGGCCCAGGGCGATCGCCCCGCCGTGGACATTGAGCTTATCCCGATCCCACTTCAACTCCCGCTCGTTGACCAACACCTGCACGGCAAACGCCTCGTTGACCTCGATCAGGTCCATGTCCCCCAGGGTCATTCCCGCCCTGTCGAGCGCCTTGGGAATGGAGAAGCCCGGTCCCTCGCCCATGTACTTGCCGTCTACGGCCGCATCGGCAAAAGAGACAATACTGAACAACGGCTTGGCCCCGATGGCCGCCGCCCGCTCCCGGGTGGTCAGCACGATGGCACAGGCCCCGTCGGACATGCCGCAGGCATTGCCCGCCGTCACTTTGCCCTCTTTGCGAAACGCCGGGCGCAGCTTGGCCAGCTTTTCCACCGAGGTATCCCGGCGCGGGGTCTCGTCCACCTCGAACAGGGTCTCCGGGGTTTTGCGGGTTGCCGGGATCTTCACCGGGACGATCTCATCTTTGAACAGCCCTTCGTCGATCGCCTTGGTCGCCTTTTGATGACTCCAGACGGCGAACTCGTCCATCTCCTGGCGCTCGATGCCGTGCTTCTCCACCAGGTTCTCGGCCGTGCCGCCCATACCGTAGCCGCAGGTGGGATCCACCGAATCGGACCAGCCGTCCTCGAGCTTGCGGTCCCCCATCTTGAACCCGGCAAACCGCGCGTTCTTGAGCAGGTAGGGAATGGTGGACATGGAGTCCATCCCGCCGGTCATGTAGGTGTCCCCTTGACCGGTCAAAATGCCCTGGGCCGCCAGCATCAGCGACTTCATCCCCGAGGGACAGGCCATGTTCAATGTGTTGGCCGACACCTGGACCGGCAGCCCGGCAAAAATAGCCGCCGACCGGGCCGGGTTGGGACCGTTGCCCGCCTGGCGACAGGAACCGTACACCAGCTCGGCCAGATCTTCGCCCTGAAATCCGGACCGTTCGAGCGCCGCCTGAATTGCGGTCGCGCCCAAATGATAAGAGGCGATATCCTTCAACGTTCCGCCAAAGCTGCCCATCGGGGTTCGCACGGCACTCACTGCCACTATATCGTTGACCTTTGTCATTGTTCTCTCCTTCTCTTGAATCGATTGTCCGCTAGATCAGTTGTCCGCCGTCCACGTTGATCACCTGCCCGGTGATGTGTCGCGCCCAGTCCGACGCCAAGAAGGCAATCGTGTTCGCCACATCGTCCGGCTGCCCGAGACGACCGATGGTGATCTCAGCCAGGGAGCGCTTCTTGGCTTCTTCATCCATCTGGGACACCATGTCGGTTTCGATCAGCCCCGGGGCCACTGCGTTGACGTTGATGTTCTTGCGCCCCAGCTCCCGCGCCATGGTCTTGGTGAAGGCGATGATGCCCCCCTTGGACGCGGTGTAGTTCGATTGGCCGAACTTGCCCCGAATGCCGTTGATCGAGGTCACGTTGATGATCTTTCCGTACTGCTGCTCTCTAAAAATGGGCACCACGCCGCGGGCGTAGTTGAAATACCCCTTGAGGTTGATCTCGATTACCTTGTCCCATTGCTCTTCGGTCATCTTCCAGATCACCCCGTCCCAGTTGATCCCCGCGTTGCAGACGAGAATCTGCAGACCGCCGAACGCTTCGATGGCGCTCTTGACCATGTTCTGGGCATCGGCAAAGCTGGAGACATCGGCCTTGACCGCCAGTCCCTTGACCCCCAGCGCCTCCATATCGGCGACGACCTGTTTGGCCTCGGTGTCGTGCTTGCGGTAGTTGATCGCCACGTTGGCGCCGAATCCGGCGAGGGTCTTGGCCACGGCCGCCCCGATTCCCAGACTGCCACCGGTTACAATCGCGCTTTTACCTTTGAGATCCATTTCTTGGGGCCTCCTTGCCGCCGGTATCGGCGGCGTTTGAAACACGCTTTTCGTATCTTATGATGCTTCTTTGCGGTTAGTGATCATCGACTGGTGGATGGCGCGGGCGTCGCTCCACTGCGCCTTCTCGTGATCGGTGATCGGATTGAGTTTCGGTACAGCGATCGGCTGGTTGTCCGGCCCGATCGCCACCATGAAAAAGGTGCCGCGACAACAGGGCAGATGCTCCCACTGGCGCTTATCTACGGCGTATACGCGCACGTCGACACCGCAGGTGTGGTTCGAGGTGTAGACCACCTTGGCCCGCACTTCGGCGATTTCCCCCTGCCGCACGGGTGCTTTGAACTTGAGCGCGTCCAACGAGACGGTGACGAAATTGGAGTGGGCAAAGCGGGAGGCAGCCAGCCCGGCGGCCCGATCCATCAGGGCGAGGATCTTGCCGCCGAAGGCAGTCCCGTAGGCGTTGGTATCGCCGGGAAAGATCTCCTCGAGAATCACCAGCGGCGAGGCGTCCCGTTCCATCAACCCGTGACTTTGATCACACAGGCGCCGGCGGTGTCTCCGGCGGCACAGCCGGCAAACAGCCCGTAGCCGCCGCCCTTGATCACCAACTCCTCGATGAGCTCGATGATCGTGCGCAACGCGGTCGGCCCCTGGGGATGTCCCCAGACCAACGAGCTGCCGTAGTTGTTCATCTCGTGCAGATCAAAGCCCATCGCCTTGGCCAGCGCGATATCATTGACCGCGAACGGGTTGTGGGTCTTGATCACTTTGATGTCCTTGGCCTCCAGTCCCACGTCAGCCAGGGCGGCCTGGGTGGCCGGAATCGTGGCCGCGGCCATGTATCCCTTGCGCTCCCGCGCCGTGCCGAAACCGAGAAACTGAATTTCAATTTTCGAGTCTGCGGCCAGCTCCGCTGCTTTTTCCTTGGTTGCGACGATGATACCCGAATTGCCGTCGGCCGGATGGGTCTGCGCGCCAAAGGTCAGCGTGCCGTCCGGCAGCACCGGCTTGAGGGTGCGCAGTCCGTCCAGTGTCGTGGGGAAGACCCCTTCATCGGTGGCGATTGTCTTGGCCCGCTTGCCCCGGCCCACATCGACCGGCACCATGTAGCGCTTGTGAAACGCCCCGTCATCGGCCAAGGCCTGCTGGTACTGCTCGTACCGCCGAGCGGCCACCTCGTCGTTCTCTTCGCGGGTGATCCCGGCCTCCTTGGCCACGTTTTCAGCGGTTTGGATCATCGCGTTCTTGGCCCAGGGATCGTTGCCGAAATTGTCCAACACCCAGTCTTCGGCCTTGCCCGTGGCCCCGGGAGAGGTTTGCGAGGGATAGTAACAATGGGGCCCGTTGGAACAACGATCCGCTGTCACCACCAGGCTGGTCGTCGCAATGGCGTCCTCCACGTCCTGGGCCGCGAACTTGGTGCAGACCAAGCCGGTGATGCAGGCCTGGTTGACCACCGGTCCGGTGATCCGCTCGCCGCCGAGCATCGCCGCGGTCCACGGTCCGCCGTAAAACGAGCTCAGCTGGGGAATGGTCATCCCCAAGTACATATTGTCAAACCCCTTGGGATCGATTTTGCGCAACTCAAAGAACTTTCGCGCGGTCTCGGCTGCGAGTTTAAGCGCGTGCAGGTTGGCAAAACTGCCCTGCCATTTGGCATATGGTGTGGTCCAATAACCACCGTAGGGTACGTAGCTCTTGCTAAATGCCATCTCGCTCCTCCTTGTATTTTCCATCATCGATGGGGGTGAATCGAATCGCTGTCATCAGCTGTTTTTCCATTCGGGGGGACGCTTTGCCAAAAAGGCGGTAATCCCCTCGTTGGCGTCGTCGGTCTCCATCAACTGGTTGACGTACAGTTGCTCCATCTCGTCGAGGCGGTCGCCCAAATCCCGATACCACGACGAGCGCACCGCCCGATTGGCCATCCGCAGGGACGAGGCGCTCTTGGGCAGGATGAACTTCTCCAGCAACTTGGCCACCATCGCCTCCCCGTCTTCGTCGATCCGATGGACCAGGCCCCAGGCTTCGGCGGTCTTGGCATCGATCGAGCGACCCGTCAGCACCAGGTCGTCCGCCCGCAACTGACCGACGATCTCCGGGAGGATCAACGCCGCCACCGGGGGAAACACGGCCAGCTGAATCTCGGGTTGACCGAACTTGGCCGACGGCTCGGCCAGCACAAAGTTGCAGAACGCGGCCAGCTCCATGCCACCGCCCAAGCATTGACCGCGCACCAGCGCGATAGTGGGCACTTCACAGGCCAGCAGTTTTTTGAACAACCCGTGAAATCCGCTGATCATCTGGGGGGCCTGGGCTTTTTGGTGTTCCTCGACACTGGCGCCAAAGCAAAAATGCTTGCCCTCCCCCTTGAACACAATCGCCTTGAGCGCTCGGTTGGCCATCTGCTGTTCCACGCAGTCGCTGATCTCCCCCATCATCTGGGCGTCGAGCACATTGCCCGGCGGACTGTTCAGCACGATGGTGAGGATCTGATCCTCATGGCTCAGGCTGACCGCGATCTTCTCATAGCTTGCCTCGGTACGCGTTGCCATCGGTGTCTACTCCCTCTTTGTTTGAATCCCGATCGTTTTGCGCCGGGTGACGATCCCTGTCAAGCTCTTTTCAATTCACACCCCGTCACCTCACCCACCGGCGGCGCGGTTGAACGGGCTGCTGCCACCGGGTGCGCCACATCCGCCAACTCCGGGACCATACCACAACTAAAACCAGTTGACTATTTTAGTTTTTTAGTCCAGTTTTTGATGCGGGCAGAATAATGAAAGTCCATTCAGACGCATAAGGAGCATGTAAGATGTTGGATTCACTGTTTCGACCCAAGTCCGTGGCGGTGATCGGCGCGAGCAATCGCCGACTGACCATCGGTTATCGCATTATTCAAAATCTGTTCGACATGGAGTTCAACGGACCGATCTACCCGGTTCACCCCAAGGCGTCGTTCATCAAGAACCTGCCGGCTTACCCGTCTATCACGGACGTCCCTCAGGATGTCGAGCTGGCCCACATCGTGGTCAAGAACACGATGGTCCCCCAGATTCTCCGGGACTGCGCCCAAAAAGGCGTCAAGGTGGCGATCATCAACACCGCTGGATTCAAGGAGATCGGTGGAGACGGAATCGAAATTGAAAAGGAAATTGTACGGATTGGTAAGGAAACCGGCATTCGCATCTTCGGGCCGAATTGTCAGGGGGTGATGAACACCGACCCGCTGATCCGCGCCTACTGCAACTTCACCTTCACCCGGCTGATCCCCGGCCATATCTCCCTGTTGGCCCAGTCCGGCGGGGTCGGCGAGGTGATCAACAACCGGTTGTACGAGCTCGAGGCCGGTATTCGCATGTATGCCTCCAACGGCAACGCCTGCGATGTCTCCATTCCCGAGATCATCGAGTACTGGGGCAACGATCCGGAGACGCGAGTTATCCTCTGCCACATCGAGAGCCTGCCCGATCCGGAGCATTTCTACCGGGTGGCCAAGGCGGTCAGCAAAAAGAAACCGATCCTGGGCATGAAGACCGGACGCACCCGAGCCGGGGCCAAGGCGGTCTCCTCCCACACCGGCGGGCTGATGAAGGCCGATACCACCGTTGAGCTGATCTTCGAGGAAGCAGGAGTGGTCTCGTTCAGAGACGAAGAGGAGATGTGCCAGGCGGCCCTCGCCTTTTCCCGGTTGCCGGTGCCCAAGGGTAACCGGGTCGGCATCATCACCAACACCGGCGGTCCGGGGATCATCGCCACCGACGAGGTGATCGAGGCGGGGTGCGAGATTCCGGATTTGACCGAAGACACGCAAAAGAGCCTCAAAGAGGCGCTCTACCCTGAAGCGATCGTTTCAAATCCGGTCGATGTGCTGGCCACCGCCGGCCCGGACCACTACATGGCAGCCACCCAGGCGCTGCTGCAGGACGACAACATCGACAGCATTCTGCTCAACTTCATCACGCCGTTTTTCGTGGACTGCGAAGGGGTGGCCCGGGAGGTCACCGCGTTGGCCCGGGATGCGGACAAGCCGATCATCGGCATCGTGATGACCGAGAAAACCGGCTGGGGCAAAACCCTGGACACGTTCAGCCAGGCCGGCATCCCGACCTATGATTTTCCTGAAACCGGTGCCAAAGCGCTCGCCGCGATGACCCGCTACGCCATGTTGGCCAATCGCCCGGAGGAAGCGCCACCGGCATTCGATGACATCGATCCGAAAAAGGTCTCCTCGATCATCGAGCAGACCCGGTCGGCCGGCCGATCGTTCGTGCCGCAAAACGATGCAGTGGAGATGTTGGCCGCCTATGGCATCGGTTCTCCCAAGGCACAGCAAGTGAGCGATCTCGATAGGGCCCTCGAAGCGGCGAAGCAGATCGGCTATCCGGTGGTGCTCAAGGTGGAGAGTGAACAAGTGGTGCATAAATCCGACGCCGGCGGGGTGGCGCTGAATATCAAATCCGATGCCGAGCTCAAGGCGGCGTTCGGCAAGATGTCCGACGCCTTCGCCTCGGTCGATCCGAGCTACCTGGTCGCCCAGTTCGTCACCGGGGATGGTCGGGAGGTGATCCTCGGCGCCAAAAAGGAGGGCACCCTGGGGCATGTGATGATGTTCGGTCTCGGCGGGGTGTTCGTCGAGGTGCTGCGCGATGTTTCCTTTGGCTTGGCGCCCCTGTCGAAGAGCCGTGCTGACGAGATGATCGAACGGATAAAGGGATTTCCCATTTTGCAGGGCATCCGCGGACAGGCACCGATCGATCTCGAGCGCCTCGCCGGAATGGTGACTCGCCTCAGCCGACTGGTGGCGGACCACCCGTCCATCGAAGAGCTGGATCTCAATCCGGTGCTCACCTTTGCCCAGGGCACCTCTCCGGTCGCCGTCGACGTCAGAATCAAAATCGAGACACCTGCGTCATAGTTTCCCATTTTTGCCTGCGCCACCGATGGGAACCCGCACAGGGTGGCCCAATGTGTGTCGCAAATTGTCTACTGTCCCGCCTTTGACGGCGCACCGCTGCACCATACCATCCCCAGCAGTGAAGGGCCGTACCGCTTTCAGGCGGGATAATCGCTACTTGGCACTGTTATTGCTTTACTGCATTAATTAAATATTCCTACTTAACTGGAACCGAGAATCCTGCGGAGGCCCGGACAGCACCTTCGGATGGGCGATTTTTCCCATGGTCGATCTAGTGTGCCAAACCCTTTCGGGGCTTCAATCGGTCCATCGCGCTGGCATCGTTCACCGGGATCTGAAGCCGGACAACATCTTTGTCACCGGCGCAACCGGCAACAACCCGCTGGTAAAACTGTTGGATTTCGGTGTTTCCAAGATGCTCGATCAACAGCCGAACGTGAAGTTGACCGCCACCGGCGTGGTCATCGGCACCGCCTTTTACCTGGCCCCGGAGCAAGCTCGAGGCGATCGGCACCTCGACCATCGAGTCGACATCTATGCCGTGGGGGTCATTCTGTACGAAGCGCTCACCGGTAGACGGCCCTTTGAAGGGGACACCTACAACGAAATCATCATCAAAATCGCCACCGAACCGTTTCCCGCGCCGCGCAAGTTGAACCCCACCATCCCACCGGCGATAGAGCGGGTCATTCTGCGGGCGATGTCCGCTGATCCGGCCCGTCGATACGCCAGCGCTCATCACATGCGTGAGGCCCTGGAGCAAGCGCTGGTTTCCGGGTGGGAGAGCTACACCACGTCGGTCGTCGAGACCGCGCCGAACAGGCACCGGCGAAGTGATTTCCGGCCGACACAGGTGCTGCGGCCCATCGTTGCGCATCGACCGCGATTCACGAGACCGACGATAGCCCGCGGATTTGCCGCGGCTGTTTTTTCCCTGCTGTGCGGGTTGGCACTGTTGCTGAACAACGGCCGGGCACAGTTGAAAGCGACTGACAGTGCGGCCGAGACGGCGGTGGAGCCCCCCCGCGATCCCCCTTCACTCCTCGCCCTGCGCATTGCTGTCACGCCGTTGAGCGCTGCCGACGGGTGTGCAACGAAGGTGCGTTCGAGCCGAGCGCGATCCGATGCCCATCCGGCCCGA
>JANQET010000012.1 GCA_028278265.1 Myxococcota bacterium
TTGGGTTCCTGGGTGAAGTTGAAGGCGTTGCGGGCCAGACCGTGGGTGAACCCGGCAAAGGCATCTTCGACCGACGCGCCTTCAACTTCACCCAGGAACCCAAAAAACTCTATCTTTCCGGAGGGTTCACCCTCAATCCGGCCTTCATTACCGCTCTGAGCCGATATGCCCAAGTCATCCCAATGGGAAGAACCGTCCCCCTCGCCGGTCTGTGGGCTTTCGCCGTCGACCGGGGCGATATCGACGAACCGATTCCGCACGCGCTGATTCCAGAAACCTCTATTTAAATCGACTACTTACCGGATTGTTTGTCGTAGCGGGCTTCTACACCTGAGCGGTCGGTCCAGAACGATTTTTTGTCCCGTACGTCCATGTGGATGAAGACGGAATTGGGGTAGTAGCCGGCGCCCACTTTGGGCAGGGTTCTGATGAAGCGGTAGAGCTCCTTTTTCGGCACGCCGGCCACGCGGAAGTCGATCGCCCTTCCCTGGTGGTGTTTGGAAAGCCTCTCCCCGGGAGAACGGGGCCTGAAGCCGGAGACGATTTCGAATTTTTTGCCGGGAAATTGATCGGCTACTCGCTGAAGCATCAGGACCAATCGGGGGTGAAATGGCCTTATTTTGCCCCGATCCGCTTTGGGTCCGGCCAGTTCGCTGAGCTTGATCCGGCTCTTTTCGATCACTTGGCCACTTAGGGTGACCAACTGCAGCGTGGCGGAGCGGTTGTTCCACACACTGGTGAAGTGGATCGGCCGTATCAAGACCCCCTTGGTGTTGACGGGGACGACTTTTTTCGCGCCGGGAATCAGAATTCGCTGTCCCGGCCGGACCGGTTTTTTAGCATCAAAGCGACTGGCCCGGGCGATTCTCTCACCGGAAACATTGTACGCCCGCGCGATCAACCAGAGGGATTGCCCGGGTTGCACCGTGTGGAGCACCCCGTTGGGCACGATTTCCCCCGACTTGATCGGTCCGCGGGTCTTCGTTGGTCGATAGCGAAAGACTTTGCCGTCGTCATCGGGGATGATCAGCCGCCGTCCCCGAGTGAGCTCTGTGTCGACGGACATTTTGTTGGCGTGGGCCAACTCGGCGACCGATACTTTGTATTTCTTGGCGATCGACTCCAGGGTATCCCGCTTGCGCACCACATGGCCGCGCACGGCCCCACCCCGCAAGGCTATTGGAATCACGATTTTTTGACCGACCCGCAGCCGATCCTTAGGCCACATCCCGTTGGCCGCACGCAGGTCCTTTTGCGAGACGCCGAAGTGATCCGCCACCTTGGCCACCGAATCCCCGGAACGGACTTTGTACGGCTTGCCGGTGACTTCGCCGCGAAACGGTATTTCCAGCCGCTCTCCGGCTTTGAATTGGGCATTGGTGATCTCGTTGTACTGCAGCAGCTCGGTGACGGTCAGCTCGAATTTATTGGCCACCATGATTGGGGTATCGCCCCGTTGAATGACATACGTTTTGTGCTTTCGGCCGGAGTGGGCGTTAGGGGAGATGAGCAGCAATGCGCCGAACAAAACAACCCACGTGAAACCCCGCGATACCCCCCTTGATACAGCGCTACGCCTCGGCTCGCCTGACATTCGCCGATCATAGCCCGGGCCGGTGGGCTGTCAAGCCGACCCCCTTCGGTGGAACAGATTGCTTGCATATAACCGCTTATGCGAGTATACGGTTGTCATGAATCCAGCATTGTTACGCGAGTACACCGACCTCTACAAATCTTTGGCCGACGAGACCCGCTTGATCATCCTCGCACTGTTGTTGCGCTACGGGGAGCTCTGTGTCTGCGACATCGAGGCCGTGCTCGAGATCTCCCAATCCAAAGCCTCCCGTCACCTGCGCTATCTCAAACACGCCGGGCTGCTCGATGACCGCCGGGAGGGTGTCTGGGTGCATTACCAAATCGCCGACCCCGCGACACCGACAGCCGCTCGAGTGCTCGAGGCCAATCGCGAGCTCATCGTCTCCCTGCCCGACGAAGGGCTCGAACGTCGACTCGCCGAAAGGCTGGCCGCCAAGGAAAGAGATGATATTTGCTGTTGAGGCCGTCGCAACCATGAGGGAAATTCAATGAACACTGAGAACAACTCTGCCAACCCCGCCAAAGGGCTCGGCTTTTTCGAGCGCTACCTCACCGTTTGGGTGGTCGCTTGTATTCTCATCGGTATCGCCCTGGGCAAGCTCGCACCCGGGGTTGCCGGCGCGTTGGACGGTCTGGCGATTACCGTTGACGGTGCCCCTGTTGTCTCCATCCCTATCGCTATCTGCCTGTTTTTCATGATGTATCCAATCATGGTCAAAATCGATTTTGCCGAAGTGCTCAAGGCCGGTAAAAACGTCAAACCGGTCGGTCTGACCCTGATCATCAACTGGGCGATCAAGCCGTTCACGATGGTCGCGATCTGCACCCTCTTTTTGGGCACCCTGTTCATCGAATTCATCGGCAGCGAGGCGGTGGACTTGGTCAAGCTGCCGCTGGGCCTGAACCTGGAGGTCGGTGCGTCCCACGGGGTGGGGACGGTCGTGCTGCACGAAGGGGTCAAGGTATTGCAGGTACCCCTGTGGCGCTCCTACCTGGCGGGATGCATTTTGCTCGGCATCGCCCCCTGCACGGCAATGGTGCTGGTTTGGGGATTCTTGGCCCGGGGCAACGACGGTCACACCCTGGTCATGGTGGCGATCAATTCGCTGACCATGCTCTTGCTCTACGGGCCGTTGGGGGGCTACCTGCTCGGCGTGGGCCGGCTGCCCGTGCCCTGGCAGGCCCTGTTGCTCTCTATCGGGGTGTACGTCGCCCTGCCGCTCTTCGCCGGGTATTTATCTCGTAAATTGATCATTAATTTAAAAGGGTTGCAGTGGTTTGAACAGAAATTTCTGCACCTGCTCAGCCCGATCACGATCAGCGCTCTGCTGCTGACCCTGGTGCTGCTCTTCTCGTTCAAAGGGGATGTCATTTTGGACAACCCGCTGACCATTCTGTGGATCGCGGTGCCCCTGTTCATCCAGACCGTGCTGATTTTCGGCCTGGGGTACGGTTCGGCCAAACTGCTCAAACTGAAATATGAGGACGCCGCCCCATCGGCGATGATCGGGGCCTCCAACCACTTCGAAGTGGCCATTGCCACGGCCACGATGCTGTTCGGGCTCTCTTCCGGAGCCTCCCTGGCCACCGTGGTCGGGGTGTTGATCGAGGTGCCGGTGATGCTGATGTTGGTTCGCATCTGCTTGAGAAGTAAGGGATGGTTCCCCTCTGCCGGACCATCCTGGATGGCCGAGGCCCGAGCGATGCGCCGGGTCAACCCCCAGGGAGTGCTCTTTTTGTGCGTGGCCAACTCGGCCAGAAGTCAAATCGCCGAGGGGGTCGCCCGCCGGCTCGCACCCAACACTGTCCGCATGCAGTCCGCCGGTTCGCACCCAACACAATTGCGCCCGGAGGCGGCAACCGTGTTGAGCGAATGGGGAATCGACGTTACTACCCATCACTCGAAAAATGTTGCCGACATCGATCCGGAAACGGTCGATACGGTAATTACCCTCTGCAGCGAGGAGGAGTGTCCGGTGTTTTTGGGCCGGGCCGAGCGGTATCACTGGGATTTGCCCGATCCGGCGGCAGTGGAGGGGGATGAGGCCACCCGCCTGGCCGCCTTTCGACAGGTGCGCGATGAGCTGGAAAAAAGGCTCGCTGTTGTTTTTAGTCAATAATCTTTTTCACATTTTTGGTTGCAGAAACGTTCATTGATTGATGAGGACGACCGCGCCCCAAACCCGCCTGCCAATGTTTCTGTTGCCAATGTTTCTGTTGCTCGCCCTAGTCGCTTGCGACGGGAAGGAGAATCTCCAGGAGAACCCGCCACTACCGGGCCTTTGCACCGCGGCCAATGATCACTTCGGGTACACCACGTGTCTTTCGTCGGTTCCGGATAGAGCTGCTTGGCAGATGATCAGTCTCGAGGGGAGTGTGGTCGACCAGGTTCGGACCAGCAAATACCTGGTACCGGCGCGCAGCGACGCTCGGCTGGCAACGGTGTTCATCAATGTGAATGCCTTTGTCTACCACCTGGAGTTCCTGGTCACCGTATTTCCTGACCTTTTTGCCGAATTGACGTCCGGAATATACGCGGATCTCATTTTCGATCCGCTGGAGCGGGAGTTCTACGCCGGCACGGTCACCGAGTATGCGGTTGGCGGCCGCGTTGCGCTCTACGGTTACACAATTTGGGAAGATACGCGCTACCCTGACGGAGCGCTGACCTGTGCCCAAGCGGAAGCGGTACACCGGGAGATGGGTGCCCGGTTCACCCTCGCTCCGGTGGCCCTGGTCCCGACGACCGGTGACCAGGTAGAGACACTGAGCAACTGTTCAGTACCCCTCTACGATGCGAATTCAGCGGTCAAATATGAAGCCTACAACCCGGGTGTGGGGTATGGATACATCCGGCGCCATACCGCGGCCGAATTCCGTGAGGCGCAAGCGAAATTAGAGTTCGACTGGCGCAATATCCTGGTGCTCGACGAGGCCCCGTTCGACATCGAAACGGTGATTGCCGGTGCGGTCACCGGCACCCGTCAGGGGGAGCTGTCCCACCTCAATATCCGCAGTGCCGCCCGGGGCACACCGAACTGTTTTGCCGCCTCGGCGCTGGCGGTTTTTGCCGACTGGGACGATCAGCTGGTGCGCCTGCAGTGCGGTACTGAGGGCTGGACCATCGAGGCGGCGACGGTGACCGAAGCAGAACAATGGTGGGCCCAGCTCAAGCCCACCCCGATATTGCTTGCCGAACCGGATGTCAGCTGGACCGCCTTTGCCGGCTTGCTCGACCTGCCGATCGGCACGGCGGCCGACCGCCAATTGGCCGGACGGCGTTACGGCGCGAAGGGAAAGAACCTGGCCACGCTCTACCAACTCGAACCCCTTGCCGATGCGCCTCAACACCGGCTCAAGGGATTTTTAATACCGTTCGCCTTTTACCGACACTTCATCGAAACCCACGGCTGGACAGTCGATCTCGGCGCCGGTCCGGTGGACGCCACCTTCGCCGAAACCATTGACGCCTTTTTGGCCGATCCGACGTTCCGCGCGGACGGGCGGGTGCGCCGGGAGAAGTTGGCCGCGTTGCGCACGGCCATGCGCTCCTCTGCGGTCGACCCGATCTTGCTCGAGCAGATTGCGGAGGCCATTCGCGGGGACTATGGCGGAGATACCCAGATGGTGCGCTTTCGCAGCAGCAGCAACGCTGAAGACGCCCTGTTGTTCACCGGGGCCGGGCTGTACTCGTCCACCAGCGCCTGTCTCGCCGACGAGCTCGACGGCGATGACACGGGACCGAGCCGTTGCGACCCGGACCAGCCCGCTGAACGGTCGGTGCGTCGGGCCCTGACCAAGGTCTGGAGCTCCCTCTTTGCGATGAAAGCCTTCGAGGAGCGCGAATGGTACGGCATCGATCACACCGCTGCGGCCATGGGCATCTTGGTCAATACGCGCACCAAAAACGAGCGCGCGAATGCGGTCGCCTTTACCCACGATCCGTTTAGCGACAGTGACGACCGATACCTGGTCAACGCCCAAATCGGTGAGTTGGACGTGGTCTCGGCCGACCCGGGCGTTTTCCCGGAAAAGGTTTTACTGGGGCTCGAGGGGAACACGGTTAGCCACATCGACCGCCTCCGGGAATCGAGTGAGCTTACCCCCGGTGAGGTGGTGCTGACCGATCAGCAGCTCGGCGAGCTGGGAAGGGTGTTGCGGCAAATTGAAGTCGTTTATCCGATCGACAATCCTACGCCATCGGACGAAATGATCGCGCTGGACACGGAATGGAAGGTCACCGGGGACGGACAGCTGATCATCAAACAGATCAGGCCGTTTCTCAAATGAGTCCCCTTGAAAGGGAAACCAAATGCCCGACTTGATGCAAAATTTAGTACTTACTATTTCCCTGTCGGCCCTGTGCTCAGCATCCTGCAGTGACTCAACGCCGATCTGCGATCCGTCACTTTGTACGGATTCAGTTGCCCTCGGTCCCGACGAAGGTTTGTTGAAAGTTGTCCAGAATTTCAGCAACGCGCTGGGCACGATAGAGATAAGCCTGGCGCTGAAAATTGGGGATGTACCAGCGCCGGGAGAGACGTTTGGCTGGGAGCTGGAGCGGTTTAGCTTCTGTAATGTCACGCAGGATCTGTGTATTATCGATCCCGAGCAGATGAAGTACGTCTGGACCCACCACAATCAAGACGAGACCCTCACCGCTGTGCACGGATCGAGGACCTTCGAGATTCGAACAATCTATGAATGGGGTGCTGACCATGACCAAGACCGATGGAACGATACCTTGGAGGTTCAGCCCCCGTTTGGCAGTTCCCAATTGGGGCCGATGAAACTCATCGATCGGGGCTGCCGGACCGTTCCGCCGGGAAACCCCAATGGCTGCAAATTGCGAGAGCGACTCGACGAATAAAAGGGATCGGTGCTCGGCGCGCTTTCCTCGTAAAAAGGGTATCGCTGACGGTGACGGTAGACCAATACCTTCAGAATTTGGTATAAACCACTGTTGCGAGGAGCAGGATAGATGAAAATCGAAGTGTTGGGACCGGGATGTCAAAAGTGCAATCAGCAGTTGGAAGAGGCGAACAAGGCCGTCGTTCAATCCGGTCTCACTGTAGAGGTGGCCAAGGTCGATAAGATCGATCGGATTATGAGCTATGGGGTGATGGTGATGCCCGCCCTAGTGGTCGACGGCCAGGTCAAGTGCAGCGGAAGGGTGGCCAACGCAGCCG
>JANQET010000102.1 GCA_028278265.1 Myxococcota bacterium
GAATGTCCGCGCCGGCGCCGTCGGTGCTGATGGTCGCCTTCATGTGGTCTTCTTCGCTCGGTCCGACGTACACCCCGGTGATCAACCCTGTATGGAGACCCTCTTTGGGTCCGACCCGTAGGCCGGCCTCGCCGAGGGTGAGCCGCGCCGCAGCGGTGGCAAAGCGACTGAGCAGGTTCATCTGTTGAAAATCGAGTCGCCGATCGATGTCCCGGGCGTTGAACGGCGGTACCAGTCCGGCTCTGGCGGCCCGAGTGTTGTAGACCATGCGTTCGCCGGCCTCGATCAGACCGCATCGGTTGTCGTTCAGCGCGGAGAGCAGGGTCGGGGTGCCCAAGCCCAATGAGGTGATCGCCCCGCTGCCGGTCAACACGGTTCGGCGAAGGGGATCCGGTTGGGCCGCCGGCGGGCGTCCGGGATCATGCAGGCCAATCACAGCACCGGCGTTGTTGCCGCCAAAGGCGTAGTTGCACGAGACGAAACGGCTGTACTCTTTTTCCCGCGGGGTGTTGGGCACGTAGTCCAACTTGCATCCCGGTCGGGGCTCGCTGAAATTGATCGTCGCCGGCACGATCCCCTGTTGCATGGCGATCAAACCGGCGGAAGCTTCGATCAGTCCCGCCGCCCCCATGCAGTGGCCGACCTGAGATTTGAACGAGTAGGCCGGAATCGGGCGATCCCCAATCAGCTTGCCGATTGCTTTGGACTCTGCCCGATCGTTGGCTTCGGTACCGGTGCCGTGGGTGTTGACACAGCCCAGCTCGTCGATGGTCGAGCCGGAGCGGGCCATGGCTTGCTTCATCGTGCGATAGGCGCCGTCTCCCCGGGGATCCGGAGATGTGGGATGGTGGGCATCGCAGGTCAATGCGTAGCTGAGCAGCTCCCCTTCCACCGAGGCGGCTCGCGACTGGGCCGCGGTGGACGATTCGACCACCCAGAACGCCGCCCCTTCCCCCAGGTTGAGCCCGGCCGGTGACGAGAACGGCGCTGTGCGCTCGGTCGAGGTGGCTTTGAGCGCGTCGAACCCGGCCACGGCGGCCAGACAGAGGGCATCGACCCCGCCGACGAGCACCGTGTCGACGATACCGTGGGCGATCAGCTCCCACGTCACCGCCAACGCCGTGGTGGACGAGGAACAGGCCGTGGTGACCACCCAAGTCGGTCCGGTCACCCCCAGACTGTAGGAGAGCGCCTTGCCCACCGCGTGGTAGCGGATGAGCAGGTTCATCTTGCGATTGAACGTGCTGCTCATCTCCCCCTGCAGGATGCGATATTGATCTTCCGCGGTCTTCAGTCCTCCGTTGCAGGTGCCGACCACCAGACCGACCCGTTCGTCAGGTGGGTTCTCCCGGGACCAGTTAAGCCCACTTTCGGCGAGCGCCTGGCGCGCCCCGGCAAGGGCCAGCTGAAGGTAGGGATCGGCAAATCGCTCAATCTCTTCTTCGCTCAAGTGAGCGCCCGGGTCGAAACCGCGCAACTGGCCGCCGAACGGGGTGCGAAAGGGGGAGGGGTCAAAGGCGGTGATCGGAGCGATGCCCGACCGGCCTTCGATGACCGCATTGCCGAAGGTTCGACGATCCTGCCCCACCGGACTGATGATGCCGATGCCGGTGATCAGGGCCCGTCTCAGCGACTGCTCGGCCCGGCTCAAAGGCCGACCTTCTGCCGGCGGTACTGCATGTGGGGATTGGATTGATCCGGCTTCAAGGTTTCCACCACATCGGTGCCGTCCAGGGAGGCGTAGAAGTCATTCCACAGTTGAACAAACATTTCGTAGAGCTGCTCGGGCGCCATGTTCAGCGGTCGTGAGACCACGTGGGCCCCGTTGTACTCGGCCCAGTTGCGATGCAGGATGCGCCCCTGCCGAGTGAGGCGTTCCCAGTGCACGGATCCGGGATAGGGGGTGAAGAGAAAGAATTCGGCGGTGCGGATCTTCGCCTTGTGACACAGGTCCAGGATCGAGTCGATCAACGGAGGGCCGTCCCAATCGCGTCCCATGCCGAACGAGGCAAAGAAGCGCATCCCACGGTCCTCTATTTTTCTCACGATGTCGATCACCTGGGCGCGCGCCGCCTCTTCGCCGGCCAGGGCGCGGATGGAGAGGGGATCCACGTTCAAGGTGCAGTAGAACGAGTCGACCCCTGCGCGGGCCAGCCGATCGAACAGCGCGTCGTCCGTATTCAGGGCGACCGTGGAGGAGACGAACAGGTGCTTGCCCAGTGGTGCCAGCGCATCGAGCAGCTTCGCCGTGTACTCGGTGAGCCGTCGATTGGGGAAAAAGAGGATGTCATCGGCCAGGTACACGTTGTCGTATTTTAAGGTCTTGATTTCTTCAATGATGTTCTCGACCGGCCGGAGCCGGATGCGGTGGCCCATGTGGGTGGGAATGGCGCACATGCCGCAGGTGTAGGTACAGCCGCGGGAGACCTGCACCAGGTCCTCGTGCCAGTCGTAGTTGGTTTTGTCGTAGAAAATTGATCGCCGTGGAATCGGCATTTTGGACAAATCAAAGCGGGTCCCGCCGTTGTATCTTTTTTTCAGGCCCCCCTGTTCGACGTCTTCGAGCACCTTGGCCCAGACCGGTTCCCCTTCGCCGATGCAGACCGCGTCCGCGTGCTCGAGGGTTTCTTGGGGCATGGTCGAGGGAAAGAATCCCCCCATGATCACCTTCTTCGACGCCGCGCGGAATTGATCGGCCAACTCGAAGGCCCGGGTGGCCTGGGGGGTGAAACAGTTGATCGCCACCAGGTCGGTCTGTCGTTCGAAATCGATGGCATCGCCGTTGTTGTCGTCGATCAGCTCGACTTCCCACTCCGGTGGGGTCAGCGCGGCGAGAATGGGAATGCCCAGGGATGGGGGCGTGGTGAAATTGCCCAAAAAGTGGTCGACGAGCTGTCTATTGAGCGCGGGAATGCTCTCGAGAAACTTTTCGAATCGGGGGTAAACAAAGGTGACTTTCATAGTCTATTCCCATTAAAGAGTCTAAGCTTGGCATAACAGAATCGAACCCCCAAGACCAGCGGGAACAGCAGCGGAGGTGGGGAGATGGGGCGTCAGACCGCTTCGTAGAACAGGGGGGCTTTTTTGCCGATATAGCGATTGATCGCTTGGCGGTCCTTGGGGGTCAGGGTGTCGAAGATCACGCCGATGCCGGGGCTGACGTCGGTTTCAGTGGCTTCTTCGCTGTACTCGCGCACCCATGAGACCTTGGCCTTCGTGGTCAGGCGGTGTTTGGGGGAGAGGCGGAGCTTGACCAGGATGGGGCTCTCGATCGGTAGGGTGTTGTAGGTGGCGATGAACAGGCCGCCCGAGTCGATGTCGCCGGTAAATCCGGTGAAGAAGTTGGTCTCGGAGTCGCGGGTCAAATTGACCTCGAAGACGGGCAGGAAGGAACGAACGGGTCGTTGGCGGCGGGAGACGTGGGTCATCGAGTTCAGCAGGTTCAAAGCCCGCTCCGTGGCCTGGAGAATTGGCGCGAGCTTTTCTTCATCCGAGTCGGCCTTGCCCATAATCGCCACCGCCTTGTTCAGCCGTCCCGTCGCGCCGATCAAATGGCGGTTGAACACCGGATCCGGCGGCCATTTGGACATAGATTTTCTCAGATCCAACAGACCGTCGATGAGGGTTACGGCGATCCGCTTGGTCATACCCGACGATTCCGCGATTCGCTGGGCCTGTTCGACAGCGTAACAGAGCGCTGCGTGGGCCGCTTCGAGCGCTTCGGGGCCGATCGTCATTGTCGGGGGGTTGGCTTTGTACGTCATGGGTTCATCAAAGCAAGGAAAACGGCCGAACGCAAAAAAAGTGCGCGAAAAATTGCCGGTGCTGTTGGGGGAGAGGGGGTTAGAAATCGGCGTTGCCCGGGGTCCGGGCAAAGGGGATGGCGTCGCGAATGTTCTGCATTCCGGTGAGGTACATCAGCATGCGCTCGAAGCCGAGTCCGAATCCCGCGTGGGGGACGCCGCCGTACCGCCGTAGATCGAGATACCACCAGTAATTCTCTTCGCTGAGGCCGAACCGTTCGAGTTGTCTTTTGAGTACGTCCAACCGCTCCTCGCGCTGGGAGCCGCCGATGATCTCCCCCACTTGCGGGACGAGCAGATCCATCGCGGCAACCGTTTTGTCGTCATCGTTGAGGCGCATGTAAAACGCTTTGATCTCGCGGGGGTAGTCGGTGACGAATACCGGGCGACCGAGGAGCTCTTCGGTCAGGTAGCGCTCGTGCTCTGATTGGAGATCCACGCCCCATTTTACCGGGTACTCGAATCTCTTCGGCGATTTTTCCAATTGGGCAATCGCCTCGGTATAGGTCATCACTTCAAAGGTGGACTCGAGCAATGCCTCCAATTTACGGCGCAATCCCTTTTCAATCCATTGATTGAAGAAGTCCATGTCCTCTTCGCATCGCTCGAGCACCTGACCGACCACCGAGCGGATGAACGCTTCGGCCAGTTCGATATCGCCTTTCAAATCACAAAACGCCATCTCCGGTTCGATCATCCAGAATTCGGCCACATGCCGCGACGTGTTCGAATTCTCCGCGCGAAATGTGGGACCAAAGGTGTAGACGTTTTTGAACGCCAGGGCGAACACCTCCGCCTCGAGCTGTCCACTGACGGTGAGGGAGGTCTCCCGACCGAAGAAGTCCTGGGAGAAATCGATGGCCCCTTCCGTCTTGGGCGGATCGAGCAGATCCAGGCTGGTCACGCGAAACATCTCCCCGGCGCCCTCACAGTCCGAGGCGGTGATGATCGGGGAATGGACTTGAATGAATCCCCGACTGTCGAAAAAATTGTGAATCGCCATCTGCAGGGCGTGGCGCACGCGGAACACCGCACCGAACGTGCGCGCCCGGGGGCGCAGGTGAGCGATGGTGCGCAAGTGTTCGAACGAGGTGCGTTTCTTCTGCAGGGGGTAGTCCGCGGCGCACGGTCCGACCAGATCGATCGCCTTGGCCCGGAGCTCGACCCGCTGCCCCTTGGCCGGAGACTCGATCAGATCGCCGCTGACCCGAATTGCCGCTCCCAGGCTGATCGGAGAGGCCGCTTTGGACTCATCCCCTGCACTGTCGGTGACCACCTGGAGATTGGCCAAGCAAGAGCCGTCATTGATCTCGTAAAATGAGACATTTTTGCTCGAGCGGGCAGTGCGCACCCACCCTTCGACCACCACGTCGGTGGTCGGTTCTGCGGCCAAGACCTGTTTTATTGTTCGGGACATTGTTGTCGTGCTCCTCGTCACCTAAGAAACTCTGCGCCATTTTGGGGGATATCTCATCCCGCGGTTTATTGCCCCGCAATTTCTGCGGATAGTTGATTTGTTACCTAGAGCAACTTGGCGCAGGGGTCAATTCCAACTTGGCAGGGAAGGGCAATCTGTGATACGGCCCGTTCTCTTTTTGATGCGCGCTCAATATTCGGCCCAGGGCGTTGCCGGCTCTTGCCGGCGCATCGTTGGAAAGGGAACCTTGTCACGATTGATCATTTTGATGCCTTGCGTTTTGTCCATGCTTTTTGTCAGTGTAATGATATGATAAATGCCTGAATTTAGACTTATCATTTGAATTAACGCATCTTGAAATTAAGAAATGGAAACGGCGACTTGCACCGTTGATGCTCCGGGGGGAGGATAGGGCGATGCCATGATTGGCAAAACGCTGTCACATTATGAAATCCTCGAACAACTCGGCGAAGGGGGGATGGGCGCGGTATACCTGGCTCGGGATACGCGACTGTTGCGCCAGGTAGCGATAAAGGTGGTCCTGTCCGAAAAGACGAGCCCCACCCAGAAACAGCGGTTCATTCAGGAGGCGCGGGCCGCATCGGCGCTGAACCATCCGGGCATCGTTTCCATTTATGACTTTGGTCACGAGGATAATTTTGATTATATTGTAATGGAGTACGTGCCCGGGGAATCACTTGCCGACCGCATTGCGCGGGGGCGACTGCCCTGGTTGGAGGCACACCGCTACGCCCTGCAGATGGCCCAGGCGATGGCCAAAGCCCACTCCGCCGGCATCATCCACCGGGATTTGAAACCCCACAATGTGATGATTGCCGAGGACGCCCAGATCAAGATTCTCGACTTCGGAATTGCCAAGCTCAGCGCCAAAGCCGATTTTGCCCTCGATGCCCAAACCGTCTCCCATTCACTGACCGGCGAAGGACGCGTGGTGGGAACCCTGGCCTATATGTCGCCGGAGCAGGCCATCGGCGATGCGGTCGATGAACGATCCGATATTTTCTCTTTGGGGGTGGTCTTTTATCAGATGCTCGCCGGGGTGAGACCGTTCGAGGGAAACAGCGATGCCTCCCTGCTGCATCAACTTCATTTCGATACACCGATCTCGGTGAACGACATCCGCGATGATTTGCCACCGGGGATCGACCGGGTCCTGGAGACGGCGCTGGCCAAGAACCCCAAGGATCGGTATCAGGGGATGGCGCAGCTGGCCGGCGAGCTGAGCGGATTGGCCCTGGGCAGCAGTCTGGCCCATGAGGTGCCCACTGTATCGGCCCGGCCGGTCAACCCGGCAGAGGTGCTGACCGGCCCGAGTACAGGCGAGCAGTTGGTGCCCACGCCGACGAGCCGGGTGCTGACCGGTCCTGTCGGTACCGGCGGCAGGCGTTGGCGCTGGTTGGCGATTCCAATTGCGCTGATCATCGCAGGGGTGGCCGGGGTGATGGTGATCAATCGGAGTGAGATCGGATTGGCCGAGGACCCGACCGGGAGCACCCACCTGGTGGTGCTGGCACCGGAGAACATCAGCGGTGAACCATCGCTGCAGTCGTTTTGTACAGGCCTGTCCGAGAGCATCACCCACGGCCTGACCCAGATGAAGGAATTTGAGGATCGACTGAAAATCGTCCCTGCGGCGGAGGTGCGCCAGGCGGGCATTCGCAGTGCCCGGCATGCCCGCGAGGAGTTCGGCGTCGACCTGGTCATCACCGGCAGTGTTCAACGAACCGAAAAGAACCTGCGGTTGAACCTGGGGATGATCGACAGCAGAACCGAGCGCCAGCTCACCGCGGTAACCGAGATCATCTCGGCCAAAGAGCGCCCGTTTGCCGAGCGCCGCGTGCTGATGAAGGTCGTCGGTTTGCTGCGTCAGCGGTTCGGCGAACCCGAACCGGCCTCGCCGGTGGACAGCAAGGGGCAGGAGAGCGCCTTCCATTTCTACCGGCAGGGCATGGCGCTGTTGTCCGAACACCTCAAACGGCTGGACAAGAAAGAGAATATCGACCAGGCCATCGAATCATTCCAGCGCGCTCTGGGGGTTGACGCCAATTTCGCCTCGGCGCACGCGGGCTTGTCCCGCGCTTATTGGCGTAAGTTCAACGCGAACAAGGATCCGATGTGGATTGAAAAGGCGATTCAGACCGCCCGGCGAGCGGTGGAGTTGGACGAGCACCTGGCCCTGGCCCGGGTGAGTTTGGGGTTGGCGCTGTTGATGAATCGTCAGCACGACGAAGCCGAACGGGAGTTGAATCAAGCGCTCAGCCTCGATCCGTTCAGCGCCGATGCAAATCGGGGTTTAGGGCAAGTTTTTCAAGCACGGGGGGATCGCCAGAAGGCCGAGCAATACCTCATCAATGCCCTCAACCTGCGACCGTCGGATGCGGAGCTGCTGGATATACTCGGTGTTATGTATTTACAGACGGGACAATACGACAAAGCCGAGCAACGGTTGCTCCAATCGTTGAAAATCGCACCCGAGAACGCCAAAGGGTACAACAACCTGGCGGGTGTTTATTACATGCAGGGCCAACTGAGCAAGGCGGCAACCCAGATGCAACGGGCCCTGGAAATAGCACCGAGCGCGATGGTCTACTCCAATTTGGGTATGATCTATTATTCTCAAGGACGCTATATCGATGCCGTGGCCGCGCACCAAAAGGCTGTTGCGCTTCCCGGAGGAGCGCACGAACACTCGATGTGGGGCAATCTGGCGATGGCGTATCGCTTCACTCCGGGCAATTCCAATCGAGCAGAAGAGGCCATTCAGACCGCGATTAATCTGAGCTCAGAGAAGATGGCACAGGATCCCCAGAGCCCGACACTGAGGAGTTTTGTGGCATTCTATCTCGCCTTGCAGGGAGAACATTCAAAAGCGCTCCGTCATATCGGGGACATTGCGCCGGAAAAGGTTGTCGCACCGGATATACATTATCGTTTCACCGTGGTATACGAGCTAGCGGGTAAGCGAAAGAGCGCATTGATGTGGCTCGATCGGGCGATTGCAGCGGGATATCCGATAGATGATTTCCGTCGAGAGCCGCTGTTTGTTAAATTGCGTGAGGACCCGAGGTTCCACACCCTCATCGCCAAGGCACGTCTAAACCAATCAAAATAGAACTAAGTCGTCTTCGGTCGAAATCGGCATGAGTTCAGTCCATTGCCGA
This sequence comes from Myxococcota bacterium, assembly GCA_028278265.1. Taxonomy (GTDB): domain Bacteria; phylum Myxococcota_A; class Polyangia; order JAAYKL01; family JAAYKL01; genus JANQET01. Next base: position 8,403 of record JANQET010000102.1, read on the forward strand.
GAGGGTCCAATTTATTGGATTCTGATGGAAAAATTCTGCTGGGATGCCCTGAAAAGAGATTACCATTTTTTCATATATTGGTATTTTAATTGCAAAGCATTTACGGAGGGGGATGTGGAACTGAACAACTGAGCAAGCGAAGGAGAGCAAAATGACAGCAGAAAAGCAAGCCGGTGCCGTGGCCTTCAAAAAAATCAATTGGTTAACGTATTTATGCAAGATGTCTTTTGATTTTAACAATGGGAACGAATTAATGTGTGAGTTGTATAAATGCCAAAGCAGCAACCCATCCAAGTACAACAAAGTGCGAAGCCAAGCTGATGGTTATCATCTTGAAGGGGGAAGTATGCTCCAGTTCTATTTGGAGGCCTACTCACTGCCCCAGCCAAAACTGACCGAACAACCTGTGCTCAAGTTGAAGTTCACCGATAAGACCGGAAATGAAGTCACGCCACCGCTGCTGCGCGGAACCACTCAGATCACTACGCGTACCTTATCCAATATTAAGATTCCCGATATTCCGACCGCGCTGAGCGTACCGGCGGGTGCTCCGGTGTGGAATTGTATGGTAAATCCCAAGACACTGGATAGTGCGACCGATTTTCAGTCTTGGTATCTCACCAACCCCTTGGCCAAGCCGGAGAAGTACGAGTTATCCGGACAGCTGATCTTCGCCGGTCGAACGTTCAGCTTTGATCCCCCTTGGATAGTCGATCCCAACCACTAGAATGATTCGATTTTGGGGGGAGACCTCGGATTATGCGCTTGCGCTTTTTCTCGTTTTGGTCACACTCGTTACAGCATGAAAAATCGAGACAACGACACGCTGAATCCCCCTGCTACAACGACTCGCAACGACTATTCTGATGACTGGCAAGACCATCTGCGCACCAACACGCGCACTGGCGCTGAGCCCCATTTCAATGCGGATCGCCTTCAGATTCCGGGATTGACCATTCTCTGGCATCCCAATCCGTACCGCATCGGCGAATGCGTGGCGTTCTCATCCATGGCCAATGCAACGGCCGTCGATTTGTCCCGGCTCAGTCCCCGCTTCAGCGCCCCGCGGGAAGGCAAGCCTCGCCCCCTGGCGGATCCCCATTTGAGTCGCCGTCCGATTCAATTTGAACAATTGGACGACGGGGCCATTCGCATTAACCGGGGTGAATCCAGTATCACCGTCGAGGCCAACGGCGTGCCCCTGCACGAGCCGACCGCTTTCGATAGTGCGGAGATCCAACAGGGCGTGGTGTTGTTGGTCGCCAAACGGCTCGTGTTGCTGTTACACATGATGGAACCGCCGGTGAAACGGCCCGAGGCCTTGGGCTTGATCGGCGAGAGCAGGGGATTGTTGCGGGTCCGGCGAGAAATTCTCAAAGTCGCTGATCTGCAAGGGCCGGTGCTGCTCACCGGTGAGTCGGGGACCGGCAAGGAGCTGGTGGCCCACGCGATCCACCAAAACGGATCCCGTCGGGACGATCCGTTTTTCAGTATCAATATGGGGGCCATCCCGCCGAGCCTGACCGCTTCGGAGCTGTTCGGGGCCAAGAAGGGGTCGTACAGTGGAGCGAATCAGGACCGGCCCGGCTTTTTTCAGCGGGCCGATACCGGGACGCTGTTCTTGGATGAGATCGGCACCACCTCACCCGAGGCCCAGGTGATGTTGCTCCGGGCGTTGGAAACCGGTGAAATCCAGTCCGTGGGCGCCCAGAAGCCCCAGGTGGTGGATGTGCGAGTGATCGCGGCGACCGATATTGATCTGGATGTCTCGGTGGCCTCCGGCCAGTTCAAGGCGCCCCTGTTTCACCGACTGGCCAGCTTCGAGATCGCCCTGCCCCCCCTACGGGACCGCCGGGAGGATATCGGCAGGCTGCTGTTCTACTTTCTGCAAAACGAGCTCGAGCAGTGCGGTCAACACAAGCTGGTCGATCCCGGACCATACGGCAAACCCTGGTTGCCCGCCGAATTGGTCAGCCAACTGGCCCTCTACGACTGGCCGGGAAATGTGCGTCAGTTGCGCAATGTAGCGCGGCAATTGGTGATCAACAGTCAGGGATCACCGACTGCGTTGATCGATACGCGAATCGAGCAACTGGCCCAATCGGCTCAGCCCGCCCCGGCCCCGGCAGCGGTCGTTCAGGCCGAGTCCCCGTCGAACGCAGCGCCGGCCGCCCCTCAAGCCTCTTCGTATCGACAGCCCTGGGAGGTGAGTGAGGAGGAGCTGCTCACCACCTTGCGCGAATCCCGCTGGAACCTCAAGCGCGCTGCCGATCTCCTCGGCATTTCGCGGGCCTCGCTCTATGTATTGGTGGACAACAACCCCAAGATACGCAAAGCGAGCGATCTCACCCGCGTGGAAATCGAGCAGAGCCAACTGCGGTGCAATGGCAACCTGGACGCGATGGTGCAAGATCTGGAGGTCTCCAAACGGGGGTTACAACTCAAGATGAAAGAGCTCGGCATGCGCTGATCCACAGCGCGATGAGACCGTTGCAGCCCGCTCCCGTCGGCCTGTCTATTTTAATGATTCAGTTGATAGTCACGATGGTCGACTGACGAATCCAATCCGTAAACAAACCGTCAAGCAACTGTAAAGACTGTCCGCCATTGACGGTAGTTGACGGTTTTGACAGTATCCATAAATATGACTAATATTGTAAAAATTGCATAGATTGAATTGGTAAATAGATACACATAATAGATAAGTAATACATTCGGTGTCAGGTGGCTCGACAGCTGATCACCTGCTCCCATCTTTGACTCACACACTATTTGCCGGCCGTGGGCATTCTATCCAACCGTGGTTTTCCCGGTCACCCCTTCCGTTTGAAGGCGCCATGATCAGCGCCGGCCCCTTGCGGCTATTGGCATATTCGTTGCTTTACCTGAAACGGCGAGTGCTTTTTTCGAGAAAACGGAAGAACGATGAACACAAAAAAAGACATCTTGGAACTGATCGGCGAGATATACAACACCGCGACATTGCCCAAGCACCAGTGGGGGAGCTTTCTCAAGTTGATGGAGATCTCCCTCGACGCGCGCAGCGTGACGATTTTCACTCAGGATCGGGACGAGCTCGATGGTCATGTGGTGGCGTCGTCCAGCCTGGCGCCTCACTACCTCTACTGGTGCGACGACTACTTGGGAACGGTCAACACGATGCTGCATCGCCTGAGTGATTTGCGCCAGGGAATGATGATCACCGGCGAAGAGTGCATCGGGGGCATGCCGATGGCCGAGCACCCGGGATTGGACGGTTTCCCCAGTCGCAATCATGCGTTTCACTGGACGGCGCTGGTGGTAAAGGTGACCGATGAGACGGTGGATATCCTGATGGCGGTGCGGGATGAAGCCACCGGTCCGTTTGACGATCAGACCCTCGGTATCTGTCGGTTGCTGGCCCCTCATCTGGGACGGGCCTATCGGATCTCAGAGCAATTGACCACCAATCAGTCCCACAAAACTGCGCTGGCCAAGATGCTCGATGCCCTGCCGGACGGGGTGATGTTCATCGACGACACCCTCAAGGTCGTGGAGCTCAACCGCACGGCGAGATACATCTTGCGCTCGGATGACGGGGTCACCCTGGATCAGGACGGACGATTGCGCGTGGTCAGCTCGACGCTGCGGGCCAAAATCGGAGCCTTGCTGGCCAATGTGCTGCTCAATCCGGATCTGCCGACCGGGATTCCGGGAGGGGTGGTGGCCATTCCCCGTCCTTCGGGCAAGCGCGATTACACGGTGCATGTCTCGCCGCTGCGCTCGTTCGAGGAAACCTCGGACCAGCACGCTCCGATCGCTGCGGTGTTTCTCACCGACCCGGAGTACCACCCCACTCCGCCGAGCAAGACCCTGGAGGCGCGCTACGGGCTGACCCGTTCCGAGGCCAATCTCGCGCTGTTGCTGTGTCAGGGCAAGGAGTTGCGCAACGCGGCGGACGAACTGTACGTGTCGATGAACACGGTGCGGTCTCATCTCAAACAGATTTTCTCCAAGACCAACACCCATCGACAGGGGGAGTTGATCGCACTGTTGAACAGGCTTCCCACATCGACGCGACTGTTTGAGAACTGAGCACCCGCAGACCGAACACTGACGCCCGAAAGAGAGGAGAGAACGCGTGGTCGAACTGATCCGGGGGGAAAGGTGGGCCTAATGACAAAAAAAATGAGCTATCCGACGGGCTGTTCCCCCCTGCAGGCGAGGTGTCAAGAAGCGGTTCGCTGGTCGTTGGCAGCTCGCTCTTCTCGATCGTCAATACATCGTCGGCTTCGGTTGCTCAGGGGGAGGGATTGGCTGCGAGATCAGAACAGGCCGTACCAGCAGTGCCCGAAATGGCGGGTCAAGTACGCTCGCTGTGGGGAGCGCGTCGATAATGTCGACCGGCGGCCGGCCAGCGGTAGCAGGCGATCGGCGAATCCCCCGGGGCCTCGGACGCTCCTGCGGATTGTGGTGAAAGCGGACCTCTCTGAACAACTGGCCCAGACGATCGTTCACATGGTGAAAGAGGCGATCGGTGAATTTCCGTGGGGGCTGGCCTGTCCGAGCCTGCACCGGGACGATACCTAACACGGGTTTTGAAGACGGGGTGGAGACAAAAAATGCTGTTAGAGACAACTTTGGGAGATGACCGGTTCGACTATCGGCGAGCGCGTGCTCAAATTGAACGGCCGTCGAGTGGGGCAACCGCGGTGCAGGAGCTCCACCTCGAATCGGTTGCCAAGAAATGGGGCGATGTGCCCATTCGCGGGATCATGCGCCAAATCGGCGTGATAAAAAAGCGACAGGGGAAATCGGCACTGGACGTGGTCGGCTTCGATTACATGGTGCACAGGTCCGAAGAATCCTGTTTTCAGTACTATGCGGCCAATCCGCCCCTGACCGGCATCACCGAACCCGTCACCGTCAAACGGCCGTTCGGTCTGGAGGTGTTTTCGGACTACGTCGTCGACTATCGGCAGGCGATCGAGATCTTCCACCGTCGTGAAGTGGGCGAGGTGTTCACCCATCTCGCGCTGTTCAAACCCCTGGCCAATTTGCGTTTCGACGAGCCCTTGTGGTTTGTGCGGGCGGAGCGCGATGTGACAGTGGTCATCGGGGCCAATTCCGCTACCGTCTATCGCTAAAAATCCTTAAATCCAGTGTCAGCGCCGGGGCTCTGCAAAGCCTTTTTCACTTGAGGTTGCCTTTTATCGGCTGTATGCTATAGCAAACAGCAGGGATTCACCCGAGCATTGGTGAAAATCCTGTAACTATATGTTTTCTAAGGAGGAAGTCATGCGCAATGCGATAATCATGGGGGCTGCGGGCCGCGATTTTCACAATTTCAACCTGTTTTTCCGCGACAACGCCGATATTCGGGTGGTCGCCTTTACCGCGACCCAGATTCCGGACATCGAAGGGCGAAAATACCCGGCCGAGCTCGCCGGTAAACAGTATCCCGACGGCATTCAGATCCACGCCGAGTCCGAGTTGCTCTCGCTGATCGAAAAATTCGATGTGCAGGATGTCTACTTCTCCTACAGCGATGTACCGTATCGATATGTCATGAGCGCCTGTGCGCGAGTAATGAAGGCCGGGGCGAATTTCATGCTGCTGGGTCCCAATGAAACCATGGTCAAGAGCACCAAACCGCTGGTTTCCATCTGCGCCGTGCGCACGGGTTGCGGGAAGAGTCAGACCACTCGCCGCGTCGCCGCGTCCCTGCAGGAGCTCGGGCTCAAAGTGGCGGCGATTCGCCATCCGATGCCCTACGGCGATCTCGTCAAGCAGCGGGTGCAGAAGTTCGAATCCCTCGAAGATCTCAAAAAACACGATTGCACCATCGAGGAGATGGAGGAGTACGAGCCGCACATCCGCAGCGGGGTCACCGTGTTCGCCGGCGTCGACTACGAGGCGATTCTACGGGAGGCGGAGAAGGTGGCCGATGTTATCCTGTGGGACGGGGGAAACAACGACACCCCGTTTTACAAATCGGATTTGGAAATCGTGGTCGTGGATCCCCATCGCGCGGGCCATGAGCTCGACTATTATCCCGGCGAGGTCAATCTCCGGCGCGCCGATGTCATCGTGATCAACAAGATCGATACCGCCGATTTCAACGATGTGCTGGCGGTTCGCAACAACGTGCGGGAGCACAACCCCACTGCGATTGTGGTAGACGGGGCCTCCCCGATCTTCATCGAGGATGCCGCGGCGATCCGGGACAAACGGGTGCTGGTCGTGGAGGACGGGCCGACCCTGACCCACGGGGAAATGAAGTACGGCGCCGGCGTGATGGCAGCGCACCGGTTTGGCGCCAAGGAGATCATCGATCCCCGCTCGGCGGCGGTCGGGACGATCACCACGACATTCGAGAAGTATCCGGACATCGGCTGTCTGCTCCCGGCGATGGGGTACGGGGATCAGCAGGTCAAAGATCTCGAAGAGACGATCAACCGGGTCGACGCGGATCTGGTGATCATCGGCACGCCGATCGACTTGACGCGGATCATCAAGGTGAACAAGCCCACCGTCCGCGTGACCTATGAGCTGGAGGAGATCGGCACGCCCAAATTGGCCTCCATTCTGGCCGAGAAGTTCGGCAAATAGTCCGGGCAGTGAACCGAAACGCAATCTTGACCAACTAGTATTGCCTCATGCTTGACGACAACAAAGAGTACGAACTGCCCCAGACCTTCGGGGAGACGATTTATCGCCACCTCAAAGAGGCGATTATCACCGGCAAGCTGCGCTCCGAAACGCGCCTTCAGGAACGGGATATTGCCAAGCGGTTCAAAGTGAGTGCCACGCCGGTGCGGGAGGCGTTTCGACGGCTGTCTGCGGAGAATTACCTGACGATCAACGCCCGCAAAGAGGTGATCGTCGTGGAAACCTCCTTCGAAAAAATCCGGGAGATTTATCTCGTCCTCACCACCCTCGATGTCCTGGCGTGCGAGCGGGCGATCGCGAACCTGACCGGGGATCAACTACAGGCCCTCGAACAGATGACCGAGCAACTCGAGCGGTACCATCGCGAGGATTCGGTCGAAGCGTACATGAAGCTGGACCTGAAGATTCACGAGAAGATCTGGCAGACCTGTGGCAATGAGTTTCTCTTCCAGCTCCTCGTTGATCTGGGGGAGAAGTACGCCTTTTACTGCAACAACGTGATCGCCAGCTCGGACAACCCTCGCTCCTACCTGCAGATTCAGGACCACGTGGACATGATTCGCGCCCTGCGAAACGGGGACGGCGCGTCGCTCGTTTCCTTGGTCAGGGCCCATTGGGGCCGGGACGTGGTCGGCGGTGAGTGAGCGGCTTCCCGCTCGGGTTTGACACGGATTTCAATCGGGAATCAATCCATACATAAAGAATAGCCCCGCTCTGCCGATGCTACCGGTACGAACTGTTCTTACGTACATGTTCGACTCGGATTGTTGCTCGCAACGTCTCAAGGGGGGAAGCGATGAGCGAAGAGGATCGACAGCCCGCAGGGAACACCGGGCGACCGGCCGAATCGACCGAACAGGCCCTGTCCCGGGAACGGAATCGGGCCCAGCAATACCTGGACATCGCCGGGGTGATCATGGTGGCCATCGATTGCGAGGGGGTGGTGACGATGATCAACCGCAAAGGGTGCGAGGTGTTGGGGTATCCGGAGCACGACATCATCGGCCGCAATTGGTTTGATCATTTTATTCCGCAATGGTTACGCGACGAATTGAAGCCGGTCGCCAAAGCCCTGCTGATCGGAGATCTGGCGTCTGCGCAACGGTTTGAGAATCCGATCCTCAACCGGGCCGGCGAGGAGCGAATGATCGCCTGGCACAATACGGTCGTTCGCGATGATCGGGGGGGCATCGTCGGCCACCTGAGCTCGGGGACGGATGTCACTGAACAGCGACGCGCCGAGCGGGACATCGAGAAATCCGAGCAGAAATGCCGCATCATTTTCGAAAACGCCCTCGATGGAATCATGGTGGTCGACTTGGAGTCCAAGCGGCTGGTCAACGGCAACACCGCGGCATGTCAGATGCTCGGATACACGTCAGCTGAGCTCCCCTCATTGACGGTTGCCGACATTCACCCCGCAGAATCGATGGCCCATGTGCTCGAGCAGTTCGAACGCCAGGTGCGCCAGGAGATCTCGATGGCCCATGATATTCCGGTGCTGCGAAAAGATGGCACTGTCTTCTTTGCGGACATCAACGCCACCCCACTGATGTTGGACGAGCGGCCGCACATGGTCGGCGCTTTTCGCGATGTCAGCGAGCGCCGGGCAGCGGAGGCGTCGCTCAAGCGGGCCAAGGAGGAAGCCGAGGCGGCCAATCGGGCCAAAACCCAGTTCCTAGCCAACCTGAGTCACGAAATCCGCACGCCGATGAACGGGGTGATCGGGATGGCCACCATCCTGTTCGATACCGAGCTCACCGAGGAACAGCGGGATTGCGTGGTGACGATCAACTCTTGCTCATCCTCTTTGATGTCGCTGATCAACGATATGCTCGATTTTGCCAAGGTCGAAGCGGGCAAGATCGAGTTGGAGATTATTGAGTTCAACTTTCGCATGATGGTCGACGATGTCTTGGACCTGCTCCGGAGGGAGGCCGAGGAGAAGCGTCTCGAGCTGCGCTGTTTCATCGATCCGGAGGTGCCCTCCCTGGTGCGCGGGGATCCGGGCCGGCTGCGCCAGGTATTGATCAACCTGGTCAGCAACGCGATTAAATTCACCGATCAGGGAACCGTGAGCATCGACGTGGGATGGGAAGCCATATCGGAGAGGGACGGTCAAGTGCGGGTCGAGGTGACCGATACCGGAATTGGGATTGCTCCGAGCGAGGTCGACCGTCTGTTCAAACCGTTTTCCCAGGTCGACGGATCGCTGACCCGGCAGTACAGCGGTACCGGACTCGGATTGGTCATCTCCCGGGAGCTGGTCGAGCTGATGGGGGGGAAGATCGATGTGTTGAGCCAACCCGACCACGGATCGACCTTCTGGTTTACGGCCAAGTTGGAAAAACAGCACCAGGATCACCAGGGAGATCCGGTGATGCTGCAGGGCCTTCAGGGACAGCGGTGCCTGGTGGTCGATGCCAACCACGGCAATCGCACCAAATTGAGAGACCAGCTCCAACAGTGGGGATGCAGCTGCGAAGAAGCGAACAACGGGGCCGACGCCATTTACCAGTTGATCCGGGCCGACCAGGAAGGCCAACCGATCTCCATCGCGATCATGGAGCAGCAGATGCCCGGCGCGGACGGCGTGGTGTTGGGACGGATGGTGCGCGACAATCCCAAGTTGAACAGCACCGCGTTGATCCTGATGACCGCGGCCGGCCAGCGGGGAGATGCAGCGCTGCTGCGCAAAATCGGCTTTGACGCCTACCTGAGCAAGCCGGTGACCCGTTCGCTGCTCTACGACTGCCTGGCCACGGTGATTGCCCGCCAGGAACGGCGGACCTCCTCACTGAACTTGGTTACCCGCCACAGTGTGGCCGAGCAGCGGCGCAATCGGGCGCGCATCCTCGTAGTGGATGACACGATGAGCAACCAGGCTGTAGCGCTGACCTTTCTCGAGCGGTTGGGGTATCGCGCACAGGCCGTGGCCAACGGGCAAGAGGCGATCGAAACCCTGGCGATGATTCCCTACAACTTGGTGCTGATGGACATTCAGATGCCGGTGGTCAACGGACTGGATGCCACGCGGATGATCCGCGATCCCCACTCCAAGGTGCTCGATCACGACATTCCGATTGTCGCGATGACGGCCCACGCGGTCAAAGGGGATGAAGAGCGCTGTCTCAAGGCGGGAATGGATGGCTATATTTCAAAGCCATTGAAATTCGAGGAGCTCAATTCGGTGATTCAGGCCGAGCTCAGTAAAAACCCAATTCCTCCAGAAGTGGAATTCAGTTGATGACGGAAAAACAGCGGGTATTTGGCAACCAGAACGCGCTGTAGCGGTAACACATCGTTCTTTCTCTGTTTTTTAATCCCCCCGCAAGATAAATATGTTAACTTTAGGTAGTATTATTATTCATTTGGTTACAGTCGTCCAATAATCCAATAATATCAAACAAATTCGGCGAGAATGAACCCTCCTGGATATTGGGAGATGTGTTATTATTGGCGATATGATTGAAATATTATTCATCGCAAATGACTGTCTACTGACGAGGAGATTGCAATGAAAAATCCCCATTCACACCATTTGGTTCTGTTCTTTTCGGCGATGCTCACCCAGTGTGCCGTGATGGACATTGCCGATGACAGCGGGGCGTTGATCCCGGAGGACGAGGACAGCGACGACCCTCCTGAAGATGACGACGATGACGCCGCAGACGATGATGATGACAGCAGCGGAGACGATGACGACAGCGATGATAGTGGTGACGATGACGATTCGGACAGCGATAGTGCGGACACGGATTCTCCCTGTGACGGAGTGATCTGCGACGCCCCCCCGGCCAATGACTGCGAGAACGGGGATCATCTGCGCCAGTACGAATCAGAAGGGGAGTGTGTCGTCGAGGGGGCCGAAGGGGTTTGCGTCTACGATCACCAGAGCATCTTCTGCGAGTTCGGTTGCGATGACTCGGTCGTTCCGGCGATCTGTACCGATGATCCCTGCGCCGGGATCGAATGCGTCGATCCCCCGGCGGATTTCTGCGAAGACGCAGACAGCTTGATGCTGCACGACGAAATCGGCGAATGCATCGAAGGGATCTGTGACTACCATCCCCAGCCGTTCGCCTGTGAGCACGGGTGCTGGATCGGGAATGCCGTTTGTTACGACTGCACCGGTGACGACGATTGCGCTGCGTATGGTGAATGGTGTGACAGCGGTGAGTGTGCTCCTTGCACCACGGATACCCATTGCGGCCCCCACTGTGAGAACTGCCTGCCCGATCGATTCTGTAACTCGGCCAAGACCGCCTGCGTCGAGTGTGAGGACAACGACGATTGCGATCCGGGGGAAGTGTGCAACGGGGACAGTGAATGCGAGCCGGGCTGTGGGGCAGGAGGGCAGATGGTCGGCGGATATTGCTGGTACAAGAGCCTGCTCGAGGGATCGTGCTCAGAGACCTGCGCCGCACATGGGGGCTACCACACCGCTACCCGCACTTTTGCGGGAAGCGACGGCACCGATGCCCACTGCGAAAGTGTTCTCGACGCCCTGAACATGGGCTCCGGTTCGCCGGCTTGGGCAGATACGTACAAGGGAATGGGCTGCTCCTACCGTTTGGGTGTTCGACATCGGGATATCTATCCCACGACCGCGGGCGGATGGGACTACGATGTCTACCGGGCTTGTGCCTGCAATAATTAGCTGTTTTTTTGTCTTTCCCACCTGGTTTTACTATAGCTAAAATATTATTCTGGGTTGATAGGACGGTTGTAAAGAAACGGACCCAAAAAAAGGACTTGGCGCAACACCCCGAAAAGACGAGAGAACCATACAGCGAGGGCTGTAGCACGGTCGGATTGTCGGCGAATAGACGCTAAACAGAAAGCGTTGGTAACCGTATGTATATACATGAACGTGTCGTGATTCTGCGGGTGATGCCGGGGGTGATGTGGGCCGCGAAGATGTGAGTGGGTAAACTTGAATCGATAGTGCAGTTTCACGCATAGTGGGGAAGGATTTTTAATAGAGATGTGGCGTTCGGAGTCAACATTGAGCGACGTTGGTCGACCGCGCGGTGCGGTCTTTTCGGTGCGGGAGAGAGAGGCGATGGCAAAGCGCTTTTACCTTCGAATAGGTGTGTTGTCGGTATGTTGTGCGGGGGTACTCGGTGGCTCGGTAGGGCGGGCCGCGACCGTTCAACCGATGGAGAACCCGGAGGACGAAGTCTGTATTCCTCAAGCGACCATCGACGAGGTGATGACCTGTCCAGCGGATCTGCGCATGGGCCGCAAGCGCGCGGTTTCCGGTGTCAAAGTGGGCACCAGCTCCAGTGTGAAAAAGGCCGTGAAGACAGAGGTCCCCATCGTGCCGGGACTCGGTCGCGACTACACCTCCGATCTCATCGAATCGATGTTCGCCAAGACGCGAAAACGCAAAAAGATAAACATCCTGAAAAAAGAACTGCAGCTCTTGTCGCGATTAGCCCGAGACACGCCGGACGATGATCCGGAGAAGGCGGATGTGCTCAAGCGGTTGGCCGACTCCCACAAAAATTTCTTTGAGCAGTACAACTACATGGCCCGGATGCTCGACGAGAAGATTTTTCAGGCCAAAAAGAAGGGCGATAAGCGCAGCGCGGCCAAGTACAAAGCGCAACAGGAGAAGCTCGAGTCCATGGCCCGGGATAGCCGGCAGGCGGCGATCAAGGCCTATGCCGAAATTTTCAACAACTTTCCCGAATACAAATTCTTCGACGAAATTCTCTTTGCCATCGGTTACGAGATCGACCAACTCGCCCTGGAACTGGAGAGTGAGGAGGAGAAGTCCGCGTTCAAAGAGCGTTCCAGGATGTACTATCAGGAGCTGATCCGCAATTTTCCCCGTTCCCGCTTTGTCCCCAACGCCTGGATGGCCTACGGCGAGTATTATTTTTACGAGGCCAAGGACGCCATGCGGGCCCAGCGCAGCTACGAGAAGGTGATGGAGTGGGGGGACGAGGGCAACCCCCATTACGTCGTGTCGATGTACTACATCGCCTGGTGCCTGTTCAATATGCAGGAGTTCGAAAAGACCCTGCGGCAGTTCACCCGCATCATCAAGTACGGGGAGAATCACCCGAACAACCCGGATGCCACGGCGGTGGCCAAACGGTCGAGGCTAGAGCTGGTCGACGCCTTTTCGCGGATCCGCGAGCCCAAGGAGGCCTGGCCGTTTTTTCAAAAGATCGGCGCGGATTTGGCCCATCGGATGTTGGTCAAGTTGGCCGGCATCTACTACGACAAGGGACAGTGGGCCGACGCGATCACGGTCTATCGCAAGCTCGAGGAACTGGAGCTGGCCAACCACCAGAACAACAACGGCGATGATCTGTGCGCCTATCAGCACAAGATCTCCAACGCTTTTATCAACTCAAGGCCCAAGACCGAGCAGCTGGGTCAGTTGAAGCGCCAGTTGGAGTTCTACCGCAAGTTCAGCACCGAAGGGGATCACGATCCGCTCAAGGTCAAACAGTGCGCCGCTGACTCCAGCTCGATGGTGTGGGATTTGGCCACCCAGTGGCACGTGGAGGCGGTGGGCAGCGACTCGTCGCCCGGGACCAAGGACCATACCACGATGAAGGTCGCCGCCGAGCTCTACGAGACCATCCTGAGCAGTTTTCCCAATCTCGACGAGCTGCAGATCGCCGGGTTCAACGACGAGACCAAGCCCAACCGCTACCGGGTGATGTATTATATCGCCGACCTCTACTGGACAATGGAGCGGTGGGACAAGTGCGGCCCGGCCTTTGATGCGGTGGCTGAGATGAACCCCAAGGGGGATCTCACCCCGGATGCGGCCTACGGCGCCGTGCTCTGCTACAACAAGGTCTATGAGAAGGAGCGGGGCAAGCAGGACAAAATTCGCAAACAGTCGCTCAAAGCCCAGGCCAGGGCGAAGAAGAAATGCGTCTCGCGCAAATGTCAGCGCTGCAAGCGACAGTGCAAGGGCAGCGATCGATCCAAGTGCGAGATGGAGTGCGAGGCACAGGATCGGGTCGTGCTCCAGCCGCGGGAGCTCAACGAGGTAGAGCAGGGGATTCTGCGATCGTACACCCGCTATGTCTGCGTGGTGAAAGACTCCGATGATCTGGTGAACATCAAGTATCGGCGGGCGCGGATTTTCTATGAAGCCAACCAGTTCGCCCCGGCCTCGGTGCTGTTCAACGACCTGGTGACCAGTCATCCGACCCACGAACTGGCGGTCATCTCGGCCAATCTCTACTTGGACAGCCTCAACGCGTTGGGAGATCTGATCGAGACCCCGCGCCCCAGCTGCTACGACAATCTGGCCGACTCGGTCGATGTGTTCATCGATACCGCAAAAGCGCCGGGCAGACATCTGATGGAGGACGAGGCGTTCGCCGGGGCGCTCAAGGGGCTCAAGGTCGGCGTGATGAGAAAGAAAGCCGAATCGCTCAACACCCGTAAGCGGTTCAAGTCGGCGGCCGAGATCTACTTGAACATTTATCGAAACTATCAAGGGATCTACGACGACAAGGGGATGTGCGAGGTTCTGTTCAACACGGCGATCAACATGGAGGCCGCGCGTCTGGTGATGCCGGCGATTCGCGTGCGTCAGAAGATGATCGAGCTCTATCCGGATTGTGAGCATGCCAAAAAGGCGGCCTACTACATCGGTCAGAACTACCACGCCCTGCAGGTGTTCAATCTGGCCTCTGAACACTACCTCTCCTTTGCCGAGCGGTACCCCGGCGAAGAAGAGGCGCCGGACGCGGTGGCCAATGCGGTGTTGTTCAACATCGGCATGGGCAAGTACGACGAATCCTGGTCCGCGGTTCGGCTGTTCGAACGGTTGTACCGCAACGTCAAACCGGAGAAGACCGCGATGGTCTTTCACAGCGCCGGGTATATTTTTCTCAACGACGCCAAGGATTCCCGCCGCACCGAAGTGTGGGAGTCGGTGCGCGACCACTACAAGCGATACCTACGGGTCTACACCAAGGTCAAAGCAATTGACGAGCAAGTGCAGGCGATGGTCTTCATCGGCGACTCGTTTTGGAATCAGCGCCCCCGGGAGTTGGACAAGGCGGTAAAACACTACACCAAAGCGTTGGCCCTGTTCGACGACGGGGCGATGGACAAAGTGGCCGAGAACGCGCGCAAGGGCAAGATGCTCGTCGCCGCGGCCAAGGCGCGCTACCGCATTGCCGAGCGCAAGTACCACGAGTTCAGGCGGATCAAATTTCCCGAGTTCACCCCCGGGCGGAAGGTGCCCGAGCACATCCAGAAATGGTATGACAAAAAGATCGGTAAAGAGGAGGTCGAGCGCATCCGGCAGGCGAGGAAGTATCGGCGCTTGCTGGTCAATTGGGGAGAAATGGATCGCGACGAGGCCTCCAAGGAGACCCGCACGGAAAACGCCAACGTCCAGTTCGAGCACTGGCTGGAGAAGCGCTTCAAGCCGTGGATGGACAAAAAGATGGCGGCGTTGAAAACGGCCAACGAAGCGTTCGCCGCGGTGGTCAAGATGCACGTACCCGAATGGGAGATGGCCGCCTCGGCCCGGGCAGGGGACATGCAGCTCTCGTTTATGAACGCCCTGTACGACGCGCCGTTGCCGCCGATGTTCAAGAACGACGAAGAACTGACCACGATTTACCGACAATCGATGGACGAGAAGGCCCAACCGTTTCGCGACGT
>JANQET010000065.1 GCA_028278265.1 Myxococcota bacterium
ACCCAGGGAGGAGTCCAACAGCTCGCGCCCCTGTTTGGCCAATTCGGTCCGCGCGCTGCGAGCCAGATGGGTCAAGCCCAGGTCGGCCCCTTCGCCGGCGGCGAGAAAAGCGGCATGGTTGGCAATGTTTCGAATTTGTCCGCCGGTCAGGTTGAGCTGGTCGGCCAGCAGTTCGGTGCGCACCTCGGATGCCAGCGGAGCACGCGGCGGGAGCGATTTTCTCCACAGCTCGTCACGCGCCGCGCGATCGGGTCGAGGGAACTCGATCACCATTTGAAATCGACGGGCAAACGCCGCGTCCAGATGGCGCCGCAAATTGGTCGTCAAAATACACGGTCCCTGATGCTGTTCGATGCGGGACAGCAGGTGGCTGACCTCCATGTTGGCATAGCGATCCCGAGCGTCGCGCACTTCCCCCCGTTTGCCGAACAGACTGTCCGCCTCGTCGAACAGCAACACCAACTCCTGTCCGGCGGCGGCGTCGAACAGGGCATTGAGGTTCTTCTCGGTCTCGCCGATGTACTTGCTGACCAGGATGCCCAGATCGACGCGAAACAGGGGACGACCGAGGGAATTGGCGATCACACCGGCGGCAAATGTCTTTCCCGTACCGGAGGGGCCGGAGAACAGGGCTACCGGCCCACCGTCTACCTGCGCACCCCATTGATTCACCACGGTCTCCCGGTGGGTCGACCAGAGCAGGAATTCTCTGATCAGTTCTTTGCAGTTGTGGGGCAAGACGAGATCGTCCATCCCGCCGCGAACGGTCGCCTCGACGGTTCCCGGTGGGCTCTGTGGTGCCGGCGATTTGCCGATCAGCTGTTCGATCGCCGTCCGACCGGGATGCACGGGGTGAAACCGGTCAGCCGCGTCAGAGACGATCGCACCGCTCTTGAGCAACGGGGCTTGGCGATCAAAGCGGCTCGAGAAGCGATCCCGATCAACCGTGGTCATGAACAGCAGCTCCCAAATCAAGGCTGGGGTGGGATGGGTGGAGACCACGCCGGGTTGCAACTCCCGATACAACCAACCCAGACGGGGATCCGCTTCCGGTGCGAGTGCGCAGGCCAGAATGTCGCAGTCGAGCGTCCCGAGCTCCCGCCGGGAAGAAAACGGCTCCCACGGTGCCAGCCGCCTCCCTTCGCCCACCCGATATTGAAGCTGGCTCAGACGGTTCTTCATCTCCTCACTCAATAGACCGCCTCGTCGCGAGGTAGTCACACACGCACACAGGGTTTCGATCCGCTCCCACTCGTGCTGAAGAGGTGAGGTGGACATCATGCGTCTTCCTGACCGATGGAGACGAGCAGCAGGTTGCTTTTGATCGCCTCTATCGAACCGGTGCGGGGATTGGGCCACTCGCGGATCACCTGGAGCGTGGCCTGGGCCGGATATTCTGCCACCGCACCTTCACCGATGAGCGGCAGCGGAACCGAGTGGGAGCCCGCCGCGCCGGGATCGAGGATCGGTCCATTGGGAGGAAGGATCATGGCGGTGGACGGTTTCCAGACGGTCCATCCGTCGGTCGCCTGCCAAACCTCCCACTGGAGTTGAACGGGCTCGTCCGGATTCCCGGCGATGATCACCGACAATGTTTCTGGGACCACTGCCGCTGATGAGAAGACCACCGCGTGTCTCAGGGAATCGTCGGCCATGACAAGCCCGATGCGGGGCGTCCAATCGGATCGCGCGATGTCGACCGAAATGATGGGGAGCACCGAAGCCGTCGTCGGGACATCGACGGTGCCGCCAAGAGCTGAGCCGGGGTCGATTCCGGGACCGGCGGCGACACCGAGGGCACCCACCCGCTTGCTGGTCTGCCGAGGTCGCGCCAGAGGTATCGGGACCAGCGCCATCTCGTAGGGAACCGATAGCCGATAGGGGGTATCCCCTTGGGTCGACCAGAGTCGATTGATGTCGTCCGGTGAAAACGGCGTGGGTACGATTTGCAGTTGCGCGATGGGCCTCGACGCCGGATCGAGCAAATCGAGCATCGGTCGCTGGTGCAGCAGGCGGACCACCTCGCCAATCAGGCGCAGGTCGTTCTCACCGGCGGGGATCAGCTCTTCGATCGATTCATTGTCGTCCGCGCCCAAGGCGGTGATCAGGCAGTGCAATCGAAAATAGACCGGATCATCGCTCGTGGCGTGTGCCGGATAGCCGTCGTGCTCGAGCCGGTAAAAGAACAGGTTGAGGTGCTGACGGCCGTCCTCGACGCGATCGATCGCATGCTTGGGATGATCGATGAACACACCGGTCTCCTCCAGATCGGCGATATGCTCGGCCAAGTAGGCGCGCAGGCGCCTCGCGGCGAGGGAGATGCTGGTCACGGGTAACATCCTCAGAGCCTCCTCAAGAACTGGCGACTGGCCAGCGAACTGGCCGGCGGTGTTGACGGGCGTTTGGGCTGAGCCGCTTCACCGGCGTGCACCACGATGTCGACCCGGCCGATCTGCACCTTTGGTTGAGGCGGTGGTACCGGGGTCGCCGACTGCGGGCTGCCCGATCGTTGGGGTGTTTCGAGTCGCGTCCAAGTGGAGGGCGATCGCAGCGGTTCTGTCGACTCGACGAACGGGTGTGTGTGCTGCCCCTCGTTGGTCCAACAGCTCTGCGTAGGAGTACCCGAACCGTCATTCCCGCGAAGGCGGGAATCCAGAACGTGGCGAAATTTGGATAAATTCTGAACCCTCGCCTCCGCGGGGGTGACGGGCAATAACGCTTTTGCAGCACCCTCCAAGGGAGGGGGGATCTCCTGCTCGGGTTCGTGCCGGGCCTGAGCCGTGGGCGCAATCCGCTCATTCCCGTCTTCATGAGAGAGCCGTGGCGATTTCAACTCACCCCGTGAAGAGGTCCGTCGCTCGATCGGCGCGGTCGATGGTTCGTCTACGGAATCCATCCGGAGTCTTTCCCGGTGAACGGTTTTGGGTGCTCGATTCTTCTGCAGCGGGAAATCGGCCGGTTCGTCGAGGGCCCGCGCGGTCTCCGTCAATTCGCATGCGGGGACATCTGGTGGTAGGGGATCATCGATTCGGGGATTCGGTTGTGACGCCGTCGTGGGAACAGACGGCCTTTCATCCTCTTTCCCTCGTCGACGGTCAATCGGTTGAAGTGGAATCGATGTGCGCCGTACAGCTGCCGATTCAACCGAGGGCAACACCCGTTCGGGAGAATCGGGTCGAGCCGCACTCCCCGCCGGTGTCCGGTGGCGTGCTTCGTTGTCTGGACTCGGTTCTATGGCCGGTGTGGTCGGGATCGGGCCCTGCCCCGTTTCAGGGGGAGGTGCCATCTCGGTCGGCGCGGCACTCTCAGGCGCCCTTATGGTCCAAAGAGGCCGCGGTTGCCCATCCCGAACGATGGTCTCCAAATAACCCATCACCCCACCATTCCCAGCGATCGTTCGATCAGCCCCAAATATCGACGCCGGCGGAATCGGGGCAGGTTGAGGATGGTCTCCTCATCCCAATGATAGTGGAGCGCCAACTGGTGAACCTCGTCATAGAGTCCGTCGATGCCGCTTCCCTCCCCTTGGTACGGATCGAGATGGACGATTTGTGTCTCATGACAGATGGGGCAATCGGTTTGAATTCCGGTGGCCACTGCCGGTGAGATTTGTTCGAGCGCCTGATCTATTTGCTCGATTTCCGTCGGGGTCAGCCCATCGACGAACGATTCCTGCGATGTCCCGCCATCGATCGACTCGATGCACGAACTGACCAATCCCCGGACCGCCCGTTCTGTTGCCATACCGCTGATCTGTTGCTGGTCGCTCCCGGTGGGCACATGCAGACGTACCACCTGACCGGCCAGCTGGACGGTCGCGTGGGGAAAACCGGCGGCGGCCTCCTTGACCGGAATATTCTCCCGATCGATTCGCAGATCAAAGGGAAGGCCGCAATCGTTACAGGTGAACGTCAGCCACCTGAACCGCTGATGGAGCAGGCCGGCCAATCGCATCATCAGGTATTGCCGGTCCGCAATACACAGGTGCCAGATCGCCCCCTCGGTCGACAACCGGTCGCCGATGGAGTGCACCGCCTGCGTCAACACGCCAGTCACAAAGGTGGGGGTATCCTCGATGCGGTTCATCGCCTCGGCGATGGACATCTCCACGCCACCGGTGATCAACCGGAATCGCACCTCCCGCTCCAGGGTGTCATCGCAGAGTAATCCGCCGGGTAGGCGAATCGGCGCTGTGTGCTCGGATAGATGCATCAGTACTCTTTCGGCTCGCTGATGGTGGTATCCCGCTCCCACCCCTCATGGGAGAGCTTGATCGTTTGGATGCCCACGGTATTGGTGCTCCCCGCGTCGAGGTCGGGCAGGGCTTGGAACTCCGATACCCACGCGCGGTGAATTTTGTAGCTCATCACCACGCTCCCTTGCAGGTTGAGCACATTGATCACCACCACCGGCTTGCGAAAGTTGACCAATGACATCGCCGCATCACCGTCGATGTTGTTGACCAGGTTGGCCCACTTTTCGAAAACCGGATCATGGGTCAATCCCTGCTCCAGGGTGATCGGCTCGTAACTGGTGCCCCCGGGCAGTTTGCGCACGTGGGTCGGATCCCCGGCGGTTCGCCAATCCACCTCCTCGGTGCTCTTTTTCAGGGCGCTCATCTTGCGCAGCCCGGCAACCGGCGTGCCGTCGATCAACACCTGGAACTTGAAGGTGCGATAGGGATCGTGCCGGTGGGCGTTCTCGGTAAACATCGGTGCAGTCATCTGTTGTCTCCTTTGGCTGGTTAGTCCTTGCCCACTTTTTGCTGAATGCGGAGAATGACGAATTCCGCCGGCTTCAGCGGTGCAAAGCCGACCATGGCGATCACTTGACCCCGGTCGATATCCCCTTGCGTCATCGTGTCTCCCAATCCGCAACGGACGAAGTAAGCTTGTAAGGCGCTCTGTCCCTGGAACGCGCCGGCCCGAAACAGGCCGTTCATGAACGCCTCGATGTTGGTGCGCAGGGATTGCCAGAGTTGAAAGTTGTTCGGTTCGAACACCGCCCATTGGATGCCGTCGAAAATGCTCTGTTCAATGTAGGCCGCTGTCCGCCGCACCGGAATGTAGCGCCACTCAGGCTCGGCTTTGGTGGACAGGGTGCGCGTGCCCCAGATGACCCGGCCGAAATTGGGGATCGTCCTCAGGCAGTTGACCCCGAGTGGGTTGAGAAAATCCTGATCCGCGTTGCCCACCGCGTACTCCAGGCTCTCCAGGCCGCTCAGTTGGGTCTCCACGCCGGCAGGTGCTTTCCAGACGTTGCGCGTGCCGTCGATGTTGGCCCACATCCCGGCGACGTGACCGGAGGGGCTGACCAGCACACTGGGTGCCGCAGTGGGATTCTCTTCGCTGTCGTAGTATGGGTTCGTGACCCTGAGCCAGGGATAGTAGGTCACCGCGTAGCTCGAGGTGGGCAGGTTCAAGGCCGTCACCGCGCGTTGGTCCTGCAGCTGATGGGTCTTTGGCAGATCCACCAGGACCACCCGATTCTTCATCTGCTCGGCATGGGCGATCGCCGATTCGATTTTTTGCCGACTGTTGGACGGTGGGGTCGGTGCGGCCGGCAAACTGTTTCCGGGCAGACAGATGATATTGATGTCCGGATAATGGGTCAGCTCGGAAAATACAGCTTCGTAGTCACTGGGGATCCCCTCGGTGCCGTTTTCGCCCTCGACCAGTTCAGTCGATTCAGCTGTCAGTCGCATGGCCTGCGTTTCGGTTCCGGTGAAGGTTTCGAATTCCGCATCAACACCAAATAGCCTCAACTGCTCGGCCGCTTCGGACTCTCCCACGGCCACGGCAGAACCGCCGGTGCGGCTGCCGGACACCAGCGCCAATTTTGGACCGTCCTGGCTGGGGGGCACCACGATACAGTAAAAATCGGATAGGGCAGTGGGGGAGACAGTGCTTCCGTCCGGGAGTGACAGCATCCTTACGCGATAGGTGATGCTGTCGGCCAGGGCCTTCAGGTTGGGATAGGACGGATCCAGGGGAACGGTGAACGCCTCTTCTACTACCCCGTCAAAACTGAGATGCAATACGCGCTCCTCATCGCTATCGGGAAGGCTCAGCCCGACCTCGGTGAGATCCCCGCTCAGAATGCACCCCTGAAAATATGCGTCCGGCAAGGTTAACCCGTCTCGCTCGACGACCTCGAGACCGATGAGCTCGGAGACACCGTTGATCGCGGTCGGGGCATATCGCGGTGTGGTATCGTCCCAGCTGAGATCGACAAATTCTTCTGTCGGTTCCAGTAGTCCATCCTCACCCTTGGTTCCCACTTTGATCGTGTATTGGCGAGGATCACCTGTTTGTTGCTCGACACTCACCATCAATTCGCTGCCCCAATTTCCGGGATTGACGGCGGTGATCCTCAGCGCGTTGGTGGCATCGTCCGGGTGGCCCATGTACCCCAGAGCGGCCGCCCCACTCGACTCGGCGAGAACGCGGACGACGTAACATCGCCCGCCACCATTGCGGAAGAAGCCGGCGACCGCATATCCCATTAGATGGCTGGTTGAGTTCTCTTCTTGGGCCTCGATACCGCCGTAGGTGGTTTGGTACTCTTCCCATTTGTGGATGAGCGTCGGTTTTGCTACCGGACCTTTGGCGCAAAGGCCGACAAAGACGGCCGTGGACGTACCGACCCCTTCGATCGGTTTGACGCCGCTTGGAATTTCCTCGATATAAACACCGGGATGCAAATACGCGGGCATAGATCTCCTCCTTGATCAGCAAAGATTATCGAGACGGTTGTGGTCTTCTGCGAAACTCGGCAGACCGATCTCGCCTCCGGCCGAATGCCTCTCACGAGGTCGATCCAACGACAGCTGCACCGGGGATGAAACAGCACTACCCCAAAGAGCAGCATCGGTTTGATCAGCTGCAGGGCGCAAATGTTAAGCCTAAGACGCCGTCCTCTGAATTGCACTCTTCCCTGCTTTACAGGCAGGGGTCGGAGAATCTGACACCAAGGAAAACTTTTTTTGATTCGGTTCGGCGGGGCTGGGTTTGGCGCGTTTTGGCCTGAGGGTTTACATAAAGCATGGAGAGGTGCGTGCGATGGAACGGCGACCGAGAATCCAAGGCGCTCAAACCATTTGAGCGGGCGCCGTTGAAAGAGGGATAAAATGAAAGTGACGATCGACGAGACCAAGTGCAATGGTGCCGGCATTTGCGTGATGCAGTTGCCCGATGTTTTTCGCTTTCAAGAGGGGAGCAAGAAGGGTGCCGTGACAAAGGCAGAGGTACCGGCGCGCATGGAGCGCAAGCTCAAAGAGGTGGCCTCCCAGTGCCCCGCGGGGGCGATTCTGGTGATCGCCAAATAGGGTATTCCGTTCAGTGGTGACCGGTCTGGCGATTCGGGTCCAGCACGCGGGCCAGCTCCTCCTCGGGTAACACGCCGAGCTCCCGCGCCACCTCGCGGACCGTCTTGTTTTGTCGGTCGGCCAGCTTGGCGATTTCGGCGGCCTTTTCGTAGCCGATGTGCGGGGCAAGGGCAGTGGCCATGCCCAGGGAGCGTTCGACCTGTGCGGCGAGGTGTTCCCGATTGGGCTCAAGACCGGCAACCAGCTTGTCTGTAAAGACGGTCACCCCGTTGGTCAGCAGCCCGATTTGCTCCAGCAGATTTTTCGCGATCAGCGGCTGCATGGTGTTGAGCTGAAGTTGACTCAATGTTCCACCCACCGCGATTGCCGCATCATTGCCGATTACTTGGGCGCCTACCTGAATCAGCGCCTCGGCGATCACCGGGTTGACCTTGCCGGGCATGATGCTCGAGCCCGGCTGGGTCGCCGGCAGGATCAACTCCCCTAGACCAAGTCGGGGACCGGAGCCTAACCATCTGATATCGTTCGAAATTTTGATCAGACTGACGGCCAGCGATTTGAGCGCGCCGCTCACCCGGACCACCGCGTCGCGGGCGGATTGGGCCTCGAAGTGGTTGGATGCCTCGACGAAACGACCGCCGGTCATGTCATTGAGCTGCTCGATCACCCGCGGGGCGAATTCGGCAGGGGTGTTGAGCCCGGTACCCAGCGCCGTGCCGCCGATGGCCAGCTCCCGCAACCCCCGGCTCACCTCCATCAGGTGCTGGATACTGTGTTGAACCTGGGCCACGTACCCGGAGAACTCCTGACCGAGGCGCATCGGCACCGCGTCCTGCAGGTGGGTGCGTCCGATTTTGAGCACATCCCTGAACTGCTCGGACTTGGACAACAGTGCCTGGTTCAGCCGCCCCAGCGCCGGGAGCAGACCGCGTTCGATCCCGGCCAAGGCGGCGATGTGGATCGCCGTGGGAAAAACGTCATTGCTCGATTGTCCCATGTTGACGTGGTCGTTGGGGTGGACCGGGGATTTCGCACCGAGTCGGCCGCCGAGCAGGGCGATCGCCCGGTTGGCGATCACTTCGTTGGCGTTCATGTTGCTGCTCGTGCCGGATCCGGTCTGAAAGCTATCCACCGGAAAGTGGTCGTCGTGCTCCCCTCGCGCCACCTCCGACGCCGCCTCGCCGATGGGACCGGCCAGCTCCAGGTCCAATCGGCCCAAGTCGGCGTTTACCACGGCCGCTGCTTTTTTGATCAAGCCCAAAGCCCGGATCATCTCCCGGCCGATACCGGTGCCGGAGATGGGAAAATTGTCCAGCGCTCGCGCGGTCTGGGCACCGTAGAGTGCGTCCTGTGGGACCGCAATCTCTCCCATTGTGTCTTTTTCTGTTCGCGTTTTCATGAAAGGATTATTAAGCAGGACGCGTGCCAATTTTCGATACAAATGTATCGAAATGCGATGTCCGACGGACGACGACGGTGAACGCGCCGCAGATCGGCGCGATCCGATTCTCGCCGGGCGAGTTCTGAATGCGGGTTACTCTTGCACTTCCGGCGCGGCTTCTTCCTCCGGTGCGGTTTCTCCTTCTGGCGCGGCCTCGCCCTCAGCTCCTTCCGGAGCGGGGGGATCGTCGAAGTTCTCGTCTCCGGTGAGACCCAGCTCTTCGTTCATCTTCTTTTCGATCGCGTCTTCGTCGCTCAGATCTTCTTTTTTCTTCTGTGCTGCAGCGGTGGTGTCCGCGGCTTTTTGCTGCATCGGCGCACAGTTGGTAAGGACAAACGCAGACAGACAGAACAGAACTAATACCAAACGCTTCATTGATAACCCCTTGTCTACTTTTTTGGTTCCAATCCCCATTTGTTAAAAAGTTTGGCTATTTAATCAAAAAAAAACCAACATCTCAACCTTCTAATTCGCGGAGTGCGATTTCGAATCAGATCATCAGCAGGCTGACCGCCATGACCGCCATGCCGAGCACCACGCCGATGATGGCGGTGTGACCTTTGCCGTATTCCCGCGCGGTGGGGAGCAGCTCGTCAAAAGAGATGAACACCATGATGCCGCCGACCGCGGCGAGCATGGCGCCGATCACCAGGTCGTTGATCCAGGGCATCAGCACCAGGTAGACGAGCAGGGCACCGATGGGTTCGGCCAGTCCGGTGGCAAAAGACTGAATGAAGGCTCTGCGCCGGCTGCGGGTGGCAAAATAGACCGGCACGGCCACGGCGATGCCTTCGGGGATGTTGTGAATCGCCACGGCGATGGCGATGGAAAATCCCAGCGAGGTATCGGCCAGAGAACTGGCAAAGGTGGCCATCCCTTCGGGGAAATTGTGCACCGCAATGGCGATCGCCGAAAGCAGTCCGACCCGGGCCAGGGCGCTGTTGTTGGCGGGCGGTTGGGCCGGCGTCGACTTGCCCTCCTCTTCTCTGACCCTCATCATGTCGGCCAGGGAAACCGCCTCATGGGGATTTTCCGGCTCGGGCACCAGTTTGTCGATAAGCGCCGAGACAGCGATGCCGCCGAAGAAACAAGCCGTCGCGATCCAACCCCCCGGGCCTTCGCCCATCTCCGTCGACATCAGTTCCTGGGCGCTGGGCAACAACTCGACCAGGGAGACATACACCATCACCCCGCTCGAAAACCCGAGGCCGAACGAGAGCAGGGTCATGTTGGGCCGTCGGGCGATGAACACCACCAGGCTACCCAGACCAGTCGCTAGCCCGGCGAATAGGGTGAGCCCAAAGGCGATTGCTGCGTGACCTTCCATTATCGTCCTCGTTTCATCCCTTGAGGGCGTGGTTCATTGCCGGCTCCAACGTATCAAAAAAGAACCGGTAACCCGCCTGTTGTACTTTTCCACAAGATACTTTCGGACCCCCGGAAGCGTACTGCCCGGCTTCACCGATCATGATGTTGAGCAATCCCGGGGGGTAGGTGGCCAGTTTGGGGCGTTTGAGCACCTTGGCCAGTGTGGTGGAGAACTCGGCGTTCTGCACCGGATTGGGCGCCACGGCATTGTACGGTCCGCTCATCTGCTCGTTGTCCAGGCCCATCACGATAATGCGCGAGACATCCTCCAGATGGATCCAATTGATGTGGGGGGTGGGTAGCCCCATCAGGCCGCCCAAACCAGTCTGGAATAGCGGGTACAGGGCCTTGAGAATACCCGACTCCCGGCTGAGCACGATGCCGATGCGCACCTGCACCGTGCGCAACTGCTGCTCCTCCAGCTTTTGCGCCTCCTCTTCCCAGTTGACACAGATACGGGCCAACAGATCGTCGGCCGAGGGGGCGGACTCATCCACCGTTTGTTGGTGGTCCATGCCGTAGATGCCCACTGCCGACGCCGAAATGAAGCACCGGGGTTGCCGGGGGGCCTGGGCTATTGCATCGATGAGCTGGCGGGTGCCCTGCACTCGACTCTGTTCCATCTTTTGTTTGAAAGATGCGGTCCAGCGCTGCTGAAACAGCGGGGTGCCGGCGAGGTGGATCACCCCATCGGCGTGCTCGAGACTCTGTTTCCACGCCTGCTCCTGCGGCTGCTCGAAGTCCCATTTGACCACGGTGACGTTGGGGCCGAGCAGTTTTTTCGCCTTTTGGGTGTTGCGCGCAAAGGCGACGACCTCATCCCCTTTTTCGAGCAGGATCTCGGTCACCCGCTTGCCGATCAGGCCGGTGGCGCCGGTCACCACGATGCGGCGCTTGGTGGTTCGATTGGCGTGGGGCATGTGCACGTGCCGGCCGGTCACCTGGTGCCGATAGGCGAACAGCTTACCCAACCGCTGTTGGACGAACGGGTTGATTGCCGCCAGCAACGGGTGGGCGTAGACGATTTCATCGGTCATCATCGATGCCGGATCCCCCTCCCAGCCGGCCTGGGTGAACCGGTGATAGTGCTTCCACGAGGTGAACAGCCCCTGCCGTTGCTCATCGACGAACAGATCCGGGGGCTCGTAGACCGTGTGGGCCATCTCGAAGCCGAACTTGAGTCCCATGAAATGGGTGATGAAGCGGGCGGTCTCCGCCGACGGGCGCAGCGTGGAGACGGTGCTCTCCACGTCGATGTTGAATGACGCCGGGGTGAGTAGGGAAAAGGCGTCCTTGCGCTCGTGAAAGGCGAACAGCTCCCGCTTGGGGACCGAGTAGAACGACGCTTTTTTGAAAGTGGAGTTCATTTTTTGGCTACCTCTCCGTTGCCCCGCCCCCAGAGTACGATGAGCAACAGCGCCATGTACGCCGGGACGGTGATCAACCCGAGCATCGGCTCGAAGCGGGCAAAGGGCGCCAGCACGAGCACGATGATCCAGTGGAGCGTCAGGGCAAAGACCGAGTTGAGCTTTATCGGGAAATCGTACCATCTCAGAATAATGAACAGGCCGCTCAGGTTCCACCCGTACAGGGAGACCATCGCGTGGAGCACGAGGAAGTACTCCCGATACTGCTCAATCGCCGGCCAGAAATATTGGACAATGTAGAGAATGCCGGTCACCCCGGTGAACAGCAAAAAGACCATTCCCGAAGTGAGAAACGTCTTCTGCTGAACCCTGGGCGCGGTCCGCAAAAACAGCACAAAAATAACGCAGACCGTGATGAACAGGGTGGTCGAAACGATGATTTCGGCGATGAATACTTCAAAAATAATAAAGGCGAAAAAGGTGACCACCCCGACGTTGACGAACCAGAACGAGAGCTCCTCGAGCACCCGGGCGGTCTTGCCCCTCGGACCGGTCATGAAGGAAAACATCACCGACATGGTGATCAGCGAAATGGGAAAGGAGTACCCCAAGAAAAAGACGTCGAGGGTCAGCTTTTCGTAGGAGACGAGCTTGAAGAACTCGTTGTTCAGTATGACCAGGGAGGCGAAGACGATGCCGATGCTCAAACAGAGCAGGGAGGCCTGGTTGAACTTCCGACTAATCGAAACCTCGGCGCTGAAAAACTCGAGGGGCAGCAGGGAGAACTTCTGGATGCGCACCGACTCCACGATGATGAACAGGGGCACGGAGAGGATCAGTGCGGGGATGTACCAGCGCACCGCCGCGGCCAGCGCATAGAGCAGGGCCAAGGCGAAAAAGAGCTTGATCCGTTTGGAGATACCCCTGGTGGCCTTGGAGTAGTACAGGACGAGGGATCCGCCGGTGAGCAGGTTGAACAGAAAGATGTGCAGGCGTTTGAGGGATATCCAGGTCTCCGGCCAGACCGAGTGCAAAAAGCCGAACGCCAGCGCCAACGACATGGTGATGCCGAACAACAGTTTCAATCGGGAGCTCATCAAGTCTCCTTGGGACAGATCCTTATGTCGACTCGATCACTTCGAGTGCTTTGGGTACGGTGTCCTCAGGTTTGACTTTGTACCATGCTCCGAGAATTTTTCCTTGTTCATCGATCAAAAAGGACGATCGAAAGATGCCCTCTTTTTTCTGTCCGCGAACCGTCTTGGGCCCCCAGGCGCCGAAGGCGGCGGCGACCCGGTGGTCTTCGTCGGAGAGCAGGGGAAAGCGAAGGTTGTGCTTATCGTCGAATTTCTTCTGCTTGTCCGGGGTGTCGGGACTGATGCCGATCGTGGCGACCCCTAACTTGTCGAATTCCGGCAATGCAGCGCTCACGGCGCAGGACTGACGGGTTCAGCCGGATGTGTTGGCCCGCGGGTAAAAATAGACGAGCAGTTTTTGACCTTTGAAGTCAGTGGACTTCACGGTTTTTCCGTGTTGATCGGTGAGCTCGAATTGAGGGGCTGAATCCTGAGGGGCGAGTTTGGTCATCGTGTCTCTCCTTTGTGTACCGCGATGGCGCTCGAGTCAGAAGATTGCTACCGATAACCCAAGCAACTCCCATGCCACCTTGAAGATTCCGGCGGGTCGGCAAAAAAAACAACTTTTTTTGCCACGAATCGCGGGGCCGGGGCTCTTATGGGTAGAGCTGAGCAAAACCTGAGCAAAAAACGCGGGATGCAGCGCTCGGCAAGGAGAGAAAAATGAGTCAGCATATTGAAAAAGGAACCGATGCGAACTTTGATAGTCTTGTTGAAAAGAGTGATCTACCGGTGCTCGTCGATTTTTGGGCCCCCTGGTGCGGGCCGTGCCGGGTGGTCGGACCGGTATTGGAGGAGGTCGCCGAAGAGTACGCCGGACGGGCCAAGGTGGTGAAGGTCAATGTGGACGAAGAGCAGGCCGTGGCCGGTAAGATGGGCATTCGCTCCATCCCCACCATCGCCTTGTTCAAGGATGGAGAGGTCAAGGAAGTCATCGTCGGCGCTCGCCCCAAGGGGGATTTTGCGGCGATTCTGGACAAGGTGATCACCAACTGATCCGCGGGAAACCGCGTCACCCCTTGTGGGGAGAAAACACACGGAGGGAGCCACAATGAACCGAGCGAGCTACGGGATTACCCGCAATCTGGGTCGAATCACAATGGA
This sequence comes from Myxococcota bacterium, assembly GCA_028278265.1. Classification (GTDB taxonomy): domain Bacteria; phylum Myxococcota_A; class Polyangia; order JAAYKL01; family JAAYKL01; genus JANQET01. The sequence continues at coordinate 13,744 of JANQET010000065.1, forward strand.
CGATGCGGTCGAGCGCGTGACCGCTGCACTGAAAACAGAGGGGTTTGGCGTACTGACTGAGATAGATGTAAAAAGCACGCTGAAGCAGAAGCTCGATGTGGCGTTTCGCCCCTATAAAATCTTCGGGGCCTGTAATCCCCCGCTGGCCCATCAAGCGCTCACCGAAGAGCCGCTGGTCGGCCTGCTCCTGCCCTGCAATGTGGTGGTGTACGAGGAGAACGACCAGACCATCACGGTTTCGGCGATCAATCCCAGGGAGATGTTCAAGGTGATTGAAAATCCGAAAATGGCGGGTGTCGCCGAGACGGTGGAGGTCAAATTGAAAAAGGCGATGGCGGCGCTTGGATAATGGAGGACGCATTACTGATGGCCGGCATTTTGGTCGGCTGGATCGCGCTGCAACGGTGGGTCCTCCCGCGCCTGGGGGTGTCCACCTGAATGGCCGAGTCCTGCCGCGGGTCGGCGAATGAAAAAGACACCCCTTCCAAAGACACACCATCGTAGAAAATTCGCCAACCATTGTTTCATCTCTTGTGAGACACTGAGACACTATGATACACCTGGCCCCAGCCGGGGCTAGGAACATCATGATCCAACTGATCGGAATCCTCATGATCAACCTGTCCCGCCAGGGATAGGACTATCATGAATCAAAAGCCCAAAATCCTCTTTATTTGTGGAGAAAATGCCTGCCGCAGCCAGATGGCCGAGGGGTTCATGCGTCAGTTGTACGGCGACAAAGTGGAGCCGTTCAGCGCGGGCGTCCGTTCCGGCGAGGTCAATCCGTTGGCCCGGCAGGTGATGGCCGAGTTGGATATCGACATCAGTGAGCAGCACTCCAAGGCCCTCGATGATCTGCCTTTTAAGGAGTTCGATTGTACGATCACCCTCTGTGATGACGCCCACCGAGAAAAGGCCGCGTTGCTCCAGCCAGGAGAGATCGACCAGCCCCTTCAGCGGTGCCACAGCGCTGTTTTCGCGTTCATGGCCGGCATTCCCGCCCAGATGCACTGGGCCGTCGCTGACCCGGCGCAGGCTACTGGCGATCCCCAGGCCGTGCTCGAGACTTTTCGCCGGGTGCGAGATGATATCAAGCAGCGCATCGACGCATTGGTGGAAGATGGCTGTCTGAATGCGATCATGGTCCAGCGGCTTCAATCACAGCACCTGTTCGACATGCTCGATGACGGGGTGGTGGTGCACGACGAATATCGACGCATTTTCCTCGTCAATCGCGCCACGTTGGAGCTGACCGGTCGAACCAAGGAAGAGATCATCGGCATGGACTGCCATGCGGCATTTCCCCCGGACGGTCTGTGCGGCTCCCACTGTGCCTTCCTCGAGCCGGGAAGCTCGACGCAGGATCGGCGGGACATCAAAATCACCGTGATCAGAGCAGATGGGGAACGCCGGCGGGTCAACGTCAAATCAGAGCCGATGCGCATCGGGGATCAAGTGCGGGGTGTGCTGGCGATTGTACGGGACATCACCGAGCTGGCCGATCTGCACTGGCGGCTGGATCGGCGGCAGGCGTTTCACGGGATGATCGGTGTGTCGGCCAAGTTGGTCAATGTTTTCGATACGATCCGAGCAGTGGCCGCGTCGGAGTACCCGGTGCTGATCTCCGGGGAGAGCGGTACCGGCAAGGAGCTCGCCGCCAGCGCGATTCACAAGGAGAGCCGTCGGGCCAAAGGACCGTTCGTGCCGATTAACTGCGGCGCCCTGCCCGAAAACATCCTCGAAAGCGAGCTGTTCGGCCATATGCGAGGGGCGTTCACCGGCGCGATCCGGGACAAGAAAGGGCGGTTCGAGCTCGCCGAAGGGGGCACCCTGTTCCTGGACGAAGTTGGAGAGCTGCCCCTTCACGTGCAGGTCAAGCTGCTGCGGGTGCTGCAGGACCAGACATTTGAGCGGGTCGGCGGAGAGAAGCTGCTCAAGGCCAATGTGCGGATCGTGGCCGCGACCAATCGCAACCTGCGCCAGATGGTCCAGGACGGGGAGTTTCGCGAGGACCTGTTCTATCGCCTGTGTGTGGTGCCGATCGATCTGCCCCCCCTGCGGGAGCGCAAAGAGGATATTCCCTACCTCATCGAGCAGATTCTGGAGAACATCAAAAAGGAGACCGGCAAAACCATCTCCCGCGTCGATGATGGGGCGATGGGCCTGCTCTTTGCCCATCATTGGCCCGGAAACATTCGCGAGCTGATCAACGCGCTTCAGTTTGCCTCGGTCCACGCCCTGGACGGGTCGATCACCACCGACTATCTGCCGCCGGAGATTCGGTTTCGCTCGGCCCTCGAAGAGACCCCGCCAGTATCGACCACTTCGAGTATTCCGGCCGCTCCGCTGGCCCCGGTGCCGGTGAATCCGTTACCCGTCGCCGAGCCCCGGGAGGGTCGCCGGACCAAGCTGACCCAAGAGAGAGTCGAACAGGCGCTGGCCCAAGCCGGCGGGAACAAGGTCAAGGCGGCCAAGTTGCTCGGTGTGGGTCGGGCCACGCTGTATCGCTTCTTTAAGGACAATGAGATGAAGGTGTAACGGTCGACCTCATCTTTGACTCCTGTAAAGCAAAAGGAGCGACACGATGACCAAAAACCGTTCAATCACTCGTCATCCATTTGCCAAAAGTGCCGCTGGGGCGCTGCCGTTCACCCATTCCATCCGGTCCGGACCGTGGGGCATTGCTCTGCTCCTGGCCGTTGCCTTCGCCAGCGCCGAAGTGAGGGCCGATTCCAGTGTTCCCCCGGGATTTGATCACCAACACCACGCCTGGTCCGATCTGCTGGGAATGTACGTCAAATCCGGTCAAGTGGATTACAAGCGGTTCTTCAAGGCCGGACGGCCCGCGCTTCAGCGCTACCTGCAATCCCTCGAAGCGGTCGAAAAGAGAGAATATGCCCAGTGGAACAAAGCGCAAAAGATTGCATTTTGGATCAATGTTTACAACGCGTACACGATCGAGTTGGTGTTCGATCACTACCCGCTCAAGAGCCTGCAAAAAGTGGGGGCAAAACCGGGGGATGCGTGGCGCAAGGTGTTCATTCCATTGGAGAAAATAGCGGGTAGAGCCCTCTCCCTGCACGCGGTGGAGAATGAGATTTTGCGCAAACGGTTCGACGAACCGCGCATTCACTTTGCCCTCAACTGCGCCTCGATGAGCTGTCCCGTGTTGCTCGGCGAGGCGTTCACCGCCGATAGGCTCGCCCAGCAGCTCGACCGGCAGACGCGACTGTTTCTGCGGGATCAGAGCAAAAATCGGTATAACGCCGCGTCGAACACATTGTACTTGTCTAAAATATTCGATTGGTACAAAGAGGATTTTGGTTCATCGGTTCAATCGATGACCGCGTTTGTGGCCAAATACCTGACCGGCGACAACAAGAAAGCGGTGACTCGAGATGCGCCCAAGGTGGAGTTCTTGGCGTATGATTGGGCTCTTAACGGAAAATAGCGGTCAATTAAAACGGTTTTGTACCGTCGAAGTGAAAGAAGGAGCATCGGATAATGGCAAAGGGACAAACCGCGCTGAGCCATGAGTTTGATTTTGGTTCTCACTTGCGAGCTCAGGGGATAAAGCCCCTGTACAAGCGGACCATCGAAACAGTTCAGGTAAATTTGGGTCGGCGCTGCAACCAGATGTGTACCCACTGTCACGTGGCTGCCGGGCCGGATCGTCGGGAAGTGATGCCCCGCGCCGTGGTGGAGCAGATTGTGCGGCTAATCGAAGCCAGCCCGGGGGTTAAAACGGTCGATTTGACCGGTGGTGCTCCCGAGCTGCACCCGGAGTTCACCGCGTTGATCCGGGCGGTGCGGTCGCTGGGGCGAAAGGTTATCGTGCGCAGCAACCTGACGGTCCACACCGAAGCCGGGATGGAGGAGATGGGGGAATTTCTCGGCACCCAAGGGGTCGAAATAACCGCCAGCCTGCCCTGTTACACCGAGTCCAACGTGGATCAGCAGCGGGGCGACGGCACCTTCGAGCGCAGCATCGAGACGCTGACCCGCTTCAATCGGCTCGGCTACGGCAGGCCGGATTCCAAGCTCGTGCTCAATCTGGTCTACAATCCGGGGGGACCGTTTCTACCCGGGCCCCAAGCCACGTTGGAGCAGGCCTACAAAGAGGAATTGGGCAATCGATACGGGATATTGTTCAACCATCTGTACACCATTACCAACATGCCGATAAATCGATTTGCCGAGAAGCTCGCCCAAGCCGATCAAGAGACGACCTACATGTCGATGCTGGTCGATACGTTCAATCCCAAGACCGTCGATGAGGTGATGTGCAAGACCCTCGTCAGCGTGGATTGGCAGGGCAAGCTCTATGATTGTGACTTCAACCAAGTGCTGGATCTCCCGAGCAAGCTCACCGAGGGTCGGCCGCGAAGCGACGTGTTTGCGCTCGAGTCCTTGGCTGATTTCAAGGGATGTCCCATCTCCACCGGACCCCACTGCTTCGGCTGCACTGCGGGAGCCGGGTCTAGCTGCGTGGGGGCGCTGCAGTAATGACGACTTCACCGACGCCATCCGCTGAAACCGTGACCCTGCGCGAGCGGGGACTCAATCTGTTGCGTTCCTGTAGCAAGCACGGTCAAGCGCTCGAAAATCACTGCCTGCGATTGGCCCGGTTCACCATGGCCCTCGCCGACAAGGAGGGCATCGCCGTGGACGAGGATCTGACCTACGCCGCCTGCTATCTTCACGATATCGGCCTCTGCGTGGAAGATCCGACAGAGAAGAACTACCTCAAACGGGGACACCAATTCGCGCTCGAGCGAACCGCCGATTGGGGATTGACCGAGCCACAGAAAAAGTTTTTGGCCGATGTGATGCTCTACAGCCACTCCCTCGCGGCCGTGCCTCACATCAGTGCCCAAGGGGATCTGGTGCGGCGGGCGGTCAGCGTAGAGCACAGCTTGGGCAAAATGCGCCACGGACTGGATGCCGCCACCTGCCGGGCCGTATTTCGAGAATTTCCCCGCCGGGGATTCAATCGGGTACTGTTGTCGTTCTTCAGAATCGCCATCCTGGACGACGGCATAAAAGAGCTCGTGCGGGTCTTCTTTCCCTCCCACAATGCGACGGTATAGCACCAGCGCAGCAGATGTGAATCGCCGCCGGGAGGGCCGGACCCCGCTTCGCTTGATTGGAGCGCTGAGCCTGATGATCGCCACCATCGGTGCGACCCCGGCGCTGGCCGACGACAACCCCCAGTTAAACGAACCGGCCATCCGTTTTATCCGCAACGCCGCGGGCGATCGGGGTATCGTGATGACCATGGTGGTGCGAGCAGATCTGCAACAAGCGTGGAGCGTCCTCTCCCGACCGGATGCCGGGCAAAAGCTGTTCAGCAACGTCAAATCAATTCGGCCCATTCCCCGCCGAAAAGGCGATTGGGAATACCGCCTCGATTCGTTGATCGGAGAAAAGATCGTTAATTGCGCCGTACGAACCAACCCAACGGGCCACAAATTCAGCTGGCAGCGCATCGGAGGGGACCTCGAGGTATTCGAGGGTTTCTTCAAGCTCACCCCGCTGGCCGGTCACAAAGGATTGCTAAAAGTAGAATACTGCAACTTCATCGAGCCCGGCGGCATCGGCGGCCTGCTAATGACCGAAAGAAGACGAAAAGCCATGGTCCTCGACATGGTTCCCCGGTTGCTCCAACTCCTGGGCTGCACACCCCAAACCGATCACAAAGAAAGTGTCAACTGATGGGGTCAGACCCCGACAGTTGACACTTTTGGATAGTTGGTTTGGGATCGGCGCTTGTAGCCGATTGTTCAGGAATTCTTCGGGCTAGGTGTTGGCAGCGGGTGGCAAAATGACCTCAAATGTCGCCCCCATGCCTTTTTCTGAGTGGACCCGAATTTCCCCGTCGAACCGTTTCACGATGCCGTAGCAAATGGACAGGCCAAGGCCGGTTCCCATCCCGGTGGGTTTGGTGCTCACGAAGGGATCGAACAAGCGCTGTCGTACCTTCTCGTCGATGCCCGGACCGTCGTCTTTAATGGTGATTCGCACTTTGGTGTCGAGCAGATCCGTGGTCAACCAGATGTTGCCCTCCGATTTTCCCGACAGGGCATGGATGGCGTTGGTGATCAAGTTGATAAAGACTTCCTGCAGTTGCATTTCTTCCACCGCCACCGGCGGCAGCTCCTGGGCATAGGCCCGGTGAAGGGTGATGTTTTCTTGCTGCGCTTCTTTTTCCAAGAATGGGATGATCTCGTCCAGGGCGGAATTGACGCTTGCCACCACGATGCGCGACTCCGTCTTGCGGGCAAAATCCAGCATGCGCCGGGTGATAGTGCGGCCCCGTCTGACCTGGTCCAGAATTTTTGGGAAGCCCTTGTGGATCTCCTTGAGTAACACCTCGGGCGGATCCCCGTCCCGGATCAAATCGCCGATGAACCCGGTGATCTCTGAGATGATCGCCAGCGGATTGTTGATTTCGTGGGCCACCCCCGAGGCCAATCGGCCCACCGCCGCCATGCGCTCGGATTGCAGGATTTGGTTCATGAGCACCTTGCGGTGGGAGATGTCCTTGCTCATGCCCACCGTTCCGATCATGTTGCCGTCCGAGTCGCGCAGCTGGGAGAGGGTGATGGATACGGGTACCGGCGTGCCGTCCTTGCGCAGCAGTTCGGTGGAGTAGTCGCGGACAGCACTGCCCGAGTTGACCTTGCGCATGAGGTTACGCCGCTCCTCATGGGTGTGGTAGAAACCGGAGGCGGGACGTCCGATGACTTCTTCGGCCTTGTACCCCAAAGAGACCTCGGCGCCGGGATTGAAACTGACGATGTTGCCGGCCAGGTCGGTGGTGATGATGATCACCGGCGAGTCGTCCAGGATCTGTTGCAGGTATTTGCGGGTCTCCACCAGCTTGATTTCGGCTTCTTTTTCCCGGGTCACGTCCTTGGACAGGCCGCACAAGGCGGTGGGCTTGCCGCTGGGATCCACAATGGGAAACTTCACGGTGGAGAGGAAGAGGGTGCCGTTATCCAGGTCCACCTCCGATTCCAACGACACCGCATCCCGTTTATGCCAGCACTCCCGATCGCCTTCGCGCATGGTCTCGGCTGCTCGTCGGGGAAAAAGTTCCAGATCGGATTTTCCGATGGCTTCTTTTTCGTTGCGCCCGAACATTTTGATGAAGGCCGGGTTGATGTCGATGTACTGGCCGGCTTGGTTTTTGATGTAGGTGGCCAGCGGCGCCAGCTCCATGAATTGTTGCAGCCGCAGCTCGCGGGCGGCCAACTCTTCCTCCATGCGCAGGCGCTTGGTGATGTCGCGGGTCATTTCGATCATGCCCTCCACCTGACCATCCTTGTCCAGCAAAGGAGCGCCCACAATGGCGGCGTAGCGAATGTGACCGTTTGCGTCGATATGTTTGCGCACTAAGGGGACCGGATTGCCCTCGCGCATGACGCGAGAGAAGGGGCAGTTGTCCACCGCGATCTGACACTCCCCGCGAATGGTTTGCTCGATTTCGTAGCAGTGACAACCGCGGATGTCGCCGATCTCCAAATGGTTGTTTTTCAGAAAAGACGAGTTGGCATCAACGATCTGCATGTCCCTATTCATCACCACAATCTCGTCGGGGATGGAGTTGAGGATCTGGGCGATGCGCTCTCTTTCCTGTTCCACCTCGGCTTGCATCTCGATGCGTTGGCGGATGACCCGTTTTTCCGCCTGGTGCAGGTTCCAAAACAGGCGCGCACCAAAGTGGTCGATGAGGTTGACGTGGCGCGGACGGGTGGCTTCGATTTCGTCCCGTATCGTGGCCAGTCCGGTCAACTCAATAATCACGTCCAGGCCCTCAATGGCGTACAGCTCTTTGTAGTCGGTGGTGATGTGGGGAATGTTGGTGGATTTGGCGTAGACTACCCCGCGGGCGTTCAGATCCACCTCGGCCACCCCTACGATGATCATGCGGAAACGCCCCAGGGTGTCATTTTCCACCATTTTCAAAATGGACTCGCACCCTTTGCCGCCACCCACGATAGCCGCCTGCAACACCCGGGCATCCTCTTGGTTCTGTGCCATCCTTACCTCCTGTGGATATGACTATGTCAAATCACGACGGTAGATGCCAGTCATCGATTTTGCTTGTACCCCGACGCAGAATCGCTATACGTAAAACGGGTGAGAGGAGTGAGACATGTCAGAAACAGACATCCGAGTATTGATTGTGGACGACGAAGAAGAGCTAATTGACTACATGTCAAAGCGCCTGTTGCGTGAGGGATTTACGGTACGCGCCACAACGTCCGGCGAGGAAGCCGTCAAGGCCCTGGAAAACGAGGATTTTGACGTGGCCATCATCGATCTCAAAATGCCTGGCATGAATGGCATCGAGACCCAGGCGGCCTTAAAGGGTCTGCGGCCTCACCTGCAGACCATCGTGCTGACCGGCCATGGTTCGCTGGATGCGGCCCTCGAAAGCGGCAAGCAAAACGCTTTCAAATTCATGGCCAAGCCGGCGGAACACGATGAGCTGGTGCGGACTTTGCACGAGGCGGCCGAGGCCAAGACCAAGCTGGCCACCGAAGCATTCCGGGAAGAGATGGACAAGCTGACCAGGGATGGGGTCAACAGCCCACGTTCGTTGCTCAAAGCCATAGACGAGCTGCGCAAGAAGCACGGCATGGACTAGCAGGGAATTCTGATTGCGCCCGTTTAGCCCGGGATCGACAACCCCCTTCCATTTGAATCACCATCCTAGCAAGTGCATCATAACAGTGTGAGAAAGGGACGGAGTTGCATAGTGATCCTTGAGAAGTAACCAGCAAATTTGCACGAGCCCTGTTAAAAGGGCAACCACAAGGACAAGGGATTGCCCCTATAATAATTTCAAATGACTACGTGTAGGGTAGCCCTCGTGGCTACCCGTGAATTTAAACATTGGCGTTGCGTCTCAGGCATCCATAGTTTCCTCCTGTGCCGCCATCAGATATTCTCCACTTCAAGCGACGCACCGCATTGTGTACAGTTCGATTCAATTCAATTATGAATCCAGATTAACAGACTTGCAGATTTTTCAAACAGCCGCTGTCAATTGTTGGATCGGGTCGGTCAGACCCCTTGCAGGCGACAATTGTTCAGTGATTTGGTGAGTTGATGGGTTTGTGGTACTTACCCGCCGAGGAGGGGAGTGGCTGATGGATGAAAAGACCAATGGTGATCCGCTCAATGGGGATTCCAGTACCAAGTTAGCGCGTGAGTTGGGCCTCGGGGCGGCGATGTCAATCGGCATCGGCACGATGATCTGTGCCGGCATCTTCGTGCTGCCGGGGATCGCCGCGGCCAAGGCCGGCCCAGTGGTGGTGCTTTCGTTCGGTCTTTGCGGCTTTGTCGCCGTGTTGATCGCCCTGTGCATGTCCGAGTTGTCGACCGGCATGCCTCTGGCCGGCGGCGGCTACCTGTTCATCGTGCGCGCCTTTGGTCCCATGTTGGGATCGGTGATGGGCTGGTGCCTCTGGCTGAGCCTGATCTTTGCGTCCGCCTTCTACATGATCGGTTTTGGCTACTACATCGCCGACGTCTTGCCCATCTCCCACGTTTGGTTGGCGCTGGGAATGACCGGCTTGCTTACCGGCCTCAATTTCATCGGAGCCAAGGAGGCCGGGGGGACCCAGAATGTGATCGTGGCCGGGCTGCTCATCGCCCTGATCGTCTTTTTCGTGCGCGCCATTTTCGATGTCGACATGGACAAAGTACAGCCGCTGATTCCACCGGAGATCGGCATTTCAGGGTTTCTGGTGGTGACCCCGGTATTGTTTGTCACATTTATGGGATTTGCCGAAATTGCAGCCGTATCTGAGGAGATCAAAAATCCGGACCGCAACCTGCCCCTCGCAGTGGTCGGCTCGGTGATCATCGTCACCGTGGTGTACTGCGCAGTGGAATTCTGCGTGGTCGGGTTGCTCCGCTACGACGATCCGGCGATGGCCACCGAGACGGTATTGATGGAGTTGGCCCGCGTGCTGATGGGCAAGACCGGCTACACCATTATCCTCTGCGGTGGCATCCTGGCCACGGTTTCCTCGGCCAACGCGAGCATCATGGCCGCCTCGCGGATCAGCTTCGCCATGGGCCGGGACAGGCTGATGCCCGATTGGTTCAACCAGATCCACCGCCGGTTCAGAACCCCGTACCGCTCGATCGTCGTCACCGGCGGCCTGACCATGGTGTTGCTGGTGCTGCTGGGCTCCCACCTCGAGCTGATCGCCGAGGCCGGCGCGTTTTTGAGCCTCTTGCTCTACGCCTTTATCTCACTGGCCTGCATGGTCATGCGACACGCCAAATTGGAGTGGTATAAACCGAGCTTTAAAACCCCTCTCTATCCGGTCGTGCCGATCATCGGGCTATTGGGATGCATCTTTGTGATGAGCCTGACCAGTCGGCCGACGGTGATGATCGGGTTGGGTATCGTCATCGCGACCTTGATTTGGTACGTGTTGTTTCTGCGCAAGCACACCAATCTGGTGGGCGCCTCTGATCAGTTGTTAAAGGAGAAAGTGATCAAGCCGCTGGTGGTCAAGGCCGAGGCGTACGCGGCGGCGCGACGGGACGCGTTTCCGGTGATCATGTTGCCCCTGGCCAACCCGGCGACCCACGGCGCCCTGCTCAAAGTGGGGATTGCGCTGGCCAAGGCCCGGCAGGCACGCCTCTCCTTGGCCCATGTCGTGGGTGTACCGGTTCAGACCCCATTGGAAGCGGGTCGTCAGGCGTTCGAAAAAACCCGCCGGGAACAGGAAACGCTGCTCGATTCGGCGACCCGGCAGGTGGCGGAACAGGGCATCCGGGCCCGGGCCAACGCCCTGGTGGCGCACGATGTGCCCTCGGCCCTGCTCAATATCGCCGATCTCGAACAACCCGAGCTGATCCTGTTGGGCTGGCGGGGTGATGTCCGCGGCAAAAACGTCACCGGGGTGGTCAAGGCGGCCAATCGCAGTGTGCTGGTGCTCAAAGACAACGGGCTGGACGGTGTCAAACGCATTTTGGTGCCGGTCGGCCGGGGCCCCCACGCCAAGCTGGGACTCAAATTGGCCGGGCAGCTGGCCGAACAGTGGGGCGCTCAGATCACCGCAATGACGGTCCAGGTCGGGCAGGGACACGCTCAGGCCAAATCGGACTTTGACCATGAGAGTCTCGATTTGTTCGAAAACCTTGCTGGAGATTACGTGCGCCACGCCTTGAGGGAGACCGGTGTCACGGCCGACGTTTCCGTGGTGATCAACACCGATATAGCGCAGGCGATAATCGACACGGCACAGGAACATGATCTCGTCATCATCGGGGCGTCGGAGGAGTGGGCCGTGCGGCAGTGGTTGTTCGGCTCCCTGCCCGACCGGGTGGCGAACGGGGCCGAGGCGTCGGTGCTGATGGTGCGCTCCGGCGTCTGATGTGTTGCTGAACGGGGCGATGCCCCGAGTCCAATAGTCAACGGATCAAAAAAAAGTGTCAATTGTCGGGGTCAGACCCCAGCGCTGGGAGGAAAAAATGAAATATCAAGTTGGTTGTGTTTTGTTGTTGGCCTCTGCCGTGTTGATGGGAACGGGATGCGGGATGTTGGATGATCCCGAGGGGGTAGGGGAGGTGGACAATGGGACCGATTTTGAAACGGATACCGATTCCGGGGCTGTTGAGGGTGCCCCAGGTAGAACTCCCTCGCCACCGGATAGGGCCGGATCCCCGGTCGTTTCGATGGGGGAGGAACTCGAGCGAGCTTCTCAGGGGGTTCCTCAGCCTGTGATATCCCCATCGGGGCTCGGATCGATGGACGCACTGCAACCGGATGAAACCGAGCGGAAATCGGGGCCGGCAGGTGGTGAGTTTGATGCGGCGAAATCAATTCGATTCCAGGGCAATGACCTGAGCCTGCTGCAGAATTCCGGATTCGAGGAGAGCTCGGTGGGTTGGACTGAATGGTCGTCATCCGAGTTCCCCGGTACCTCGGTCTGGCGACATCGGTGGGGCACGGCGGCGCCCCATAGCGAGACCTACGGCTACTCGGTCAGCAACTTGGCCTATGGTGCCATCTTCTCGGACTACCTGAGCGTCGAGGCCGAAACCTCATACGATCTGTACGTGTGGGTGCGGGGACAGGTGGACTACGGGGAGAGCCTGAAGGGCCCGATGATCCGGGCGAGGTTCCTGGATGCTCAAGGGGCGAAGCTCGGGCACGGGGTGGCGTACAAAAATTTCAGCGGGCCGTTGAGCGACCAATGGCAACGGCGTGGCGGTCGGATCACCACCCCGGCGGGGACGGTCTCGATGCGCATCGAATGCTACCACTACCTCTCCTCAGGCTGGGTCGCATTTGATGACGTGGAGCTCCGCCGGGTCGGTGGGGAGAAGAATCTCGCACCGAATCCCGGTTTCGAAGACGGGGATGCGGGGTGGACCGAGTGGGCCTATCCCGAATTTCCGGCCACCTCTGTCTGGCGTGGAAAAGGGGGTATCAGCGCCCCTCGCAGCGGAACTCACGCCTACGTGATCAGCAATCAGGTACACGGCGCGCTCATCTCTGATCCAATTGCCGTAGCCCCCTCGACCGGTTACGATCTCCGCGCATGGGTCCGAGGTGAGATCGATGCGGACGAGAGTCTCCGCGGGCTGTTGATGCGCATCTATTTCTACGACGCGACCAACACCTTCATCGGCCACAAGAATGTGCACCGGGGAGCGCCTCCGTCGGCCTGGCAGGAGCTCGGCGGCCAATTCATCACACCCGCCGACACCGCGACCCTCAGCATCCTGTTGTACAACTACCAGGCCTCGGGCTGGATCGCATTTGACAGTGTCCGGCTCACCCAAGACGGCAGCTACGCCAACCTGGCCCCCAATCCGGGCTTTGAGCAGGACGCAACCGGCTGGCGAGAATACGTTCACCCCGAGTTTCCCGGGACATCGGTCTGGCGCAGCAGCTGGGGATCGGCCGCACCCTTCGAGGGGACCTATGCCTACACGATCAGCAACCAGGCCTACGGAGAGGTCTATTCCGATCGGGTCGGGGTGCAGGAGCAGGCCGAGTACAGCCTGACCGCCTGGGTGCGGGGAGAAACCGATCCCGACGAGAGCACCCACGGGTTGCTGATGCGGGTTTATTTCTTTGGCAGCGACGGCGCCAATCTGGGCCATCAAAACGTCCATCACGACTACTCGGGAGCGTTGAGCACCGCCTGGCAGCAGCGCGGCGGCAGTTTTGTCACGCCGGCCGGCACCGCCGCCGTCAGGGTCGATCTGTACCACTTTCTCTCCTCCGGATGGATCGCGGTCGACGACGTGTCGCTGGTGCAGGTGCACTCCTCTCAAATGAACTCGACCGTCCACCAGTGCACCATTGACGTCGAGGAAGATGGGGAGTTGAGTGAAACCAGAACCATCGACTGCGGACGCGTCGAGTTTGACGGTGCGTCCAGTGTGGTGCTTCAGGCCCCCTGGTGTTGGGTGGACGACTCACCCGGCGCCCACCTCTTGTGCATCCCGCGAGAGGGCATTGACTACGATCTCAGCCAAATACCGACCGGCATGACCGTGCAACGCCACAGCTCCGGGTTCATCGATCCCTGCTCCTCCTGCTCCATCGGCTACCTCTGTCTGTACGATTGTGAGGCGACCGTGCAGCAGAGCCGGCCCCAGTTCGTGGCGATTGAGGCAACCATCGACGACACGACCGAGAACGGCGAGTTCAGGGTCGTTCAATGGATCTCCTCGCTGAACGATCCCGATCCGCCGGTGTGGATGAAAGATTTCGTCTGGCAGGGGACCATCAATGTCGATGATGAGGAGGAGAGCCGCTTGTTGATCGCTGCCGACACCCCGGACGGTCTGGTCTGCGTCATTCACCCGGACTCGCCGCTGGTGTCCGCTCCGCCCACTGGCTGCGATCAAGTGATCATCGGTGATGCGACCCATGCCAACAGCTTCATGAACATCGTTCCCCAATCCGGCGCGCAACGCCGGGTCGCCCTGCGCCTCTATCGGGAGGGGGAGGGATCACTGACCCTGGAACAGCTCCAGGTGACGGACAATCCAACAAATCCCCAGCCGGTCTTCTGTCTCAAGAAACCGTCCGATCCGACGGACAGCTGCCCGGTGGTTCAAAGCCTGGCGGGCATCGAGATCCCTCAGTTGGAATCGGTCAATTGGGGCGGCGAAACACTCTACTTGGAGTGGGGGACCAATCCCGCGCAAACGGTGGTTTCCGACAAACAATACGGGGCAATCGTCGAGGCCATCGGTCTTACACCGAGTCAGGAGTTCTCGTTCAATGTGACCGGGAAAGTCGACGGTTGTAAGAATCTCGACGTGCGCGATCTCGATTCGGCGTATCCCTACACCATTGTCCCCAATGGCAGCGTTGTCCAATTCGATGGCGTTGTGCCGGTCAGCAGCCATCGTTTTCTGTTTCAGGCCAAGAACAAATTGGATTTTTTGAGTATCCAATGCGATTTGACAGTGGCGACGATCGGCCAGTTCGGGGAGTTTTCCCTCTCCTCGTCCTCCCCTTCGACATTGTTCTTGGACCCGGACGAAACGGAAACGTTCACTGTGGTGTTGGAGACCATGGCCTCGGTGGGAATGCTCAATCACGGTCGTGTAACGGCGTCCGGCAGCGCACCGGGGGCCGACCCCTTTAGCTTCGACATCAAGGCGACAACCGAGCCGGGGATTTCGGTGAAGATCAGCGAAAAAAACATTTGGAGCGGTCGGAAGTTTCGCCACTTTGCCATTCACACCGACAGGGTTTCTGATCGCGTCGTGGTCAAGAACATGCGCAGTGAGGGCAATATCTCAATCACCGAATCCAGTGTGATCTCCAGTACGCCCAAGTGCTCGGACGTGACGATCAGCAATCCAATCAACCTTCCGGGTGAGCTCGGACCGGGAGAATCGGCGCGGTTCGATTTGACCTATCACATCGATCCGTTTCCGCCGGCCAATGGTATCTGCACCGAGCAGTTTCCGATCAAGTTCAATTACACGGTCTCCGAACGGAGTCATTTAATGTTGTTCGGTTACAACGGCTTTTATGATGAAACGGTGACGCCCAAATTCCATCGGGTCAATCAGGCCGGACAGCTTGAAGGTGAATTGTATTCCGGGAACCAGATCGATGTGCCGGCTGAGGCGAGAATAATGGTGGTGTCCCACGATACGCTGACGTGGAAAATAGTGGCGAGTACCGACAATCAAAGATTCACCGTACAACCGCAGACGTTTTACGCCGGGCCGGGAGGTCAACAACTCGTCACGATATCCTACAATCCGGGGCACCAGCATCAGGTGACGGGCTCCCTGACATTTAAACTGGAGCGATTGGAAGCGGAGTTTCTCGCCCAGCAGCCCGGAACCGTAACCCTCGGTCTCGAGGCTGCCTGCGGCCAGGAAGGTGAAGTCTCCTGCGACGGAGAGTGCGCCAATGGCCTGCAGGAGTGTGGCGATGACAGATGTCAGCACTGCTGCACCGACGGCTCCGAAAACGGGGAGTGCGGAACCGATCAACACGGTCAGCCCTGTGTGGGGACGCCCGGGGCCCCGACCTACGATGCGGATTGCACCTCCTCCTGCGGCGGTCACGGTGAGCCCCCCTGCAACGGTGAGTGTGATTCGGGACTTCAGCCGTGTGCCGATAACAAATGTTGGCACTGCTGTAGTGATGGCGAGACGAACGGGGAGTGCGGCACCGATGCGCACGGCGACCCCTGTGTGGGTAATCCCGGGGCCTCGACCTATGATGCGGACTGTGCGCCCTGTGGCGGTCACGGTGAGCCCCCCTGTAATGGCGAATGTGACTCGGCATTTCAGCTGTGCGCCGATGACAAAT